>NZ_JAELTU010000036.1 GCF_016429015.1 Rhizobium sp. ASV20
GCCTTGGAGTGATACTGGTTGTAGAAGATCGCGTCCGGCGACGGATAATTGGGCGAGATGTTGACCTGTGTCGATGCCGGCGTGGTTTCCGGCTTCGATGAGAGTTCAACGATGCGGTTCCAGGGCTCCGGCTTGATGTCGAGCGTAATGCCGATCTGTTCGAGATTGGCCTGCATCAGCAGCGCAACCTCGGATTCAAAGGCCAGTGAGGCGACGTAGCTGTTGACCAGCGTGATCTTCTGGCCGGCATATTTCGATTTGGCGAGCTCCTCCTTCGCCTTTTCGAGATCGAAGACACCGGGCTGGATATCGTCGTTGTGGGCGTCCTTGAAGACGGTCGAAAGCGGGCCGGTCATGTCGAAGCCGGGATAGATCGCTTCCTGGATGGTCTTGTAATCGGTGGCATAGGCGATCGCGCGCCGCACATGCACGTCGTCGGTCGGATAGACCTTGCTGTTCAGCTTGATGACGAAGCCGCCGGCCGTCGCAGACTGGAGCAGCTTGTAGCCCGGCATCTTGCCGATCGTTTCATAGGTGTCGTTGCCGAGACCATGCGAGGAAAGACCAAGTTCGCCCTTTTCAGCAAGCGCCTTGACGGTGGCGTCGTCGCTCGTCTGGATGAAGCGCACTTCGTCGATCGGCGTTCCCTTGGTCCAGCCGAGGAAGTAATCCGGATTGCGCGCGATCACCATGTCGGCGGAGCGATTATAGCTGACGAGCTTGTAGGGACCGGAGCCGGCGGAGTGCTCGCCCACATAGGCTTCACCCCATTTGTCGTCTGGCTTGGAATTGGCTTCGATCAGCTTTTCATTCAGTGCCATCATCAATGGCGTCACAGCCATGAACGGCGAGAACTGGCGATCAAGCTTGACGACGACGGTCTTGTCATCCGGCGCGGTGACGTTTTCGGGCTTCACGAGGCCGACGACGAGATTGGATGGGCCCTTGTTGATGCCGATCAGACGCTGGATCGACCAAACGAAGTCGGAGGCCTTTACAGGCGTGCCGTCCTGGAACTTGGCGTCTTCGCGAAGATGGAACGTGTAGGTCAGGCCGTCCTGCGAAATGTCCCAGGATTTTGCCAGATGCGGCACGATCTCGCCCGAAGGACTGACAGTCGTCAGGGCGTCATACATGTTCACGATGGCCATATAGCCGGTATAGTCGGTGACCTTCGCCGGATCGAGCGAGCTGAAAATCTGCATCGTGTTGACGGCAATCGACACCTTGTCGGCCGCCGAAGCCGCAACCGACGTCAGCGGCATTGCCATGGCGCCGGCAAGCAGGAACGCCGAAAGACGCAGACCGTTGGAACCCATCTTCATTCAAGTTCTCCTCTTTGTGCGGGAACTGCCCCGCTTATGACTAGGCCGCCTTCCGGCTGGGGGCCGGCAGCGGCGAATAGGTGATCTCCGGGTATCCGAAGGCCGCCGGTCCCACGACATCGAGCGCACGCGCGCTGCGCAGCAACTCGTGGCAGGGGATCGCGACCACGGCGACGCGCTGGCCGTAACGCAGCATTTCGGTGGTGATCGGATAGCCCGTGTCGACATCGAGCAGCACGATCAGGTCCGGCACGCAGACCTCGATTACGCCATCGCGGCGGAAGACCAGAAACTCGTTCTGGATCGCCACGTTCGCCGTCTGCCCGTTGCAGTCGTCGAAGCCGGCGAGTTCCATATCGCCGATGACGAAGCCCCCGCGCAGATGGCGCTTCAGGTCGGTGATCTTGCCGTTGAACACCCGTCGTCCGCCTTCAAGCGCGCAAACGGCGGCAATCGGATCTTCCTGCGCCTTGCGCGCACGGATCACCGCCTCGCCCAACGCAATCGCCTTGGTGAAGCTCTTCGGGATGCCGTACTGATGGACGTAATGCGCCTGCATCGGCGCGGTCGCCAGCATAGCGCCGCCGCCCTGTGCCACAACGCAGGCACGCGCCATGCGCTCATGCCAGACTTCGGAAACGGCGTGGCTGAAGATCACCGCATTGCCATGCAGGTCGCACATGACCGACGGCGTCGAACTGTGGCCATAGATCGAAAAGGTCGTCATCTGCATTTCTGGGAAGGCCCGGCCCATACCGTCGCAATCGAGGATGGGCAAGCCGCCGAGCGCAGCTGTCACCAGCGGGTTCATCGAATTCGCGCCGCCGATTTCCTCGCAGACGATGGCGTCGATCGGCGTACGGATAAGCTCTTCCATGGCGCGCAGGCAGCGCAATCCTTCGCGTCCCTCGCGGATGCGTTCGACACCGACGACAGGTGCGCCGATGCCGCCGATCGACATGCAAAGAGCATCTGGTTCAATGGCGTCGGTCGCCAGAACCTTCATCTCGTAACCGGCCTTCATGGCTTCGAGAACGAGAAGCTTGCCCTGATAGGGGTTGCCGCCGCCACCTGTGCCGAGAATGCCCGCGCCGATTTCAAGGGCATCGAGATCCTCAGGCGTCAGCCGGCGCAGAGCGGCATCGTCGTATTTCTGCTTGCGCGTCTCAGGCATGATGGCCTCCCATTTCACCGACGACTTTGACGTGAATGCGCGTGGCGTTGCCTGGCAGATAGGCAAGCGGCGTGTCCTCGCGCTCGATAACTTCAAGGGTTTCTGCAAGCGCACCGGCAGCGATTGCCTTCTCGCGCGCTTCGGCTTCAGCCTCGGCAAGCGCGCTCTCGCGCGTGCGGCCATCGACAAGCGAGAAGACCCGATCCGTCTCGCCACTGATCTGGGCGATGGCAGCGCCAACGGCGTTAGCCACGGCAAAGTTTTCCGGCATGATCACCTCGAGATCGCCGATGCGATCAGGCATCAGGATCGAGCCGCCGCCGACTGCAATAACCGGCACCGGCGTCGACGAAACGCGGCTTCGCTCGACACAGGCTTCCAACATGGCGTTGATCTTTGCGACTGCCGCATCGACCAGCCCCTTGTCGAGATCGGCAAGCAGCGCGCGCTCACCGATCTCGGCTTTGCCGGCGGCGACCGCGATGTCGGTGGCGGTCAACGTCGAACCGCCGAAGCAGAGCGCTTCCTTGCGGACACGATATCCGACCGACTTCGGTCCAACGGTAATGCCCGTATCTCCCTTGACGACGAGCGAGCCGCCACCCAGGCCGATCGAAAAGACGTCAGGCATGCGGAAGTTGGTGCGAACACCGCCGATATCGACTGTTGTGGAGGCCTGGCGCGGGAACCCGTGCGAGAGGGAACCGACATCCGAGGTCGTGCCGCCGACGTCAACGACGACGGCGTCCTTCAGCCCAGTCAGGAACGCGGCCCCACGCATGGAATTGGTCGGACCGGAGGCAAAGGTCAGCACCGGGAAAGCGCGCACGACATCAGCTGCCATCAGCGTGCCGTCGTTCTGCGTGATGTAGAACGGGCATGGGATGCCGCCGGCGACAAGCGCCTTGCCGAAGGCGGCGACGGTGCGATCCGCAAGCGACAATAGGCTAGCATTCATGATCGCCGCGCTTTCACGGGCAAGGAGGCCATGACGGCCGATATCCTTCGACATGACGACAGGCAGGCCGGGGCAATGCTGCTGCAGGATTTCCTTGGCTCGCAACTCCATGGCATCGTTGATGCCGCTGAAAACGCAGGTGACCGCAGCGGCCTTCAAGCCCTTTGCCCGGATTTCGCCGGCGATGCGCACGATGGCATCCTCGTCGAGCGGCGAAAGTTCGCGGCCGTCGAACTCGTAGCCGCCTTTGACCTGATAGCCGTGATTGCCGACGATCTCGCGCAGATCATCCGGCCAATCGACCATGGGCGGCAGGCCAGCGCCAGACGGCAAGCTCAGGCGAATGGCCGCAACCTCGTCCATATGACGGCGCTCGATAACCGCATTGGTGAAATGCGTTGTACCGATCATGACGGCTGCGATGCGGGTGCGGTCGATGCCGGAGGCCTCGATGACCTTCTCCAGCGCCTCGATCACGCCCGACGTCACGTCTTCTGTCGTCGAGGCCTTGACCCCCGCCAGAACAGTTTTTCCCTCCAGGACGACAGCATCCGTATTGGTGCCGCCGACGTCAATTCCAACGCGATACACGTTAGGCTCCTCTTCGATCAGTCTGTGGTTTTGACGAGGAAGCGCGTGCGCTCTTCCTCGCTCACGCTGGGCTTCAGGCGTTCTTCCTCGTCGGTGACGACGGGAATGGCGGCTATCAACGCGCGTGTGTAGGGGTGATTGGGTGCGGCAAAGACCGCCGGCGTCGGTCCTTCCTCGACGATCTCGCCTCGCAGCATGATGGCGATGCGCGAGCAGAAATTGCGCATAAGCGACAGGTCATGCGAGATCATCAGGTATGTGAGACCAAGTTCCTCGCGCAGCTGCAACAGAAGCTCGATCACGGTCTTCTGCACCGACACGTCAAGCGCTGCCGTCGGCTCGTCCAGGATCAGGATCTTCGGCTCGGCTGCGAGCGCGCGCGCGATCGCCACGCGCTGCTTCTGGCCGCCGGAAAGCTCATGCGGATACTTCGCCAAATAGGATTGCGGCAGGCGCACGAGGTCCATGAGCTGCTTCATCCGGGCTTCGCGGGCCGACCCATCCATGCCGATGGTTTTCAAGGGCAGCGCCAGCGTTTGCTGGACATTACGCTTGGGATTGAGCGAGGTGCCGGGGTTTTGATAGACGATCTGCGTCAGCCGCTTGCCATGGCCCGGAGCCGGCGCGTCGATGGTCACGCTGCCCGATGTCGGGCGCGACAATTCCATGATGATGCGTGCGACCGACGTCTTGCCCGAGCCGGACTCGCCGGCCAATCCGAAGATTTCGCCCTGACGCAGCGTTAGGTTTACGTCGCGAACAGCATGGAAGCCGGGTTTCCTGCCATAGATCTTGTTCAAGCCCTCCACCTTGACGATGGGCGCACGATCGCTCTGCGGGAGATCGATGACACGGTCGCCGTAAAGCGGCGGTACGGCTTCCAATAGAGCCTTGGTATAAGGCTTTTGCGGATTGGTCAGGATCTCGCGACAAGGGCCCGCCTCGACGATATCGCCGTGATGCATGACCACCACCCGGTCTGCGACCTTGCGCACGACGCCGAGATTGTGGGTGATCATGAGAAGAGCCATACCCTCCTCGACCACCAGTTGGTTGATGAGATTGAGGATCTCGTCCTGAGTCGTCACGTCAAGCGCGGTGCCGGGTTCATCGGCGATCAAAAGTTTCGGCTGGTGCAACAGCGCAAGCCCGATCAGAACGCGCTGGCGCATGCCGCCCGAAAGCTCAGATGGATAGGCATTCATTACGCGCTCGCCATCGGCAAGTTGGACACGCCGTAAGACGGCAGCAATCCGTGTGCGGCGCTCGGCCTTCGAGGACCGGATACCATCGCGCTTGTCAGCAAAACGCATGACATCGTCGAGATGCGTGCCGATCTTGAAGACCGGATTGAAGGACGAAAGCGGGTCCTGCATGATCAATGAAAATGCGGTGCCTTTCAGCGCTTCGCGTTCTCTGCGCTGCATTTTCAGGACATCACGACCCGCGACAGAAATAGTGCCCGAACCGATAGTGGCGTTTCTTGGCAGGGTGCCGATGATTGCCTTTGCCGTCACCGATTTGCCTGATCCGGTTTCGCCGATCAGTGCGACGCGTTCGCCGGCTGCGACAGTCAGGGCGATATCGCGCAGCACCTGACGGGTGCGGCCGTAAGTCGTGAACGAGACGTTGAGAGCGTCGATTTTGAGAAGCGGCTCTGTCATGGCTCAGCCCTCCACATCAAACATGTCGCGTAGGCCATCGCCCAGAAGATTGAAGCCGAGCGTCACGTAGAAGACCGCAGCGCCGGGACAGACGACTTCCCACCAATAACTGGGCATGAATTGACGGCCATCGGCGACCATCGAACCGAGGTCCGGAATAGGTGGCTTCACGCCGAAGCCGAGAAAGCTGAGGGTGGCGCCGAACAGGATGACGAAAGCCGCATCCAGCGTCGTCTTGACGGAAATGACCGCGACACAATTGGGCAGGATCTCACGGAAGAGGATGTGCATCGGCCCCGCACCGGCAAGGCGGGCGGCTTCGATATAGTCTTCCGACGCGATGGACTTGGAAACGGAGTAGATCAAGCGCGCATGCCATGTCCACCAGAGCAGCGTGATGGCGATCATCGCGTTCATCAGGTTCGGCTCTAGCAGGTTCGACACGGCAAGCGCCATGACGAGCGGCGGCATCGCCAGCATGACGTTGGTCAGGCCGGTGATGATCTTCTCGACCCAGCCGCCGAAGTATCCGGCGATCAGGCCGAGCACCGTGCCGATCGGTACGGAAATTCCGAGCACGCCAATGACGAGAAGCAGGGAGACGCGCATGCCGAAAACGGTGCGGGAAAAGATGTCCCTACCCACCTTGTCGGTGCCGAACCAATGGGTGGCATCCGGCGCGACATGCCTGGCGCGGAAGTCGACGACAGCGCCCACATGCTTCGGATAGGGCGTGAGCCAGGGAGCAAAGACTGCGAGCACGACAACGGAAATCAGGATCAGCGTGCCGATCACCGCAGCCGGATTGCGGCTGAAGCGATACCACATCATGTAACCCGTGCTGAGCGCGCGGTCGGAGGCATCAAGCATCTTCATATCGGCCATCAGCGTGCCTCCTTGCGGCGCTGGCGCGGGTCGATGATCGAGATCAGGACGTCCACGACCAGGTTCGCAACGATGAAAAACAGGCCGGCGACCAGCACCACGGCGGTCACTGCATTCAGGTCTTTCTGCAGGATGGCGTTCAGCCCGTAAGAGGCAAAGCCGCCCCACGCAAACACCATCTCGATGACGAAGGCGTTGCCGATGAGCGACGCGAATTCGAGCCCCATGATCGTCAGCGGCGCGATCGACGACAGCTTGAGGAGATAGCGGAAAATGATGACCCGCTCCGGCACGCCGAAGCTCTGCAAGGTCAGGACATGGTCCTTGCGCTGGTTTTCCAGCATGGAAGAACGGGTGATGCGGGTAATCTGCCCGATGCCGGCCATGGCGAGCGCGAAGGCCGGCAGGATGAGGTGCTGGAGCGCATCGACGAAGACATCAAGACGTCCCGCCAGCAGACCATCGATCAACAGGAAGCCGGTCGGGCCGGGCTGGAAGCTTAGCGAATGATCGAGGCGGCCGATGATCGGCCAGTTCGGCAGACAGCGGGCCGCCAGCAATTGCAGGCTGATCGCGAACAGGAAGCTCGGAATGGTGACCCCGGTCAGCGACAGAATGCGGCCGATATGATCCAGAGCGCGATCGCGAAAATGCGCCGTTATCACGCCGAGGGGAATCGCCACGACGAACATGAAGATTACGGAGACGAGGACCAACTCGACGGTAGCGGGCACCGTCTGTTCGAGGTCAGTCGTGACCGGGCGTTGCGAGACCAGAGACATGCCGAGATCGCCATGCAGCGCCTTGCCGACATACTCGGCATATTGCACCGGCAGCGGCTTATCCAAACCCATCTGCGCGCGCAAGGCGTCGACCTGTTCCTGCGTTGCCGCCGGACCGAGAGCCATGCGCGCCGGATCGCCCGGCACGACGCGCGCAAGCGCAAAAATCATGATTGAGAGCGCGATCATGACCAGCACGAACGTGCCGAGCCGGGTCAATATCGCGACCAACGGATGTTGCTGCATCGACGGGAGGTTCCTTGTTCGCCAGCTAACTGACAGACAACAATCCTCATCTATGGGCGACGAACAACCACTCAAAAGTATAGTTTTTCAGCCTTAAGGTATAGGTTATTTGTCCAGCATCGCCTACAAGGCGTCATGGATGCACAGATCCCGCGCCAACGCCTTTGCCATCGCATCGCCGGCCATCGATCCGGCGTCATCTTTCTGCGAGCCCCTGCCGGAGCGGGAAAGACCGTGACGCTTTCAATGGCTGCCGAGGGCATGGGCAGACGTGTATGCAGCTTGCAGCAACCGCGCATGAGCGACATCGAGGACGGCTGGCTTTTCTGGGACGTGCCGGTCTCGGCCCGGTCGGCGCGTCTCTCCGCACAATTGCTGGAAAACATCGACGTGCTGGTCGTTGCCTGCCGTCCCGACCAACGCATCAGCGGATTGGCGCGTCTCATTCTTCATCGCGGCTCGACGACGATCCATGCTGACGAGTTGACGTTCCTGGCGGAGGAATTGAGTGGCTTGCCAGCGGAAGACGCACGCGGCCTTCTTGAGCACTATGCTGGCTGGCCCGCCTTCCTGCCGTTGGTCGGTTCCAAAGCTCCGCGCCTGGCTATCGATTACTTGCGCGAGAACTTTCTGGGGCATCTTTCACCGGCGCAAACAGCCACCCTATCGATCTGGCTGGACGCACCGACGCCGACAGCCAACGAGGACTGGGCGGGCCTGCTGCCTCCCCTCCTCATCCACGAGCCAGATAAGCATATCGAGCTACGCCAGTTTCTCACCATCGCCGTCAATGAACGTCTCGCGACGTTCGAGAACACCGTCGCCGTAATCGAAGTTGCAGCCGCGTTCGAAAAGGCGGGGCGAGCACTGGCGGCAATGACATTGCTTCTCGACCACGGGCACGAGGCGCATGCGGCGCAAATTCTGGAACGCTCCCGCGGACTGGAGCTGATTTACAGAAACAGCCTTGATGCATTCCGTGACATCATCATGCGCTTTTCTCACGAAATGATCGCGACCAACGAGATCGTGCTTTTCGCGCTCGCGCGGATGCTACTGAAACTCGGGGAGCTGCAGCGTGTCCGTCACCTCGTCGGCAAGCATCTGGGCTCGGATTATCTGGATCCGCTCAAGGTCTTGCTGCGCGGATCGCGCTTCTCTTTTGCCGCCCGAACCTTCAGGCTGAACCTCATGATCTCCGAGGATCTGATGCCGACCGATGCCATGATCACTCGCCTCGGGGAGTTCATGGCCGATTACCCCATGGGCGATCATGGCAAATGGGCAGCCTACTACAATGCATTGCTGGAGTTCGAAATCCGCCGCCGCAACTTTCGCGAGGCGGAAGCAGCCGCCGCACGGGCTCTGATCTACCTTGGCCACATGGGCGGCCAACCCTTACTCGAGTTCTTTATTCACCTGCATCAGGCGGTGTTACGGCTGATGAGCGGCGATGCGCTGTTTGCAAGACGCGCCGCAAAAGATGCCCGCCACAAGCTTGAACAGGTGCCGCACACGGCTGACGCGGAATTCCGCATGTTGCGCCTTGTGGAAGCCTGCATTGCCTATGAAGCAGGGCAACCCCGCGATCTCCTCCAATTCGTTCAGGACGAATTCGACAGTTTCGCCGCCGCCGAAATCTGGCCGAGCCTCATGCAATTTGCTCTTCATTACGCCTCGCAGATTCTTGCGGACCATTTTCCGATGGCGATCCGACCGGGATTTCTCGACGGGCTTTGGATCCATCTATCGGAGGGGCTGCAGTTCCATGCCATGATGGAAATCCGCACCGCCATCGCCTATCAGAATGCCGACCGCTGGGGCGACGCTGCCGCCACGCTTTCGGCGGTCCGCATGCGGATCGGCCGCAACTGGGTCGAGAGCGCGCATGAAGAGCTGACGCGCCTGACGAGGCGCGACGAAATCTCCTACACGATGGCCTGGCTGCGCGATGCCGTCCGCCTTGCGACGCCCCGCCCCTATCTCTCACGTCAGATAGACGCGCTGATCGCCAACCCCAAGGTGACAAACCGCGAGAAGGTCGCGCTGCAACTCTGGCAGAGCTATACCGCCTACCAGCGTCGCGATAGAGCGGCGACCCGTGCTCACCTCCTGTCCGCACTCGAAGCGTCGACTCGCCTCGGATGTCATGGCGTGCTCTCCGAGGAACGCATTTTTCTTTCCCCGCTGTTGAAGAACGAGCGCATTCGCGGCTTCATCGAGACATCGTCCGATGTCCGCACCGCACTCTCGCTTTTTGCCGCTTCCGTGAATTCGCCCCAAGCCCGCGCATTGCAAGGTGGCTTGTCACAACGCGAAGCGCAGATGATGCAATTGATTGCCAGCGGCATGTCCAACAAGCGCATCGCCAATACGCTCAGCATTTCCGAGGTGACCGTGAAGTTTCACCTCGGAAATCTGTTTCGTAAGCTCGGCTGCCAACGGCGGGCGGAAGCGATCCGCGCAGCAACTGCCCTCGGCTGGCTCTGATCCCACCGGGCAGTCCGGCGGGCTTCCGGCAACATCAGACCTGAGGGACCTTGTCGGTCTCTTCCTGCAAGGCCCGGCTCGCCCCGCTATCCTCGGCTCCAAGAACAGCATAGCCGATACTCGCGACATGGGAGTTCACCAGCTTGAGGTCGCGCAACGTTGCCAGAAACAGGCTGCTTGAGCCGAGCAAAGCCGAGGAATTGCAGCCGCCAAGACGCGTAAGATGGTCTTTCACCGCAGTTCGTTCGGCTTCGTTGAGGTGCCGCTTCGCATCCACCAGTTCCTGGGCCGAGCGCGGGTCTTCCGTCGCCAGGGTCGACAGCGCCAGGCGAAGGTCGGCTCCGACCTCTGCTTGAATTGTTTGCAAGGCTGCCTGGTCGGCCGGATTGATCGATCCCTCGGCACGGCGCGTGACCTGCTCAAGGCAGCGTTCGAGAATATCGCCGGCATGACCGAGATTGACGGCAAATTCGATAACATCGGACAAACGGCTGGCATCGCGATCGGTAAGCTCCGATGGTTCGAGGCGCGCCAGATAGGCTTTGACGGCGCCGTGCAGCATATCGAGCTCCTGACCCAACCGAACCGCCTGTGCGGCCGCCTGCTTGTCGGGCCGAGAGAGATCGGCAGGAACCAGACGCAGGAGCGCTTCAACCAGATCTCCCATGCGCAGGATTTCGCGCGCAGCGCTGGCGAGAGCCAGATAGGGAGTCTCCAGCACCGACTTGTCGAGAAAGAGCGGACGCGCGGCATCTCCCACCGACTTGATCTTTTCGGGGTAGAGCTTGATCAGCAGGGATTGTGCCGGCCTCAGCAGACCGAGGCAGATGACCGCCAGAACGACATTGAAGACGACGTGGAAGTTCGTGAGCACCGACGCCAGATCGGCGCCGTCCCGCTGCAGAAGATCAGCCAACGGATGCAGGAAGGGCAGCACGGCGATGCAGCCGACCGCACGAAACAGAAGATTGCCGACCGGAACGCGGCGATTGGCGGGATTGGTGCTGCTGGTCTCGAATACAGGCGGCAGCGCTCCGCCGAGATTTGCGCCGAGAACCAATGCAAGGCCTGTCGTCGGCGACACGACGTCGCCGGCTGCCAGTCCGACCAGCAGCAACATGACGGCTACGCTGGAATGAGCGGCGAAGGTCAGCGCCGCTGCCAACAATACGTCAAGCACCGGATCGCCGGTAATGGCGTCGAGGATGCTTCGTAGAACGGGAGCCGTGCTGACGGGCTGGATTGTCTGCACCAGGCTATGCAGGGCGAGCAGCATCAACCCTAGGCCGATGCAGACCCGTCCCAGATGCCGCACGCGTCCCTTGGGGCCGCGCTTGAACGCGACATAGCCAGCCAGCAGCAACAGCGGCGAAACGAAGGAAATATCAAAAGAAAGGGCTTTGACGATCAGCGCGGTCCCGACATTGGCGCCCAGCATGACGGCCAGAGCAGGAACGAGCGCGACGGCGCCGCGCGCGGCGAAGGACGTGACCATCATGACCGTTGCGGTGCTGCTCTGAAGCAGCATCGTGACCCCGGCGCCGGCAGCGACGGCGACCAGGCGATTCCGCAGGGCACGGCCAAGCACGCGTCTCAGATCCGAACCGAAAGCCCGCTCTATGCCGCTCTGCACCATGCGCATACCCCAAAGGAGGAGCGCGACGTGTCCCATGAGTTCCAGGATGACGAGGCTGCCGGTCATTGCATTCATCCGATTGAAAGTGAGAACGTTCGGAAGCAAGACGCCGGCGGTCGGGCCGCCGGACGTCATTATTCGCGCGACATGGCATGCCTGCCACGAGTAGGCTCAACCCTGGCCGAACGCCAGCTGGACCACACGCACAAGCACCATACCAACGGCGACAACAAGATAACCGCGCAACACGATCATCCATACCCGCCGCGAAAGCGAGAGCTGAATGGGCTCCAGGGCGGAAAGCGGCGGCATACGCCAGGTCGGCCGCAGCGACCGATCCTTGACGAGCTGCCGAATTTCGCCGCGGCCGCCTGATCGGCTTTTCAGCAAGCTCGTTGCGATAAGGCCGACGAGGCCAAGCAAGGTGCCACCTGCAAGGATCCAGACTATCTGCGTGCCGGTGATCTCCGGATAGAGAACGGAGGCCGTGAGAATGATAGACAGCATCACCAGCACGGCAATAACTGCACCCGTAAACAGGTTCATCGCCTTGCCATTGACCCAGGGACCGAGGACAGCCCTGTCATTGCACAGTAGTAGCAAGAACACAGTCGCGCTTGGCAGCAGCACACCGGCCAGGGTCTGCACGGCAAGCGTGATCAGGCCGAGCGGCGAACCCGGAATGAGCACGAGAGCGGCGGCGGCGGCAATCAGGCCGCAATAGACGAAATAGAATCCCTTGGCTTCGCTTGCCTTGCGGTGCAGCGAATGATTGAGGGACAGTACATCGCCGATCGCATAGGCGGTTGCGAGCGATACGGCGGCGGCGCCGATGATTGCCGCGTCGATCAAAGCAATGGCAAACAATACGCCCATCGTCGGGCTTACATATTTGTCGAGTCCCGCGGCAATGCCACCGGCGTCGGTGAAGTTGCCGAATTCCGGCTGTCCCTGAAAGATGGCAGCGCAGAATACGATCATTGCTATGGCGCCGATCATGACCATGACGATGCCGAGCCACAGATCGGCCTTTTCATAGCCGATGAAACGCGGCGTGATGCGCTTGTCGATCACATAGCTCTGCTGGAAAAACAGCTGCCAGGGAGCCACGGTCGTGCCGACAATCCCGATGATCAGCAGCAGGATGTCGGACAGCTTGCCATCAGGCAGATTGGGGATCGTCAGGTCGCGCATGATCTGATGAGCCGGAACATGTGCGGCCAATACGATCGGCACAAGCAAAAGGCTGCCGAGGCACAGCATCAGCGCAAAGCGCTCGAAGCGGCGAAAGCTGCCCGTGCTTGCGGCAACCATGGTCAGCGCCGCAGCAATGGCAACACCGGCGATCTTCGACACCCCGAGGTAATCGAGCGCCAGGCTGATGCCGATGAATTCGGTGACGATGGTCAACCCGTTGAGGATGAACAGATCGATGACGCTGAAAGCGCCCCAGAACTTGCCGAAGCGCTCGAGAATGAGGCGCGCATGGCCCACACCCGTGACAGCACCCAGACGCAGCACCATCTCCTGATTGACATAGAGCACGGGCACGAGGAGCAGCAGCGTCCACAGAAGCGACGTGCCGTAGTTCTGCCCGGCCTGGGTGTAGGTGGCAAACGCGCCGGCGTCATTGTCACCGACCATGACGATGAGGCCAGGTCCGATAATGGCCAGCAGCGTCATGAGACGTGCCCGCCAGGTGGTGCGGGCGGCAACGTCTCCGTGGTTGATTGTGCCGAGCGCGCCGCGGATGTCGCCGACATGCGCCGTGTCGAGGACAGCCGATGCTGCGCCGTTCGTGTTCAAATTATCCATAGTCTTACTCCCGTGCGACGGATCGCCACGTCTTCATCGATTACCTGGGGGAAACCGCCTGCCGGGCGGCCTAAACGAGTATCTCTGGCATAAATCCGGCCGTGCGACTCAATCCGGTGAACCGGTTGAAACAGCTGGCGGCTTTTGACGGATAAACGGTCGCAACAAGACCCCGATCGGAATGCCGATCGGTAAAGCGAACGGGCTTGATTGCCCTTCGGCGCGACCGCGGGAGTATAGGATCATCGAGCCGCCGGTCATGGCGGCGAATTTGAAGATGGCAGTCATGATACTGGCCTCCTCCTGGTTCGACGGTTGCTCGAACCCGGGAGGCCAGTGCCGCGGGTCAACGCCGGCGGCGAAGGCCCTCGCGGTCACATGGTCTACCCGGGCGCTGGGTCAGCACGGCGGCAAGGACATTCGACAAGCGTCGACTGTCGCATTCCGTGTGCTGGCTACTAGATCGCGGGTTCATGTGGTCCTCTATGACGTTACCCGTCCGGTCATGCCGGACATCCCGGAATGAAACCATTCGGGATAGATTGGTGTATACGCCGCTATGAAAAAGGATCAACCAATACCTTGGTATAATAGGCGCCGCTGCCGGGCTGCTTCGGCACCAATCCATGCTCGCCTTTACGACAAAGGCTGGTCGCCCGCTGGCTCGGCTTGCGCGCTCTTCGGCGGAACATTGCCATTCTGCTCGGCGCGATCGCGATGAAGCGCTGCTCGTGCGAGCAGCATGAAGGTGATGGGTGTCGTCACCGTTACGAAGATCCCGATCAGGAGTTCATGGATCACGAGAGAATGCGTCGAGGTCGAGAAGAAGATCATCGACGCCACCATGATTGCGCCGATGCCACCACTCGTTCCCAATGTCGGAGCGTGAATACGCTCGTAGAAGGTTCCCATTTTCAGGAAGCCGATTGCGCCGACCAGGGTCAGGAAGGCGCCGACGACAAGCAGGCAACCGATGGGAATTGCCGCCCAAAGCGGCACGCTTTCGAATGGGGTGCTCATTCGATCACCTCCCCACGCATCAGGAATTTTGCAAGCGCGACGGTCGCGACGAAGCCAAGCATGCCGATAACCAGCGCGGCCTCGAAATAGACGACCCGTCCCGTGCTGATTCCGAAGGTCAGCAGCAACAGCATCGCGTTCACATACAGCGTATCGAGCGCAATGATGCGATCCTGGGCGCGCGGGCCGCGAAACATCCGGATAGACGAAATCGCCATGGCAGCCACAATCATCAGCTGGGCTGCGGCGACAGATATTTGGATGATCATCGCGCTCATACGAATATCTCCATCAACAGGCTCTCGTAGCGGTTGGCGACCGTTTCGCGCCATTGCGCCTCGTTCTCGAGGTCAAGCACATGCAGCAGAACGGTATTGTCGTTGGAATCATATTCGAGCCATGCGGAACCAGGTGTGCTGGTGAGGATGACGGCAAGCAGAGCGAGGGAGATCTGATCCCTAACCCGAAGTTCCAGGGTCACAAATCCGGGCGTGGTGTTTCGCGACCGCCCGCGCAGGATGATCCAGGCCACTTGCACGTTCGATTTCAGCACATCGTAGACGACACGGAAAAACAGCTTGGGCAGCAGATACCATTTTTTGAGCTTCGGCTTTTCGGGACGCAACGACGCCATGGCCCAGGAGGCAAAGACGGCGACGACGATACCGAGAAGAAGATGGCCGAGTGTGAAGCCATTCAATAGAAGCCAGACCAGGATCAGGACAAGGGTCAAGAGCGGATACGGCAGCATCACGAACCTCCCGCCTGGCTCGACACGACCGCTGCCTTGCGGACCGCATCGACATAGATGCCGGGATCGCTGAGCGTGCGAATCGTCGTCTCCATATATTGCATGACGGGACCTGCCCAGATGGTCAGCGCCAGCGTCAGGGCAAGCAGACCCATGACCGGCAGGATCTCAATCACCAGCACGCGCGGAACCGTACCCTCAAGCGAGCTCCAGAATGTGCGGATGCCGGCGCGCGTCATGGAAATCAGCGCAGCGATGCCAGAGAGGATCACCAGCAGGATCAGCGCCCAGACGGCAGCACTCGGCGGCACACCAATCGCACCTGTGCCCATCATGGCCGAGAGCATGGCAAATTTGGCAACGAAACCGGAAAGCGGAGGCAGACCTGCCAGCAGGATCGCGCAAGCGCCAAAGCAGATGCCGAGCATGGCCATGGTGCCCGGCATGGTTACACCTTCGCCCTCCTCCGGCTCCTTCTCCTCGGCATCACCATAAGCTTCCATGGTGACGGCAAGGACGCTGGCGCCCGCATCCTGTCCGCGCTCAACGAGCTCGATCAGCATGAAGAAGGCGCTGATCGTGAGCGTCGAGCTGACGAGATACATCAATGCCCCGGCCGAGATGGAGCCATCGTTGATGCCGATCACCATCAACAGAGTTCCGGACGAGACCAGCACGGAAAAACCGGCCAATCGGCCGAGTGCCTGCGATGCCAGCACCCCGATGATGCCAAAGATCAATGTCGCCATGCCGCCGTAGAGGAGCATGGTCGAGCCGAATCCCGCCGAAGGACCTTGGGCGAAGAGAAGCATGGTCAGTCGCAGGATGACATAGATGCCGAGCTTGCTCAGAATGGCGAATATACCCGCGACGGGTGCGGATGCCGCACTATAAGCCGTCGGCAGCCAGAAGCAGAGCGGCCACATGCCGGCCTTGATCAGGAAGGCGATGCCGAGCACGCCGGCGCCTGCCTGCATGAGCATGCGGCGGTCAGCGGACATTTCGGGAATGCGCACGGCAAGGTCCGCCATGTTGAGCGTTCCCGCAGTTCCATAGATGAGGCTCACTCCGATGAGAAAGAGCAGCGCCGCCGCGAGATTGACGGCGATGTAATGCAGCCCTGCCTTGACGCGAAGCGGCCCCGAACCATGCAGCAGCAGGCCGTAGGAAGCCGCCAGCATCACTTCGAAGAAGACGAAGAGATTGAAGAGATCGCCGGTCAGAAACGCGCCATTGACGCCCATGAGCAGCAATTGGAACATCGTATGGAAATGGGCGCCGACCGCATGCCAGCGCGCAAGCGAGAAGATCAATGCGGCAACAGCGACAATCGACGTCAGCAGAAGCATGAGCGCCGAAAGACTATCGAGCACCAATACGATGCCGAAAGGCGCGCTCCAGTTTCCGAGAAGATAGGCCTGTTCCCGGCCCGCCGATCCGCTCTCGGTGCGAAACAGCGTCAATGCAATGGCAACCAGCAAGAGCGTTGCCGCCAAACTGACGAGTGCCTTCAACGTGCGGGCGCGCTCATCGATGAACAGAAGAACGGCACCGGCGACCAGCGGCAGCAAGATGGGAGCGATGATGAGGTGATGCGACCAGCCTGTCATTTGCGGTCGCTCCTTCCGTCGACGTGGTCCGTGCCGGTCAAGCCGCGCGAGGCCAGCAGCACGACAAGGAAGAGGGCGGTGGTCGCAAAGCCAATGACGATCGCCGTCAATACCAGCGCCTGCGGCACGGGATCGGCCAGCGTCGAGGTCGGCACGCTGCTCGACAGCAGCGGCGGCATGTTCGTCTTCACGCCGCCAACGCCGAAGATGAAGAGATTGACCGCGTAAGACAGCAACGAAAGGCCGATAATGACCTGATAGGTGCGCGGACGCAGGATGAGCCAGACACCGCAGGCGGTCATTACGCCGATAGCAACGGACAAGATGAGTTCCATCAATCCCCCTTTGCCTTTTCCGCCTCGATGGCGCGAAGGCGATTGATACGGATCGACTGGTGCGCAAGCGCGACGAGAATGAGAACCGTTGAGCCGACGACGAGCAGGAAGACGCCAAGGTCGAAGAGCAGCGCGCTCGCAGCCGGCACCTTTCCGATCAGCGGCACATCCAGATACTGGAAATGCGACGTGAGGAATGGATAGCCGAAGAACCAGGCACCCGCACCTGTCGCAGTCGCGACAAGCAGGCCTGCCCCCATCCAGCGCAACGGCAGAATGCGTATGCGATCCTCCGCCCAGCGCGTGCCACCAGCCAGATATTGCAGCAGGAAGGCGATGGACAGCGTCAGGCCCGCCGAAAAGCCGCCGCCGGGCAGGTCGTGCCCGCGCATGAAGATATAGACCGACAAGGTGATGACGAAGGGGAACATCCATTGCATGATCACCGACGGGACGAGCAGATAGTCACGCACGGTATCTCCTGCGGAACGCTCCGGCCGCTCCTCATCGAATTGGTTCTGGATCTGCTGTTGCTCCGGCATTTCCATACTGTCGGGCGCCGGGCGGAAACGACGCAGGAGCGCATAGACGGTCAGCGCGACGACGCCGAGAACCGCGATCTCCCCCAGAGTATCGAAGCCGCGGAAATCGACCAGAATGACATTGACGACATTCTGGCCACCGCCCTTGGAATAGGCATTCTCGAGGAAATAATTCGCAATGGCGTCGGGTGCCGGCATGGTCATGACGGCATAGGATATGAAGACCATGCCGATGCCGCAGGCAACGGCGAGCGCAAGGTCGCGAAAACGACGGAAACGGGCGCGCAGCTCGACGGTATCATCGCCCCCTTCGGTCCTCTTCGGCAGCCAGCGCAAACCGAGCAGGATGAGAACCGTCGTGACGATCTCGACAAGAAGCTGCGTGATCGCGAGGTCCGGCGCAGACAGCCATACGAACGTCATGCAGACGATCAGACCGACACCGCCAAGCATGACGAGAGCTGCGAGCCGGTGATACTTCGCGAGAAACGCGGTGCCGATGGCAAGGCAGATACCGATCGCCCAAACCGAGGCGAAGACCGGATCGGCGCCCGAAAAGGCGAAATGGGGCGATTCAAAGCCGGACAGGTAGAGCGGGAGCAGGCCGGCCGCAAAACCGGTGACGACCACCCAGCGAAGCTGTGGCTGCAGGTTGCGCGTGCCAATCCGCTTTTCGGCATTCCTGGCCCAATTCCAGGAAACCTCGACGAGAACGCGCTCGAAGATGCGCTGGCCCTTCAGGCCACGGAACAGTGGCGGACCGTCCTCGCATCGCGACAGATAATCCTTAAAGACGAAATAGAACACCGTTCCGCCGACGAGCGCGATAACGCTCATGACGAGTGGCAGATTGAGGCCATGCCAAAGCGAAAGGCTGTATTGCGGCGTGTCTGCGTGCAGGACACTGACGACGGCCGCCTGCAGGAAAGGAGCAACGGATATAGCCGGTACGATACCGACAATCAGACACACGATAACAAGCAATTCGATCGGGAAGCGCATCCAGCGCGGCGGCTCGTGCGGCTTGGCGATCGGCAGATCTGTCGGCGCGGGGCCGAAGAAAACCGTCTGGATGAAGCGCAGCGAATAGGCAACGCTGAAGGCACTCGCCAGAGTAGCCACGTAGGGTAGGATCCGGTCGAGAATGGAATCCGCATGCGTCTCGATGGCTTCCGCGAAGAACATCTCCTTCGACAGGAAGCCGTTCAGCAGGGGAACGCCGGCCATCGCAGCGCTCGCAACGATCGCCAGCGCACCGGTGAATGGAAGGTATCGGAACAAGCCGCTCAAGCGGCGCATGTCGCGCGTGCCCGTCTCATGATCGATGATGCCGGCGGCCATGAACAGCGATGCCTTGAAGGTCGCATGGTTCAGCATGTGGAAGATGGCAGCGACAGTCGCAAGCGGGCTGCCGAGGCTGAGCAGCGTCGTGATGAGGCCGAGGTGGCTGATCGTGGAATAGGCGAGCAGCCCTTTGAGGTCCTGCTGGAACATCGCAAAGTAGGCGCCGAGCAGCAGCGTGGTGATCCCTGCCGCCCCGACGATGTAGAACCACTCGTCCGTGCCGGCCAGAACCGGCCAGAACCGCGCCAGCAGGAACACACCGGCTTTCACCAACGTTGCGGAATGCAAGTAGGCCGAGACGGGCGTCGGAGCGGCCATGGCGTTCGGAAGCCAGAAATGGAAGGGGAACTGCGCGCTCTTCGTCAGCGCACCCAGCAGGATCAGCACGAGAGTCGGCGTATAGAGCGGGTGATTGCGGATGAGGTCACCAGACGCCAGAATCTTGTCGAGATCATAGCTGCCGACGATGCGCCCGAGCAGGATCACGCCGATCAGCAGGCAGAAACCGCCGATGCCGGTGATCGTCAATGCCATGCGCGCTCCATCACGAGCGGCGGCGCTGTTATGCCAGTAGCTGATCAGCAGGAAGGAGAAAATGCTCGTCAGCTCCCAGAATATCGAGAGCAGGATGACATTGCCCGAAAGTACGATACCGAGCATCGCTCCCATGAAGGCAAGCAGGAACGAGAAGAAGCGAGGAACAGGATCCTCTTCCGACATATAATATCGGGCATAAACGATCACGAGGAAGCCGATGGCCGTGATGACGACGGAGAAGAGCCAGGAAAAGCCATCCATCCGCAGGCTGAAATCAAGTCCAAGTTGCGGCAACCACTCTATACTGTAACGGATCACGCCTCCGTCAGCGATCGCCGGGTACGAACTGATTGAGATCAACAGCGCAAGAAAGGTTACGGAGCCGGCGATCCAGGCCGGCGTGCGGCGCGACTGCGTGCGCAGCAGGCATACCGAGAGAAGACTTCCGATAAACGGCAGAGCCAAAAGTGCTAGAATGAGAATGGGCCCGCTGGTTATCCCAAAACGTTGTTCCTTCGTTCGGCCGGATCACCTCAGCCGCCACAGCGGCAAACACCTCTAGCAAACCGGCCTAATATGTCCTATATGATAGATATTGACCAATATGGGCAGTTTGGCACTGCGCGTCAAGGTAAGATGGCGATGATTTTAACACCAGCGCTCTGTCGAGCGGCCCGAGGCTTTCTCGACTGGACCCAAATGGAGCTCGCCGACCGCTCCGGTGTGTCCCGCAGCACGATCCGCGACTATGAAGGCGATCGTCATAGCCTGCACCGGGCAACGGAGGCGCAACTGCGACTGGCCCTCGAAACCGGGGGAATCGTCTTCCTGCGCATCCACGGACACGAGATCGGAATCTGCCTGAAGACTCCTACCACAGATGCTCTCGTCCCGGCACATACGGAAAGCTGCGAAATCCTGTCTATGCTGGGCGACCATGCTCAGGCGACACGCAAGACCGGGCAATGATGTTGGTCTTCGCGGCGCGATCATTGACGCGTCCTCTGAAATGAGAGGCATCCGCAATCACCGTTCATGACTTCTGGCCCATCATCCCATCCGCGCCCGCTCGCGAGAAGGTGAACGGGAGAGCCTTCAAATCAGCCACATTTCGACCGATGACCGCCTCCGCGCCGTATCCCCCAGACGACCGGAGAGCCCCTATGTCCGCCACCATCACCACCACAGCCGACACGACAACCAGCCGATACCGACCATCACAGCGTATCCTGCATTGGCTCATGGCCATTGTCGTCATTTCGGCACTCATTATCGGTCTTTATTGCTCGCATCTGGTGCCGGGCGCACCGTTGCGCCGCGCTCTTCTCGACGTACACAAATCGCTTGGCATGACGGCGCTCGTCCTCATCGCTATCCGCCTACCGCTGCGGCTTTCGTTTGGTGAGCCTGCGTATCGGCCGCCGCTCGATACTCTCAACCACTACGCGGCTCGCAGCGCGCACATTTTGCTTTACGCACTGATGATCCTGATGCCGATTGCCGGCTATACGACGTCGGCGGCAGGCGGCCATGACCTTCCCTGGTTCGGCCTTTTCCAATGGCCGAACCTGTTGCCTCTCGACAAGGTGCTTGAGAGAACCGCCGCCGAAATCCACGAATATGGAGCCTACTGCCTATATGTGATTGTGAGCGTACATATCCTTGCGGCACTCTGGCATCACTTCCTTCGCCGCGACGCGGTGCTCAAGCGTATGCTGTAACGGCCGACGGAGCACTTCCGGGAAAGTGCGCGGCGGTTTTCCGGCCGGAGTGGAAAAAGGAAACACAGAGGGAATTTGCTTCCGTTGGTCAAAGAAACGCAGAAGCGTTAAGGCGGGGAGCCGGCAAATCCGACGCCGGCTACCGCATACCGAGACGCGACAAGGTCAGGCGCGACTGTTCGCATAGAGCCTCGTTCAGCCCACCGCGATAGTAGCTGAGGGCTATGACCGCGCCATAGAGCGCCCATCCCTCGGCTCGCAGCCAATCGGCATCATCCACCTCGCAAGCCACACGAAAGCCGGCGCGAGCGGAGGGATCGACCCAGGACCACGCCGCCGCGTAATCGGCAGCGGGATCACCGATGGCGCAAAGACCCCAGTCGATTACTCCGGTCAACCGGCCGTCCCGGGCTATCAGATTATCCGCCTTGAGATCGCCATGCAGCCATACAGGCGCTCCGCGATGCGCGGTAGCACAGGCTCGTTGCCATAGATTGCGTGCCGCAGGAGCGTCGATCTCGTCCGCCAGAATGTCGATGGCCGGCAAGGTAACCGGGGACAGAACCTCCAGGGCCACTCCACGGCGATGATTGAGATCTCCGGCAGGTGGCGCGTCCTTCGTGCCGATCTGATGCAGCGCCTTGAGAAACTCCGCCAACGCCAGCGCGGCGGCGGCTGGATCGGCGATATTTGCCGAAGAAGCGACCTCCCCCTCCATCCAGTCGAAAATGCCGAAATCGCATTTGAGGCCAAGCTCCGCGCTTCCACGGAAACGCAATCTCGGCACATCGAGCGGCAGATCGGCAAAACAAGGCAACCAATCGAGCTCCTTTTCGATCAGTCGTACGGCGGTCTCGCGACGGGGGAGGCGCAAGAGTAGCCCTTCCCCTATGCGATAAATCGCATTGTCTGTTCCGGAGGAGGCCAGGCGCCGTATCGGAAGATCTGCCCATTGCGGCGTCTTCTCCAACAGCAGCTGCCGAACAAGGTCTTCTCCCGGCGCAATCTCATCGTGCATGCTCACACCCGTTGCTGTTCTCGCTGATGCTGGTCAGCATCAAATCAAGCTATCTGCGCGTTTACCGCTCTTTCATGACCCGCACCAGTGTTCGGAGTCACAGAGAACTTACATCCATTTTCCCATCACTTGGCCCACAGGGGTTGACCTTAACTGCACTTGAGGTTGCACCATGCCTCTGCACGGGAGGCTATCGACGATGAAAATACTGCAGGATGTGGACTTGGATCGCATTGTAACGATGCCCTTCGCGATCGATGCCATGGAAACCGCTTTCCGAGCGAAAGCGGCAGGCAGCTTGGTTGCCCCACCTCGACATCATGTCTCGTTCTCCGATCATGGCGACCTCGTCTTTACGATTGGCGGTGTGCTTGGCCAACAGGCCCTCGCCGGCTTTCGCGCCTATGAAACATTCGACGGAAAGGAGCACTCGCAAGTTGTCGCGGTCTGGTCCGCCGATAATGCGCAGCTGAAAGGCATTGTTCTGGGTGAACGATTGGGTCAAATCCGAACGGGAGCGATCGGCGGCCTCGCTATTCGTCACCTCAGCTCCCCCGATGCCAGAACCGTAGGCGTTCTGGGCAGCGGCCCCCATGCGCGAATGCAACTGCTTGCCGCCGTGGCCGCAAGGAACATATCGACCATTCGCATCTTCAGCCGCGACCGGCGAAACCGAATGGCCTTCGCCGAAAGCATGCAGCGCCAGTTGAACCTGGATGTGGAACCGGTTGACAGCGTCGCTCAGGCCGTCGCGGATGCCGACATCGTCCTCTGCGCAACGAACAGCAATCTGCCGGTGATCCATGCGTCCGATCTGAAAGCTGGAGCGCATATCAATACCGTCGGTCCAAAAACGATTTCCGGACACGAGATCAGTCTCGATATAGCGGATGTCGCCAGCGTGATCGTCACCGATTCGCTCGCTCAGACGTGCGCCTACCGTTCTGCCTTCTTTCTCGCTGGATCCGGCAGCGAGCATCGTATGCGCGAACTCGCCGATATTGTTGTCCAGGCGCTCCCTGGCCGGACATCGCCTCGGGACACGACATTGTTCTGCTCGGTTGGCTTGGCAGGAACTGAGGTCATACTCGCATCGGCCATTCTCGACATGCCCTGAGCATGCAATCCTCTCCGGAATGGCACAATCTCACAGCGGCTCACCGACTTCTACAGCGTGGCCATCCGGATCGTAGAAGCGAAAGACGCGCTGCCCCCAATGCTGCCGTTCGACGGGATGGATAAGGACGACGTTCCCCGCAATTTTTTCGAAGGCCGCATCGATATCGTCATGTTCGAAATAAAGCAGTATATTTCGACGTCCATAGGGCTCCAACGTTTCGGTGGTTGCCTTCCAGACCGTCTGTTCGAGCGATCTACCCTCATGAATCGCAAAGCCGCTTTCAAAGAGAACGAAGCTCCCGAAATCGCTGCGGATCTCAAGACCCATGATGTCACGATAGAACGCCTTTGAGCGCTCGATATCCCTGACGAAAGGGATCGGATTCACGAAACGCATGCTTGCAACCTACCCGCAGACAACCACGGACCAAGATAAGGTGGCCCTCCAAATGACATCGGAAATACGTATTTCCGGTCGCCTCATCGTTTCGGGATGCTGGAACGATGTCAATTCTGGAAAGATCGCCCTCTTGGCTCGACCCATTTGGAGGACTGCCCGATGACGAATGATGTACGCACCATGATCGTCATGGACGAAGGAAACTCGCGGTTCCAACTGAGGGCCGGCGCGTTGATCCGGTGCAACGACCACCTTCTCATTCATCGCGCCGTCGGAGACCCTTTCTGGGTTCTGCCTGGAGGTCGGGTGGAATTTCACGAAGCGGGCTCGGAAACGCTCGCGCGGGAAATCGAGGAGGAAATCGGCTGTGACGCAAGCATCGGGCCGCTGCGCTTCGTCATCGAGAATTTCTTCGAACTCGGCGGGCGAAGGGTTCATGAAGTCGGCTTTTATTACGACGCGATGTTGTCGCGACCATTGCCATTTCATGAGACGGAGATCATCCATCGTGTAAAGGACGGAAATGTTGACCTCGAATTTCGCTGGGCGCGGCCGACGCGGGCGGTCTTGGAACAACTCGATCTGAAACCTGCTCCTCTGCATGGTCTTGTCGAGGCTATGCCCGTCGACGTCCAACACGTCGTCCGCCGCGATGTCGCGGGATGAAGAAGCAGGCCGCTTTAGAATAGAGGATATACTTGACTGCGGCTCTGCCGTGCAATCCATTTCGTCAGATTATGCCATTGCTCGAAACTTCAGGTCGGTCATGTGATGTCGCGGATTGTCATTCTGGGAAATGCTGGCGGCGGGAAATCCACTCTCGCCCGCAGATTGGCCGATAGGCACGGCCTCACCCATTTCGAAATCGACAAGTTTCTTTGGCAGGAAGGCTGGATTCCGGCCCCCGTCGAGCGCTATTCCGAGCAGCATCGGCAGGTCCTATCGAGCGACAACTGGATCGCCGACGGGCTTGGGAACCGCGATTCCATTGCGCCTCGCATAGTCCGCGCCACCGATATCATCCTTATCGACATGCCGCTCTGGATGCATTTCTGGCTTGCCGCGGAAAGGCAGATTGCCTGGTCTTCCGGCGAATTGCAGCACGCTCCGGGCGGCCTCTCCGCCATGCCGCCGACGCGCGATCTTTTTCGAACCATATGGGACATAGACCGCGACTGGATGCCTGACATTCGGCGCTTGTGCGACGATGCCGAGAGGGCGGGCAAGACGCTGGTCCGCATCCACAGCGTCGATGAGCTGGAACGGTTTGCATTAGTGGCAAAAGACGGTTGCACGTCGTGACACCGTCGGCCAACATGCCGGTGAGTCCGGTATCTAGGACTCGGCTGGAAATGCAGGATGACACTTGTTTCGGCACCGCCGATGCAGATCACGCGTTTCACCAAGAAGAAGGATTGAACGCATGACCAAGATCTTCGACGCTCCGGAAGAGTTCGCAGCAACGGCCCTTGCCGGCTTTGCGGCGCTTCATCCCCGCTTCGTTCGGCTAGTAAAAGGTGGGGTTGTCCGCTCGACATCGGTGCCGAAAGGCAAGGTCTCGGTCGTCGTCGGCGGCGGCTCGGGTCACTATCCCGCCTTTGCCGGTTATGTCGGGCCAGGTTTTGTCGATGCGGCGGTCGCAGGCGATGTCTTTGCCTCCCCGTCGACGGCAGCGGTCGCCCGCGTGTGTCGCAAGGCGCACCATGGTGGCGGCATCCTGCTCAGCTTCGGCAACTATGCCGGCGACGTCTTGAATTTCGGCGTGGCTGCCGAACGCCTGCGCGCCGAAGGCATCGATGTTCGCATCGTCGCGGTGACGGACGATGTCGCCAGCGCCCCTGCCGAAACCGTATCGAAGCGCCGCGGCGTTGCCGGCGATCTCGTGGTCTTCAAGATTGCCGGCGCCGCGGCAGAAGCCGGCCTGTCCCTTAATGAAGTCGAGCGCATCGCCCGGCATGCCAATGCCCGCACCGTATCCTTCGGAGTCGCCTTCGATGGCTGCACCTTGCCCGGCTCGGCAGGCCCGCTCTTCACTGTGCCCAACGGCAAGATGGCGCTGGGCCTCGGCATTCACGGCGAGCCCGGCATCAGCGAAGAAGCGATCGGCAGCGCCGGCGATCTCGCAACGCTGCTTACGGAAAAGCTCTTGCCAGAGTGCCCCAAAGACACGCGGAAGGTCGGCGTCATCCTCAACGGCCTCGGGGCCACGAAATACGAAGAGATCTTCGTTCTCTGGACCTCCATTTCGGCTCGGCTGCAACAGGCCGGCCTTGAAATCGTCGCACCGGAAGCAGGTGAGTTCGTGACCAGCCTGGATATGCAGGGCTGCTCGCTGACCCTGATCTTTCTGGACGACGAGCTTGAGCAATACTGGACCGCGCCATGTGATAGCCCGGTGCTGCGCCGCGGCGCGACGATCCCCACGACACCGGCAACAGACAATCTTGCGGACGAGGACATCTTGGCGACCTACACGTCCGCCGATAGCGAAGGTCGGCGCGGCGGCGCCTGCATCGCCCGCATCTTCTCGGAGATCTCACTTATTCTCCATAAGGCGGAGGAGGAACTGGGCCGGATCGACGCTTATGCGGGTGACGGCGATCACGGACGGGGCATGGCCCGCGGTGTGACGGCTGCTCTGGAAGCGGCCGAGGCCGCAAGCACTGCTGGGGCGGGATCGGCAAGCGTGTTGGCTGCGGCGGGCGACGCCTGGGCGGATCGCGCCGGCGGCACATCGGGCGCGATCTGGGGACTTCTCCTTCGCGCCTGGAGTGCCGCACTCAGCGACGATGGTCCTATAGATGATCGGGCCGTTGTCACCGGCGCTCGGCAGGCACTCGATGGCGTGGTGCGCCTCGGTGGCGCCAAGATCGGCGACAAAACGCTCGTCGACGCATTCTCTCCATTCGTCGAAACACTTGAAAGGTGCTTCGCCGAGAATGGATCGTTGCCCGACGCCTGGAGGCAGGCAGCCTCGGCGGCAAAACGTGCCGCAGATGAAACGGCACAATTGCTTCCTAAGCTCGGGCGCGCACGTCCCCTTGCAGAAAAGAGCCTTGGTCATCCGGATCCCGGCGCGGTCTCTTTGGCAATGATTGCAGACCGTGTCGCCGCTCTGCTTCAGTAGCTGCAGCAAGACGTAAATGAACCCCGGAGCACGGCTTGCGCTTGCCCCTCGTGAGGCGGGCGACCCGGCATTGACGACAAAAAACCATTCCAAGAGATGCACAATCTTTGAGATGATCTTGTTTGCTTCGGCAGACGATGGGCCATAGCGTTGCTTCAACCATTGGACGTTCTTGCCCGCGCGGCGGCATCGTGAGCTTCGGATGCGTATGACGCACCGGCAACAGCCTCATGGCCGCCGCGAAAGGTGGCAAGTGCATTTGAAAAGGAACGCGTCGTTGACCATTCATACCACACCGGCCGAGGCATCCTTGCCGACCCTGGATCTCTCCCGCTTCTATGCCTCATCGCAGGAACGGCAGGCATTCATCGTCGAATTGCGCAAGGTGCTTCACGATCATGGCTTCTTCTATCTCACCGGCCATGGTGTCGATCCGAAGCTGATCAGTGATGTCGTGACGACGGCAAAGCGCTTCTTCTCGCTTCCTCTGGACGAAAAGCTCGCGATCGAAATGGTGAAGTCACCACATTTTCGCGGTTATAATCGCGCCGGGCAGGAACGCACGCGTGGCGAGCAGGATTGGCGCGAGCAGCTCGATATCAACACGGAGGAAGAGCCAGCCGAACTCGGCCCGGATAGCCCGGCATGGCGGCGCCTGCAGGGACCCAACCAGTGGCCCGAGGCCCTGCCGGAACTCAAGCCTTTGTTGCTCGCCTATCAGGCGGAAGTGACGCGAATCGGCATCGATGTGCTCAAGGCGATCGCTGCGGCCCTCGGTCAGCCGGAAAATGTCTTTGCCGACATATACCAGCCCCAACCCTCACAGCTCCTGAAGATCATCCGCTACCCTGGCCGGGATGTTGCAGAAACCGACCAAGGGGTCGGTGCTCACAAGGACGGCGGCTTCGTCACCGTTCTGCTTCAGGATACCACGCCGGGTCTGCGCGTGCGCACCGAAGACGGCATATGGATCGACGCGCCGCCGGTTCCCGGCACTTTCGTCATCAATACCGGGGAATTGCTCGAACTTGCGACGAACGGTTTCGTCCGCGCCGATGTGCACGACGTCATCGCCCCTCCCGCGGGCATCGAGCGGTTTTCGGTCGCCTTCTTCCTGGGCTCGCGCCCGGATGCCACGATTCCGGTGATCGACCTGCCCGAGGATCTGAAGCGCGCCGAACGCGGCATATCGGTCGATCCCCTCAACCCGATCTTCCGCGAAGTCGGCCAGAATCAGCTCAAGAGCCGGCTGCGATCGCACCCGGATGTCGCGCGTGCCCACTATGCGGAGCTGCTCGCCTCGGAGTAGTCGTTAGCCTCGGAACATGAGCCGGTGCGCAGGCGGCATCGGCTCTGATTGCTGATACCCTTGGAGACAGGCGCCTGTAGCAAACGGCTGTCTCAACCGATTCAGCCGCGAGGCGCGCCAATACGTGACGGATAGTATCGAAGCTCCCAATTCGACCCGTCTCGTGCCTTGACAAACCTAAAATGACCGTATTTTAATCACGCTCAAGATATGAGCAAACGGGCTTGCCTTCACGGCATGATACTGTTTGCCAACGGGCAACAGCGCCCCACAACGCCCCGGTTTCCGGGATATGCGTTGTGGGTTTTTTTGTTTTGGGAGATGCGATGCAGGCCGCTGTGAAGATCGGCATTCTCTACTCGACCACCGGGCCATACGGTTCGCTGGGGCGCGAGGCTCAGCTCGGCGCCGAATTCGCGCTTCATGACTATCGTCGCAATGGCGGCCGGAACGCGGAGTTGGTCTTCTTCAATCCGCATGCGGAGCTGGCCGCCTATCTCGAAGGCGCCCGCAGCTTGATGCGCGACAGCGGTTGCCGGCATATCGTCGGCACGATCACGTCCGCCGCCCGCAAGGAAGTCATTCCCCTTGTCGAGAAGCATGACGGCCTGCTGTGGTACATGTGCCCATACGAGGGCTTCGAGGCGAATGAAAACGTCATCTACATCGGCGCCTGTCCCAACCAGCATCTCATTCCGCTATTCGAGCACCTCATCCCGCGCCACGGGCCGCGGCCTTATCTCGTCGGTGCCAACTATGTCTGGGGCTGGGAGATGAACCGGCTCGCCCGCGAGCTGATCGTCAATGCCGGGGGAACTATCCTCGGTGAACGCTATCTGCCGCTTGAGGAAACATCCGTCGAACGCATCGTTGCTGACATCGCGGAGAAGCGGCCGAGCTTCATTCTCAACAATCTGATCGGCCCTTCGAGCTATGCCTTCCTGGCTGCAATCGCCGAACTCGGCAAACGCGACCCGGCGTTTCTGCCGGAAAATTGCCCCGTCGCCAGTTGCGACCTGACGGAATGCGAACTGACGGATATTGTCGGCGGCGCGGTAGGTCAGCTTTCGGCCCTTTCCTATTTCGACGGCCTCAGCACGGACGAAAACATCGCCTTCAAGTCCCGCCTCAAGGCATGGCGACCTGACATCGGCAAAGTCTCCACCATCTTTGCAAGCTCCTACACCGCGGTTGCCCTTTGTATTGCAGCGATCGAAGCTTCGGGCAGCGAAGATCCCGTGACGGTTCGACAGGAGGTGGTCTCCCGGTCTTGGCCATCGGTGCTTGGCAACCTCGTGGTCGATCCGACGACGAACCACGCGGCGCTGCCCTTCTATCTCGGTCGCATCAACGCAGAACAGGGATTCGATCTGATCGCCTCGGAGCAGGCCATTCCCGCCGATCCCTATCTGATCACGAGCAGACAGAAGCCGACACGGCATCTGCGGGTGGTGCAATCATGAACGGCACGCCCAATTTCGCCGGCTGGCATGTCACGCTCCTTGCGGAGGACGACACCAATACCGAAAGGCTAACCCGCCAGCTTGTCGTTCTCGGCATGCGGGTGAACCGCCAATGGAAGCCCATACAAGCCAACGATTTACCCGATCTGGTCGTCGTCGACGTCGACCGTGGCTGGGATGAGTTGATCCCATGGAGCGGTGACAAGCCGCTACGTCCCGTCGTTGCCGTGCTCGGTTCGGAAGCGCCCGGCCGGATCGCCTGGGCCATGCGCCAGGGCGCGGGCTCGATCATTCAGAAGCCGGTGACGGCATCGGCCGTCTTTCCCGCCCTTGTGCTGGCGGTCTCCATCCATGAGGAGCGCCTGACCACAGCGCGGCGCATCGCTCATCTGGAAGAGCGCCTGAAACTGCGTCCGGTCGTCTTCACCGCAATCGAGCGGCTCAAGGCCGAGCGCAAGGTCGATGACGAAGGCGCCTATGCGATCTTGAGAAATTGCGCCATGCGTCGGCGCCTTCCGGTCGAACAAATCGCCGCCTTCTTCCTGGTCGGCTCCGAAACACTCTCCGAGGTCGGCTGATGCGGGTACTCAAGGAACTTTGCCGACAACCCGCAGGGTTGTTCGGTCTCATCATTGTCGTTGCTGTCGTCGCCATGGCGATCGCGGCGCCGTGGCTTGCGCCTTTCGACCCCGATAACCAGATGTTCGACGGCCTGACCCTGGAAGGAGCGCCCATACCGCCGGGTGGGCAATTCCTGCTGGGCACCGACACGCTCGGGCGCGACCTGTTTTCGCGACTGCTGTTCGGCGCAAGGACGTCTCTGATCATCGGTCTCGTCGCCAACGGCGTCGCCGTGACGATCGGCCTCTTCGTGGGCGTCATGGCGGGCTATCTGCGTGGCTGGGCCGGCAGCCTGCTGATGCGCTTCACCGATCTGATGATGGCCTTCCCTGCTCTTCTGCTCGCCATCGTGCTCGCCGCAATCCTGAAGCCCAGTCTTTGGATCGTCGCCATGGTCATTGCGCTCGTGAACTGGGTGCAGGTGGCTCGCATCGTCTACACCGAAACGCGCGCACTGGTGGAACGCGATTTCATCATGGCCCAACGGGCGCTCGGCGCCGGCCATGCCCGCATCGTCGTCCTCCACATTTTGCCGCATCTTATTCCCACAGCCATCGTCTGGGGAACGCTCGGCATCGCAACAACAGTTCTGCTGGAGGCGACACTGTCCTTCCTCGGCGTCGGCGTGCAGCCGCCGCAACCATCCTGGGGCAACATCATTTTCGAAAGCCAGAGCTATTTCCAGGCGGCCCCCTGGCTCGTCTTCTTCCCCGGCGCGGTCATTCTGCTGACGGCCCTCGCTTTCAATCTCGTCGGTGACGCGTTGCGCGACATTCTCGATCCGACCCAGAGAGGCAGAGGCTGATGCTGAACGTTCTTGCACGGCGCCTCGTTCAATCGGCGCTCATCCTTCTCGGTGTCGCTGCCATCACCTTCATCCTGCTCTATGCGCTGCCGGCCGACCCGGCGCGCATGATCGCCGGGCGCAGCGCCACTCCACAGACAGTTGACAATATCCGCCGCGAGCTTGGTCTCGATCAGCCGCTGCTGGCGCAATTCATGCACTATCTGAATGGCCTGCTGCACGGCGACCTCGGCCGCTCCTATGCGCAAAAAACTCAGGTCATGACCCTCATACTGGCTCGCCTGCCAGCGACGATCACCCTGATGGCAGCAGGCATCTTCGTCGAAGTGCTGCTCGGCCTGACGCTCGGCATCATCGCAGCGCTCGATCGCGGCGGCCCGACCGACCGGCTCGTCATGGCGTCTGCCTTCGTCGGCGTCTCCGCGCCGCAATTCGTCGTCGCATTGCTGTTGCTCTACCTCTTTGCCGCCACGCTTGGCTGGTTCCCGATGAGCGGCTACGGCAGCTTCTCGAACATCGTGCTGCCGGCGGCCACGCTCGGCCTTCTCGGTGCCGGCTGGTATGCCCGCATGGTTCGCTCCGCCATGATCGATGTGCTGAACCAGGATTTCATCCGCACCGCACGTGCCAAGGGCCTCTCCGGGCGACGCATCATCCTGCGCCATGCCCTGCCGAACGCCATCTTGCCGATCATTGCCATGATCGGCATCGATATCGGCCAGTTCATGGGCGGCGTGGTCGTGGTTGAAGCCGTCTACGGCTGGCCAGGCATCGGCCAGTTGGCCTGGCAGGCGATCCAGCAGGTGGACATCCCGATCATCATGGGCGTCACCCTCACCTCCGCGCTCGCCATCATTCTCGGCAATCTGGCTGCCGACCTTATCGCACCGCTTATCGATCCACGCATTCGTTCGCATTGAATCACACCAAGAAGGGGAACTAACCTATGTTCAAAAGCTGGTTACTCAGAACGACGACGGCTGCCATGCTGGCCTTCACGCCGCTCGCCGGCCATGCCGCCGATCAGCCCGCACAGGGCGGCAGCATCACTGTTACCTACAAGGACGACATCACCACGCTCGATCCGGCCATCGGCTACGACTGGGTGAACTGGTCGATGATCAAGAGCCTGTTTTCCCGTTTGATGGACTACGAACCAGGCACGGCAAAGCTTGTCCCGTCACTTGCTGAAAGCTTCACCGTCTCCCCGGACGGCCTGACCTATACCTTCAAGCTGCACAAGGGCGTGAAGTTCTCGAATGGACGCGAGATCGTTGCCTCCGACGTCAAATATTCGATCGAGCGCGCCGTCAACCCGAAGACGCAAGGCCCTGGCGCCGGCTTTTTCGGTGCGATCAAGGGCTATGAGGACATGGCCGCCGGCAAGGCCGACAACCTTCCGGGCATCGAAGCCCCCGACGCAGACACTGTCGTTTTCCATCTGAGCCGCCCCGACGCCACCTTCCTGCACGTGCTGGCAATCAACTTCGCCTCCGTTGTGCCAAAGGAAGCAGTCGAAGCGGCGAATGGCGACTTCGGCAAGAAGCCGGTCGGATCCGGCACCTTCATCCTGAAGGACTGGACCATCGGCCAGAAGCTCGTTTTCGAGCGCAACAAGGACTACTTCGCCAAGGGCGTTCCGCACGTCGACAGCTTCACCGTCGAAGTTGGCCAGGAACCGCTCGTCGCGCTCCTGCGTCTGCAGAAGGGCGAGGTCGATATCGTCGGTGACGGCATTCCTCCGGCAAAATTCCTGGAAATCAAGAACTCCCCCGACGGCGCAAACATGATCGTCGATGGCGAGCAGCTTCATACCGGCTACATCACGCTCAACACCAAGGTGAAGCCGTTCGACAACCTGAAGGTTCGCGAAGCCGTGAACATGGCCGTCAACAAGGATCGCATCACACGCATCCTGAACGGCCGCGCCACGCCCGCAAACCAGATCCTGCCGCCGCTGATGCCGGGCTACGACAAGTCGTTCCAGGGCTTTGCCTATGATGTGAAGAAGGCAAAGGCGTTGCTTGCCGAGGCCGGCTATCCCGATGGCTTCTCGACCGTGCTCTACTCGACCAACACCGATCCGCAGCCCCGCATTGCCCAGTCGATCCAGCAGGATCTGGCGGCAGTCGGCATCAAGGCTGAGGTTCGCGCACTTGCGCAGGCCAATGTCATCTCCGCTGGCGGCACGGAAGGCGAAGCACCGATGATCTGGTCGGGCGGCATGGCATGGATCGCCGACTTCCCGGATGCATCCAACTTCTACGGGCCGATCCTTGGTTGCTCTGGCGCCGTTCCGGGTGGTTGGAACTGGTCGTGGTATTGCAACAAGGCGCTCGACGAGCGCGCCGTTGCCGCCGACTCCATGTCTGATCCGGCCAAGGTTGCCGAGCGTCAGGCAGCCTGGGGCAAGATCTTCACCGACATCATGGCCGATGCTCCGTGGGTGCCTGTCATCAACGAGCGCCGCGTGGTTGCCAAGTCGCTGCGCATGGGCGGCGCTGGCAATATCTACGTCGACCCGACCCGCGTCATCAACTACGACGCGATCTTCGTAAAGCAATAAGCCAAAAGACGACCAATCCGTCTCCCTCGCCGCGCGCAGGGGAGACGGGCCAATGCCAGCGGAACTGAACTCGGAGACCATCATGTGCATCGCCTGCACCCATACTATCCATCGCGCGCAGCATCATTTCGGCTGGAACAAGGACTTTCCGCCGGCACTGACGGCCAAGCCCGGCGAAACCATCCTGTTCGAATGCATGGATTCATCGGGTGGCCAGATGGGCGCCGATGCGACGTTGGAAACGCTCGTCAATCTCGACTTCGCCAAGATCAACCCCGTCTCCGGTCCAGTCTATGTGGAAGGCGCCAAGCCCGGCGATGCCCTCAAGGTGACCATCCGCAAGTTTCATCCGATCGGTCACGGCTGGACGGCGAATATTCCAGGCTTCGGTCTTCTGGCCGACCAGTTCAAGGACCCGGCGCTGCATGTCTGGAAATATGACAGCGTCACCATGGCGCCTTCAGCATTCGGCCCGGGCGGTCGCGTGCCCCTGAAGCCGTTTACGGGAACGATCGGCGTGGCACCGGCAGAACCTGGCCTCCACTCCGTTCTTCCGCCCCGCCGCGTCGGCGGCAATTTGGACATTCGTGATCTGACGGCGGGCGTCACGCTCTATCTGCCGATCGAAACGGAAGGCGCACTTTTCTCGGTCGGCGACACGCATGCCGCGCAGGGCGACGGCGAAGTTTGCGGCACGGCCATCGAAAGCCAGATGAATGTCGAATTGACGCTCGATCTGGTCAAAGGCGCCAACCTCCAGACGCCACGCTTTACGACCACCGAGCCCGTCACGCGACATCTCGACGGCGCCGGTTATGAAGTGACGACCGGCATCGGCCCGGATCTGATGACCGGGGCGAAGGAAGCCGTGATGCGCATGATCGACCTGCTTGCGGCCGAGCATGGCCTCAATCCGGTCGACGCCTATATGCTCTGCTCGGTTTGCGGAGATCTGAGGATCAGCGAAATCGTCGATATGCCCAACTGGGTTGTTTCCTTCTATTTTCCAAGGATTGTCTTCGCGTGAGCAATCAAAGCGCCCGTTCAGCGGTTCTCTCCGTCCGCAACCTGAGCGTCGATGCCAGAACACCGGACGGGTTGAAGCGCATTCTCGATGATGTGAGCTTTGACCTCGAGCCTGGCAGGACGCTTTGCCTTGCGGGTGAGTCCGGATCGGGGAAGTCGGTGACCTCCCTCTCGATCATGGGCTTGCTCCCCAAGGCTTCGCTAAAGGTCGCATCGGGTGAGATTCTGCTGGAGGGGCGCAATATCGTCGGCATTCCGCACCGCGCCCTGCGTCAGATCCGCGGCGGCGAAGTGGCGATGATCTTTCAGGAGCCGATGACCTCGCTCAATCCGGTCATGACGATCGGGGCACAGCTCATCGAAGCCATCCGTGAGCACCAGGCCGACACTGCCGATAATGCCGCAAAGATCGCCAAGTCGATGCTCGATGCCGTCCATATCAGCGACGCCGCCAAGCGCTTGACTCAATACCCCTACGAGCTCTCCGGCGGTATGCGCCAGCGCGTCATGATCGCCATGGCCCTGTCATGCCGTCCGAAAGTGCTGATCGCAGACGAGCCGACCACCGCGCTCGATGTCACGGTACAAGCGCAAATCCTGACGCTGATGCGCGAGCTTCGCGACGAATTCAACACGTCGATCCTGCTGATTACCCATGACATGGGCGTCGTCGCCGAGATGGCCGATCGCGTCGCGATCATGCAGCATGGCCGCATCGTCGAGCAGGGCGATGCGCTTGACGTCTTCGGCAAACCCAGCCAGGCCTATACGCGCGAGCTGCTGGCCGCTGTGCCGCGTCTCGGCACCCATGCCGGCACGGACGAGCCGCCGCGCATTTCAAATGCTCCCATCATAGCTGCGCCGGCTACCCCGATCGTCGAGGTCGAAAAGCTCAGCGTAACCTACGGCGGAAAGACAGGATTGTTCGGCAGGGGCAAGGCCCCCTCACCCACAGTCAATGAGGTATCCTTCACCATCAAGGCCGGTCAGACACTCGGGCTTGTGGGCGAGAGCGGCTCAGGCAAATCCACTACAGGCAAGGCCATCCTCAATCTCATCGGCTTTGCAGGAAGCGTGAAGATCGAGGGCCGTGAGGTCCATGGGCTTTCTGCGGCCAAAATGCAGCCGGTGCGCCGTGCAGCGCAGATGATCTTTCAGGATCCCTATGCCTCACTCGATCCGCGGATGAGCGTCGGCTCGGCGATCGCGGAACCGCTCGTGATCCACAACGTCGGCAATGCATCCGAGCGCAAGGATCGGGTCACGGCGCTGTTGAAGCGCGTCGGACTGACGCCGGATGCGGCAAGCCGCTACCCGCACGAGTTTTCCGGCGGCCAACGTCAGCGCATCTGCATCGCGCGGGCGCTGGCGCTCGAACCGAAGCTCATCGTTGCCGATGAGAGCGTGGCCGCGCTCGACGTTTCGGTGCGCGCACGCGTGCTCGACCTCATGCTCGAGCTGCAGGAACAGATGGGACTTGCCTATCTCTTCATTTCGCATGACATGGCCGTGATCGAGAAGATGTCGCATCACGTCGCCGTGATGCGCGGCGGCCGCATCGTGGAAATGGGGACGCGCCGGCAGGTGTTCGAGAACCCAGGCGACGATTACACGCGAAACCTCATGGCAGCCGTTCCGATCCCGGATCCGGCTCACTATCGGCAGGCCCGCGAGGGATCGCGACACGCCAGCCAATCATAGCGACAAGAAAAACGCCGGCGTCGTCGCCGGCATCATTCTCAAGACAAAGTCGAATTCGAAGAGATCGCCTCGGTTTGCCCGAAGCCCACAAAATCAGTGCTGGTTGTCTGGGACGATGACGCGCATGCCGTCCGTGGCGGCGCTCATCAACAGCTGACAGCTGAGGCGGCTGTTTGGCTTCGGCTCCATGACAAACTCGATCATGTCAGCTTCTTCCTGCGAAGGCGGCGGCAGCAGATCGAGATGAGCCTCGTCGATATAGCAATGACAGGTGCCGCAGGCCAAAGCGCCACCGCATTGCGCGACGATACCATCGATACCGCTTCTGACGGCGACAGCCATCAGCGTCTCGCCATCTTCCGCATTCACACGCGTCTCCCGACCGGCGGAATCGACGAATACGATTTCACTCATTGCATTCTCCATGCGTTCGACAGAGCATCTTCGCTTTTCTCCAAGTAGCGAAGTCGCTCTATCCTTTTGTTTATCTGGGCATTTCGGGCGAGATTGCGCTGCGTATCCGGCTCAAGCGGAGACCAGACGGATGTTGAGGCGCTGCGGCCCGCGAACCGATAGCCCGCGTTTGTAGGCAGGGCGCTCGTCCAACAACTCGATGGAACGGGTACGCTGCAGCAGCGTCGAGAAGATGATCTCCATGTCCAGCCGTGCCAAGTGATTGCCGAGACAGAAATGTGCCCCGCCGCCGAAAGCCACATGCCGGTTGGGGGTACGCTCGATATTGAACCGATCGGGCGTCTCGAACTGCTCGGGATCGCGGTTGGCGGCACCGTAAAGCAGGCCCACCTTGGTGCCCTTCGGCAGGCTCTTGCCAGCAATGACCTTCTCTTCGGTCAGATAGCGATGAAAGAACGGTAGCGGCGATTCGAACCGGAACATTTCCTGAATCGCAGTCGGCATGACGGCCGGCGTCTCTTTGAGCTTCGCCAATGCTTCGGGATACTGCAAGAGCGCATGCATTCCGCTGCCGAGCACGTCGATCGTCGAACCGTGGCCCGCCATCAGGATCAACATGCAGGTGGAGACCAGCTCGTCCTCAGTCATTTCGCCGCTCGTGTAAGCCTGCGTGAGCCGACAGAGAAGATCTTCACGCGGGTTGCGCACGCGATCAGCAATGAGTTCCTTCAGCAATTCGTAGAATTCGGTGGTCGCGCGTTCGGCGATGGCCTTGCGCTCTGCGCTGCGATCGACATCGAAATATTGCACCACCTGCTCGGACCATTGGCGCAACTGTCCGGCATATTCATCCGGCACGCCCAGCACCGAGCCGATAATGTGGCCGGGAACCTCGGAGGCGAGATCCTCGACGAAGTCGATTGTTCCAGCCTCGAGCAATCTGTCGAGCAGCTTGTCGACGAAATCCTGGATCATCCCGCGCTGACGCGCAACGAGGGCCGGGGTGAACTCGCGGAAAACCTTGCGCCGCAGGCGGTCGTGCGTTTCGCCATCGGAGTCGAGCAGGCTGAACTGCACGAAGCGGGAATGGTTCGGCATATCGTGCCAGTTCAGGCGAACCTTCTCTTCCTCAATCTCCTTAGGCGAGAGGAAATATTCCATCGAGCGGACAAGCGTCTTGTCGGCGGCGGCGGCAGCAACATCCTGATAGCGCGACAGCAGCCATATATCGAAGTGCTCGTAGTAGACCGGGCCGGGATGGGCACGCAGCTCGCTGTAGGATGCATAGGGATTTTCCGCGAATGCCTGCGAAAGCGGATCGAATGCGGGTGACGCCGTTACCACCTGGACCTCCTCTATTCCGGTCGATCCTCGCAGGATACCCGTCTGATCGACGGAAAGACATGGATGCGAGCCGCAGCGATATGGATAAAACTCTCATCCGCCGATATCATTCGCGGATCATGATCGACGAAACAACCTCGGCAAAACCGGATGTCCTCGATGAAGTCTTCTTTCAGACGCCGGGGCGGCTGTCGCGTGCTCTGCCCTATTCCCTTCTTGCCGCCGGGCGCCGGATCTGCGCACCGTCGGAGATGCCTATCGCCCATCGTTTCAACCAGCATACGCTGATCCTTACTCTCAGCGGTAAGGGTGTACTGGATATCAACGGGCAATCGAGCTACCTGCAAGCGGGCACGGTGGCGTGGCTCGACTCCTCGATGTTGTATTCGCATGGCTGCGAGCCTCGTTGTTCCCACTGGTCGTATCTTTGGCTCGGCTTCGTCGGGCACGGGCTGGACACGCTGTTCGACAATCTCGGCGTAGGTCCCAATCCGGTTTTTGAGACCGCGCAGCAGCACGATCTGCGACCGCTGTTCGAAAGCATTCTTCGCGAGGTGGAGACCGGCAGCTTTCTGGCCGAGAGTCGCTGCTTTGCCTTGCTCGCGCAACTTGTCTCAATTCTGGTGTCGGAGCGCGCGGACGGCGACGATCTCAGCAGCGCGGTGCAGCGGCTGCAGCGCGTGGTGGAAACCGTACGAGCCAACCTCTCGCACGCCTGGAGCGTGGCCGACCTTGCAGCCGCCGCCAATTTGAGCCAGGCGCAGCTCTTTCGCCGCTTTCGACAGAGAATGGGAACGACGCCCCTCGACTGGTTGCGACACGAGCGTGTCAGTGCCGCAAAGCGGCTCCTTGTCGTGACCGATGAGAAGATCGGGACGATTGCCAGCAAATGCGGATACCCCGACCCCTTCCACTTTGCGCGTGACTTCAAGAAGCTGGCTGGCGTGACGCCCAGCGAGTTCAGACAACAGGGACACAGTGCAAGGCGGCATGCTTCCTGATAGTTCAAGACAAAGTCGACGCATACGAACACGGATCGATCGACCCGGGCCTATCCGCTCCGTTGTATGACAGCGTCAAGGCCGCCGTATATTGTGATTTAGCCTGAAACCTATGCCAGATATCCTTCCGGAGGATCGAAGAGTGACCACCGAACAAAGCGTGTTGCGCATTTCCATCATCATAACGTTCGTTCTTGCGGCCGCAGGTATCGTTTTCGGTCTTTTGTCCGGTTCCTATGCCATCGTTTTCGACGGCGTCTATGCCCTGACGGATGCGATCATGACGATCGTCGCATTGATCGTCTCCAATCTGATCATCACCGCCGCAAGCAATAGCGCAAACACGGGCAGGTTCATCAAGCATTTCACCATGGGTTTCTGGCACCTGGAGCCCATGGTCCTCGGCCTCAACGGAATCCTGCTGACCGGCGCGGCAATCTATGCGCTGATCAATGCGATCGGCAGCATCATGGCGGGCGGCAGGCACCTCTCATTTGATCAGGCCATCATCTATGCGGTGCTGACCATGATCATCGCGTTCCTCATGGCTGCCTATGCCAGAAGAGCGAACAAGGAGATCGGCTCGAATTTTATCGCGCTGGACGCCAAGGCCTGGGTCATGACCGGCAGCCTCAGCGCAGCCCTGCTCCTTGCCTTCATATTCGGCTTCGCCATTCAAGGTACGACGCTGCAATGGATGTCGCCCTATGTCGACCCGCTGGCTTTGGCCATCGTCTGCCTCGTCGTCATTCCGATGCCGCTTGGAACGATCAAGCAGGCATTCGCCGACATCCTGCTCGTGACGCCCGTGGCGCTACGGGAACATGTCGATCGCGTCGCGGCCGACGTGGTGCGCCGCTATAATTTCGAATCCTATCGCGCCTATGTCGCTCGCGTCGGCCGCGGCAAGCAGATCGAGCTCTATTTCATCGTGCCGAAGGATGACCCAGCAAAGAAGCTCGAGGAATGGGATCGCATTCGCGACGAGATTGGCGAGGCGATCGGCGACGAAAGCCCGGACCGCTGGCTCACGATCGCGTTCACCACCGATCTCGAATGGGCGGAATGATTCAAGTGATGGTTTCCGAAGCGCATCACGCCGGGACACGACCCTGACTGTTTGGCGATAGGCAGATCAGGCAATAAGAATCCGGCCGAAAAGCAAGGACAGCCTTTCACAGATTGCGCCGGCATCTCCATTGCCGGCAACGATAGCATCATCGACGACACCGTGCATGCCGTCATAGATGGCGATGGCTGCTGCGCGCACATCCGGCAATGACCACGCACCAGCTTTCGCTCCTTCAGCCAGAAGTGCCGCAAGCTGGGTGATGACGATCTCCTTTTCCTTCGAATTCCTGTTGCTGTGGCGGAATTCGTGAAAGACCACATCGTGAAGCTCGTAATTGGCGATATAGGCCTCCACCGTTCCGCGCAGCCACGTTGCGAAACGAGCCCGATGATCGTCGTGCGGACACTGCGCCAGAGCGTCGGCAACCTTCTTCGTGAAGTCGCGTGAGAAGCGCTCGCGTAGGGCAAGGATCACATCCTCCTTGGTCGCAAAGTAATGGTAGAAGGTGCCTTTGCCGACGCCCGCCAGTTCGACGATATCGTTGACGGTCGTCGCCTCGATGCCTTTGGCGATGAAGAGGTCTGCCGCCGCCGTCATCAGATCGTCGATGCGAACCTCCGCTGGAAGCATCAAGCGTTTCCGCGGCCGTGGAGTTTGTCCAATTCTCGCGGATCGCGTCCCGATTGCCATTTCCACCAGCCCTCTCTTGTTTTGCTCACGAGTCGAGTGATGACACATTCATTTCACAGTTGGAAGCCCAATGCATATTGACCGACGGTCGGTCTAATTGCATTAATGATTCAATATCATTGATATAGGCTATCATGAAATGACGTTAAATCGCAGATCCATTGCCACCGCGGCTGTCTATCTCGGCACATTCATGGCATCGCTTGCAATCAGCATCGTCAGCGTTGCGCTGCCTGCAATTCAATCCGATCTCGGCACCAGCCTTTCAGGCCTGCAATGGGTCGTGGGCACGTATACGCTGTGCCTCTCGGCCTTTATGCTATCTGCGGGACCTCTGGCGGATCGCTATGGCCGCAAGCGGATTTGGCTCGTCGGCGTGGCGCTGTTTACAGTCGGTTCGGCCGTCTGCGCATCGGCGCGTAGCCTGGAGGTGCTCATTGCAGGATGCGCCCTGCAGGGCGTCGCCGGTGCTCTGGTGATTCCCGGCGCACTATCGATATTGACGCAGGCCTTTCCGGACCCCGCCGAGCGGGCGCATGTTATCGGCGGCTGGTCGTCATTCAGCGCGGTCTCCCTCATCCTCGGGCCAATGCTCGGTGGACTTTTGGTCGATCACGCCGGCTGGGCCAGCATCTTCCTGGTCAATCTGCCCATCGGCCTGGTAACAATCGCACTCGGCCTCTGGGGCATCGAGGAGAGCGCCAATCCCGACCATGCTGCCCTTGATCCCGCCGGCCAATTCCTGAGCATCGTCTTTCTTGGATCCCTGACCTTCTCCTTGATCAATGCCGGTCACGCCGGCTGGGATGCGCGCGGAACGATATTCTCATTCCTCGCCTCGGCGATCGCTCTCGTGTTCTTCATCGTCGTGGAGTTGCGTGCATCGCGGCCGGTCTTTCCGGTCGATCTTTTCCGCCAAGCACCGTTCGCATCAGCCAATTTCGCATCGCTAGTGCTTGGTTTCTCCGGTTACACCAGCCTTTTTCTGTTCTCGCTCTTCCTTCAACAAGGGCAGGGCTGGACGGCGACGGAAGCAGGTTGGCGCATGGCTCCGGTCTTCGCTGCCATGCTGATTGCTTCCTCCGTCTTCGGCAAATTGACCCGGCGCTTCGGAATGAACCGGCTCATGATCGCCGGCTATATCATCCTTGGCGGATCCATGTTGGCCATGACCTCATTCACGCCAATGACTCCCTATTGGCTCGTCGCACCGGCATTTGCCCTGCTCGGCATTGCCCTAGGAGTAACCGTCCCGGCGACCGGTGCCGCCGCGATGGGCAGTGCCCCACGTGAGCGAACCGGTGCTGCGTCTGCAACGATGAACGCACTGCGACAGGGCGGCATGACCATCGGCATCGCCCTTCTCGGGACGATCATGAGTACCCGTGCCTCCGCATCTCTGGAAGGTGCATTGATCCGCTCGGGCAGCGATCACGCCGCCACTCTCGCCGCCACTGCCGTTCAACGGCATGAGATGCCTGCCGGTCTTTCCATCGCTCCCGAAACCTTCCAGAGCCTGTTGAGAGACGCTTCTACGCACGGATTCGCTTCGGCAGCCGCAGTTGCGGGCGCGCTTGGTCTGGTCGCAACGCTGGTCCTCGCTGTCTCGGCATATCGCACAACACGCCAACGCATGGCAGCATCGCGATGAAAGGCATGAGCGCGTCGGCGCTAAGCGCTTTCGGTGTCGGCGCGCGGCGTGCTCGCAGGTCTCGCCGCCTTAGGCCGTGCCAAGCGGCGCGTGAGACCTTGCGCATAGGCCGTAAGTGGCTTTTCGACGAACCTGCAGAGCCCAAGAGCGAATATCGCCGCGGCCATAGTGCCGCAAACGACGAAGAGGCCGAGCGGAAGCTGATCTCCAACGAATCTTTCCCAAATCGCGCGTAACGGCCGCAAGATGAATGGGTGAGACAGGTAGAGGCTGTAGGAGGCGTCCCCGAGCGCGACGCCCCATAGCACGACCCTCCCAGACGGCAAGGCAGGGCCAATCGCAGCCGCGAGGACGAACAGGGCTGCCGGCAGGCCACTTCGCAGGAATTGCGGCAAGACATCATCTTCCCAGATGGCGGAGAAGCGCACGAAGCCGAGAAGGCCGATCGCCATCATGATGAGTGCTGGCCAGATGCCGATCCGCAGGCCACGGCGAAAGATCAATGCAACATAGACGCCGAACAGGAATTCCAGAATGATGGGGCTGGTCCAGAAAGCCAGCTGTACCTGCTGTGGAGAAACCACATTGCCGATGAGCGCCAAGCCCAGCATCAACACCGAGAGCCAGAAGATCCCAAGTCGGATCGGCAGGATCAGTGCCAACCCGAAGAAAACGTAGAACAGCATCTCGTAGTTCAGGGTCCAGCCCAGAGCGAGCACGGGTCTGATCTCATCAATCCCGCGACCGGAGGGGATGAAGAAATAGGACGCCAATACATGCGAGGCATCGCCGATCGGCACGTTGAGCAATGACGGCGCAATGGCGGCGCCGAGCAACAGCGCGCTCGTCAACAGCCAGTAAAGCGGAACCACTCGTGCGCAACGTCGCAGGAAAAAACGCAGCGGCGCACCGCTTTTGCCGAATTCGGCTGCAGCGGTATGGGTCATGATGAAGCCCGATAGAACGAAGAATATGTCCACCCCAAAGCCGAGGTTCCATGTAGCGCCGTCGATCGGCACGCGACCCGCCGCGTCAGACAGGCTTGCGGTCTCATGCATGGCATGCGCAACCACCACGGAGGCGGCGGCCAGTGCACGCAGGACCTGGAGATTGGAAATTACACGGGAAGGATTACCGGATTCGATGCCGGCGGCACGACTACCAGGTATTTTTTTATGAGGCTCCACCAGAAATCCCAGTATTTATTCCCTTGGATCTCTATTCCGTACCTCACACGATATAACAACTGGTCGCCGTGGGTATAAATCGGCCGCTTTGCTTGAAAATATGGTTATTCTTCCCTTAAGCCCAGTCGAATACTGCGCAAACAAGCTGGCGACGGGAGAGTTTCGCGGGACCTTTGGAGCAACGAGCGAATTCCGTTCAGCTCGTCTCGCCACGTGCGAGCACATCCAGAAGCTGGCTGGTATTGTCGATGGAAAACTGCACGCGTTCTCCCGGCCAAATGGATTCCGAATAAGAAATCGGCGTGCCCTTGAGGTCCACGTCCACCTTCCTGAGCGCGACCACCGGCTGCGATGCCGACTGATTTAGTTGCTTTGCCTCCTCACTCGTCGGCAAGCGCACGATGATATCCGTGCGCAGGCGAATATAGTCGGGGATGCCGTACTCTGCCAGAATAAGCGTCACGCTTCGCCCGCTGCGCCGCGCCTCATCGAAACCGGGAAAACGGCGCACGGGAAAATAGGCGTGCGAATAGTTTATCGGCTCTTCATCGGCAAAACCGCGTCTGACGATATGATAGACCGGCTCGCCGTGAGGAAGCCGCAAGGCCTCCGCAATCAGTTCCGAGGCGGGAACCACCTCCTCATGGATCGCTTGCCCAAGCGGTTCCCTGCCCTGATCGAGCAGATTCTGGGAAAACCGCGTGCGCTCGGAAAGGCGGTAATCGAGGCGGCTGTCTCGGACGAAAGTTCCGCGGCCCTGCTCCACCAACACGAGCCCCCGGCTTTCCAGCCGTGAAATCGCCCGCCGGATGGTGTGGCGGCCGACACCGAAGCGTTCCATCAGATCCGCCTCAGTGGGAAGCTGCGCTTTGGGTGACAGGCGGCCGGTCAGAATATCCTCGGCGATATCGCTCTCGACCTGTTGCCATTGCCCATGCAGCAGTTTTTTTTCCATGCCCACTAATCCGAATTCTATGATGTCATTCGAATGTCATATATCGGCTTCAGCATTGATTTTCAATCTCTGTCCAGCGATCGACATCCGGAAGAGTCTTATAAAAGCCGAATTTTTCTCTCATATTTTGTAGTTAAGCCACCAATCCTTCATATGGGTGTCACCCACCGCCACTAGACGGATATTCGGATGTTTTATTAATCATTCGAATATTGAGGATATAATGGTAGCGCTTAATCGTCGGCAATTCATCGCGGGCACGACCGCAGTCATCGGCACATCGGTCGCAATGACCGGCAAGGCTCGCTCAGCCGATGCGGCGATCGAAATATCGAGCACGTGGGCCGCCGACAAGCCCTTCCAGAAAGTCGTTGACGCATTCAATGCAAAGAATCTCGGCGTAACCGTCACCAACCGGTTCGACGGCGATTATGAAGCCGTTACGGCCAAGGCTGTCGCCAGCGTCGCGGCCGGTCGTCCGCCAGCCATGATGATCACCGGTTGGAAGTTCGGCTACTTCGCCAAGCGCACGCTCGGCGCACGCGATCTACGCGAGATCAATGCCGCGAAAGCAGAGGCAATCCTCGCCAATTTCCGTCCGTCCGTCTTGCCGCTGGTCACGATCGATGGCGCAGTCATCGGTCTTCCCTGGGCGATGTCGACACCGATCACCTATATCAACAGCGACATGTGGAAGGCTGCCGGCCTGGATCCGAACCTGCCGGAAACGCCGGATACAAAGTGGCTCTACGAGAACGCACGCAAGCTCGATGCGGCCCTGAAAGGCAAGCATCCGACCTACCGTTCACCGATTTCGCTGTCCAATAACGAATGGACGAGCCAGTCCTTCATCCAGAATGCCGGCGGCTTCATCATCGATCCCGATGGCAAGCTCGCCCTGAACAGCCCGGAAGCAATTGCCGGCATGAGCGAATATTGCGCTCCCGCCCATGAGGGCCTTTGGCTGCCCGTCAGCGACAAGGAACAGGTCGCTGCGTTCCAGTCCGGCGCTCTGGCCATCTGCACGACAAGCTCGACATCGGCCATCACCTTCCCGTTCGGAGCCGCGAAGGCCGTTACGACGAAGTTCCCCGGCCTTCCCGGACACCCACGCAAGATGAACAGCGGCGGCAATTTCCTCGCCGTCTACACCCGCAACAAGGAACAGGCGGAGGCTTCCCTTGCCTTCCTCGAGTTCTGCGCTTCGAAGGAAGGGCAGGCATTGTGGTCCCAGACCGGCTATCTGAACACGTCGCAGCACGACATTCCGCTGATCAACGAGTTCATGAAGCCCGCGGCCGCACAGCTGGCAGACGGTTTGACCGCGGAAACGATCTGGCCGGGCAAGCGTGGTCTCGAAGGTCAGGCCGTTTGGCGCAAGTGGGTTGCGCGCATGCTGCTCAAGGAAACGACTGTTGCCGACGGCATCAAGGGCGCTCACGACGAGCTTACAGGGCTGATTTCGGCATAGGCTTCGTATCATGCCATTTCGTTTCAAATCGCTGGCCCCCTATTTCTTCGTGGGGCCGGCCGTGCTTGCCGTGGCGATATTTCTCTACGGGCCGCTCCTCGCCTCGATGTTGCTCTCGGTCGTTGACTGGAATCTGCTATCCGCAGATATCCGCTTTGTCGGCACCGACAATTACGCATCGATTTTTGGCAACCCCGATTTCCGCCTGGCTGCCTGGAACACGCTCCTTTACTGCATCGTCCTCATCCCCGCGGAGATCATTATTCCCCTGATCTTTGCCGTCATGCTGCATTCGGTGCGCAAGAACCCCTTGCAGGGGCTTTATCGCGGCAGCCTGTTCCTGCCGACGATCGTGGCCTATTCCGTTGCAGGTGTCGCCTGGTCCTGGCTGTTCAATCCAGTCAATGGATTGCTCAACGAGGTTCTCGGCTATTTCGGCTTTCCGCCGTCGCGCTGGCACACGGATCCGAACCTCGCCTTGTTCTGCGTCAGCCTCGTTACCTTCTGGAAGACCTTCGGCCTCAACATGCTTCTATGGCTGGCGGCGCTGGCAAATCTCCCGAAACAGCTGCGCGAGGCATCACAGCTTGACGGCGCGGGCTCGACACGGCATTTTTTCAACATCAGCCTGCCGCTGATGACGCCGACCGCCTTCTTCATCAGCGTCACGACATTCTTCCATGTCCTCGACGATATCGTCGGCGTCATCGATGTGCTGACCCATGGCGGACCGGCAGGCAGAAGCTCGAGCCTTCTGTATTTCCTTTGGCAGCAAGGTCTAATGTTCTTCCAGTTCGGGCCGGCGAGCGCCGTTGCCGTTATCATCATAGCTCTCGTGCTCGCCATTACATGGCTGCAGTTTCGCGTCAGCGAAAAGCGGGTACACTATAGATGAGCAATATTGGTCTTAAGCTTCACAGGTTGCTGCTGCACGTCGCGCTCATGGCAATCTGCATCGTCACCGTATTCCCGCTCGTCTGGATGGTGTCCGCGGCCTTCACGCCCAACGACATGATCATGGCAAAGGCCGTGCGGCTCTGGCCCGAAAGTCCGACGCTATCGAATTTCACCATAGCCGCAAGCCGTCATCCGATCTGGATGTGGCTGTGGAATTCCATCCTCACGGCAGCTCTCATCACCGCCGGCAAACTTGTTCTCTCAGTCCCGGCGGGCTTCGCCTTTGGGCGGCTTGAGTTCAAGGGAAAACAGACACTGTTCTGGTTCGTCATTGCCACCATGTCTTTTCCGAACGTGCTGGCGATCATTCCGACCTATGTCGCCGTGGTAAAGCTGCAGGCAGTCGACACCTATGGTGCGATGATCATCCCGTCGATTCCCTATATCGGTTTCTACGTCTTCTACATGCGCCAGGCCTTCCGGTCGCTGCCCGGTTCGATGTTCGAGGCTGCCCGGATCGATGGAAGCGGCCTGTGGCGGCAATTTTTCGAGATCGGCGTTCCGAACGTCATCCCGGCAATTGCGGCCCTCTCGGTGATTTCCTTCATGGGCGCCTGGAACATCTATCTCTGGGGCCAGCTCGTGCTGGACGACGCATTCAAGAAGACGCTTACGACAGGCATTGCCGTCTTCGCTGATCTCGAAGGCGCCGAGCGAGCCTGGGGACCATTGATGGCGACAAGCCTGTTGTCGATCGTCCCTGTTCTCTTGATCTTCCTATTGGCGCAACGTTTCATTGTGGATGCGTTAGCACCAGGCATTGATGACAGATAGGAAAAGCATGCCCCGAGTAATCGTAATCGGATCGGTAAATCACGACCGCATATGGCAACTGGATGCCCCGTTGGTCCGGGGCGGCCGGATGCAATTTTCATCCCGAGCAACCCGGCTTGGCGGCGGCGCTTATTATACCGGTCAGCAGCTTCTGGAACTGGGGGCCGATGTCGCCGTCGTCTCCCGGCTGATGCAGGACGAGCAGGGACAAGCCACGCTGCTGTCGCTTTCCTCTGCCGGCTTCGACACTGATTACATAGTGATGGCCCCCGGAGAGACCGCACCGCTGGAAATTTTCCTGGAGCCAAACGGCGAGCGAACGATCATCGCACCGGCCGGGCGGTCATACCCCTTAACGGCCGCCGGGATATTGTCGAGCGCGGGCGTCTACATCAACGCCCTTGCTCTCGACGACAACCTTGTCGATCAGATCGGTGCCCAGCCGCTTGTCGTATCGCAGTTTCCGCTCAAGCCCGCGACGCACCGCCCGGCGGACTATGTCATCTCTTCTCGTGACGATGTTTCCGACGATCTCGCCCTCGCATGGCAGCGCGCAGCTGAAATCGCCGGCCCACGTCTGAAAATGCTTGTACTCACCGATGGCCCGCGCCCAATCACATTGTTCGACGGTTCAGACACATCGGAGGTCGAACCGGCGGAGAGGGTCGCGACGGCAAATACGATTGGCGCAGGCGACCGCTTCGCAGGCGCTTTTTTGTTTGCTCTGCTTCAGGGGCAGACGCCAGCCGCCGCCGCATGGGACGCAAGCCGCAGCACAGCCCTGTGGCTACGCCGGCGCGGCGACTGAGCACTTCGCACGGTTCGGGAATCTCATCTCTCGAAGCAAAACGAGATAGACAATTCATCCGGATGAATATATGAGTCATTCGAATGTTTATGGTGGGTTTCCACCGATACCGAGCGACCCCTAAGTGCCAAGGAAAAGATGATGACTGAGGAGAAGACTGGTGATCCGGTCGGCGCATCCTATGCCCATGCGCAGGCCCTGGAAATTCTCGCCGCGAGCCGTCCGGCAAACATCAAGGCCATCGCCGAACAGCTGCTCGACACGCTTGGCGACGTCGACGTGCTGGTCAACCGCACTGGCCTTGTGATGCTTCCCTTGACGGATACGGTCCAAGGCACCGCCTTTCATCTGGGCGAAGTGCTCGTATCCGAAGCGCATATCCGCGTGCCGGGACAATCGGCCGAAGGTTATGGCGCGATCGTCGGCCGCAACCTCGAACATGCCATGGCAATGGCGATCATCGATGCCGCCATCGCCAGCAATCACCGGGCCGACATCATCCTTGAGCTTCTGAATGCCGAACACGACCACCAGCGGGAAGAAGACCGCCAGCGGCTGCGAAAGGTCGAAGCGACCCGCGTGCAAATGGAGACATTCTAACCATGGCACATTCCCTCGCACCAACCGTGGACGATACCCGCACCAACGCCACCTTCGAAGACCTCATGTGGGCTTTAAGCCGCCCCGGCCAGCCGCGCGACATGTCGGAAGAAGGTTTCTGGAGTGTTGCGGAGAGCCTGCTCGATCGCGAATGCAGCTTCCACTGCGAAGACGACGCCACCCTGAGCGTCTTGCTGGCCGCAACAGGCGCACGCCCAACGCCGCTTGCCGAAGCGGATTATGTCTTCGCGGCAATTGACGCTCCCGCAAAAGTCAAAGCCCTCAACTCGTTGCGCGTTGGCAGCCTTGCCTATCCGGACGATGCGGCAACCTTGTTTGTCCCCGCACGACTTGGTGCTGGACAGCGGCTTCGCCTTTCCGGTCCAGGCATCAAGGACAGCATCACGATTGAGATCGATGGCGTAGACCCCGACTTCTGGCAGATGCGCGCAAGAGCGATCCGCTATCCCCTCGGCTGGGATCTCTATCTTGTCGATGGCAAGCGTCTGCTCGGCATTCCCCGTTCAACGAAAATCGAGGTGCTGTGATGGCCTATGTAGCAACCCGCGGCGGCGAATATGCCATCGAACAGGCGGAAAGGCTTTTCCGCGCCGACCTTGGCCCGATTACTCGCGAGCGCGTCGAGGCTGTTCGGACCGGCCTTCCCTATCTCATCGACCGCGTCATGGGCGAGGCATCGCTCTATGAGCCTGATCTCGCGGCACTAGCCCTGGCACAGGCAGGCGGCGATCTCTATGAGGCCATCCTCCTGCTGCGCGCCTATCGCACGACCCAACCTCGCATCGCGGTCGCCGAACCGGTTGACCAGACGGATCTCTTCACCGTTCGTCGTATCTCCGCTGCCTTCAAGGATATCCCGGGTGGCCAGATCCTCGGACC
>NZ_JAELTU010000368.1 GCF_016429015.1 Rhizobium sp. ASV20
GCCCATGATGCCGAGACTGTCGGGAAAGAGGTGCTCGCCCGTCGACGCGATTTCGGCGATGCCGCCGTCCCCGGTGCGCAGCACGCAGGCAGCGGCGCCGTCCCCGAACAGCGCCGTTGCAATGATATTGGGCCGTGTCAGCTCGTCCAGGCGGAAGGCAAGCGAACAGAGCTCGATGGCAACGAAGAGCACGACGGTGCCGGGCCGGCTCTTTGCCATCTTCGTCGCGACGGCAAGGCCAGAGATGCCCGCCGCACAGCCGAGTCCGAAGATCGGCACGCGCTCGATGTCGCAGCGGAAACCCATCTCTCCGGCCAGCCTCGCTTCGAGGCTCGGCGTCGCAAGCCCGGTCGATGAAGCTGTGACGATGCAGTCGACTTCGCCAGCTTGGAGGCCGGCGCGTTGCAGCGCCGAGGTTGCTGTGCGGCGAAAAAGCTCGGATGCGACCTCCATATAGGCGGCCATGCGATCCTGCCAGCCGTGCGGCTGTTCGAACCAGGAAAGCGGCCGCGCCACATGGCGCTTGCGAATGCCCGTGCTCTCGAACACGCGGGCGAGATATTTGAAGTCTTGAAATCGATCCGAGAATAGGCGGCTCGCAGTCTCGGCGGCATCCGTCTGGAGGACGGTGTTGTCGGGTGTTGCGACGGCGAGGCTTAGAAGTTTGACAGTGTCGGTCATGAGTGTCTCCAGTGGCCCTTCGAAGGCCCTTCACGGAAACACGTGATGGCGTCGGACTATTCGATGCTCGACCGGTCACAAAAGAGTGACGGCTCCTCTGGATCGGCCACGCCAAAATTATTGCGTGGTGTGCCGAATAAAGAGGATGGGCCGTGTGTTCTCCTCTCGCAACGTTCATTTTGCCAAGGAGATATTCCATGACGACCAATGCACTCCGTCTCGCTGCCATCACTATCGGTGTTGGCTTCGCTCTCGGCGCCTTCGCCATTCCCGCCTTCGCAGCCGGTGACGATTCGAGCACGACGCCGACCTGCAAGAAGGGTGAAATCTACGATCAGAAGAGCCAGAAATGCGTGAAGCAGCAGGGCGCAAACGTTACGGACGAAAATCGCGCCGATTACGCCTATTCGCTGGCCAAGAAGGATCATCGCTACCAGGAAGCGCTTGCGGTTCTGGATACGATGAAGAACCCGAACACTGCCGAGGCGCTGAACTATCGCGGCTATGCAACCCGCAAGCTCGGTCGTACCGACGAGGGCATCGCCTACTATGCGAAGTCCGTGGCCATGGATCCGAAATACACGCTAGTGCGCGAATATCTCGGTGAAGCCTATGTCATCAAGGGTCGGATGGATCTCGCCAAGGATCAGCTGAATACGATCAGGACGCTCTGCGGCAACACGACCTGCGAGGAATATCGCGACCTTCACGCCGCCATCGTGAACCCGTCGAGCCTTTGAGGCCGGTCTCTGGTCGATGATGGCAGTCAGTAAGGAGCTTTGCGAGGGCTATGGGAATGATGCCGGTCGCTCGTACTGCGATTTCTGCTTATAGTCGGGTAGCATCGGAGCCGCCGAAAAGGTCGGCGGCTCTCCGGAACGCGGATGTCGCGGAGGCTGTCATAGCGAGCGAAGAGCATATCAGGGCCGGCCTGTCGCAGCATATGACGCGGCTTTGGCGTTACGGCGTGGTGCTGTCGCGCCAGCGAGACGTTGCCGACGATCTCGTGCAGGCGACCTGTGTCAGGGCTTTGGAGCGGGCCTCGCAGTTCACAGCGGGCACGCGGCTGGATCGCTGGCTTTTCGCAATCCTGCATTCGATATGGCTGAACGAGGTTCGCTCGCGGCGCGTTCGCATGGGACAGGGCTTCGTCGATGCGGACGAAACGCTTGTTTTCGACGGAGTGCGGGAGACCGAAACACATATTATGGCCGGGCAGGTATTGCAGCGGGTGCAGGCGCTGCCGGAAGCGCAGCGCACCGCGGTATTTCTTGCCTATGTCGAAGGGCTTTCCTATCGCGAAGTGGCGGAAATCCTCGACGTGCCGATC
>NZ_JAELTU010000369.1 GCF_016429015.1 Rhizobium sp. ASV20
GCATGGCGGTCACGCGGCTTGCGATCTCCGCCTTGGCGACGCCCTTGAGTTTCAACCCGTAGCCGATGTTCTGTGCCACGGTCATGTGTGGCCAGAGCGCATAGGATTGAAAGACGAGTGCCATGCCGCGTTTGTCGGGCGGCAAATGCGTGATGTCTTTGCGGTTTACACTGACGACGCCTGAGGAAGGCGCGATAAAACCCGCAACGACACGCAGCAGCGTCGTCTTTCCGCAGCCCGACGAGCCGAGAAGCGCGACGAACTCGCCACGAGCGATGCTGAGATTGATATCGTTCAGAACCTGTGTGCTGCCATAGCGACAGGCAACAGAATTCAGCTCCACAAACGCGCTCTGTTCCATTCTCACTCCTCCATTGCACGGCTGTGCAATCCGATTGTGAGCCTAATAAAATGTTTGCTTAACGGCCAGATGACAGATGATGTTTTTTTGGTGTTCACGGGTTGCAGGGAGCGAAATGCAGCCGGAACCAGCAATCTGGGAGCATAAATCTACGTGAAGCAGAAGAACCGGATGCGAACCGGCGATTCCAGCGAGAATGTATGGGTGTCGTAAAAGGGAGCTCCGGCATGAAATTCGGCCTTCCGCTCTTCGGCTGCTTCATGAGCTATCCGGCCGAGCGCCTTCCGCGCCGGACCAGGAACAGGAAGTACGGTGCGCCAATCAATGATGCCATTAGCCCCGCAGGTATTTCATAGGGAAAGAGCATGGTCCGGCCGAGCGCATCTGCTGCCAGCATGAGTGTTGCCCCGATCAGTCCGGCCGCAAGGGCCTGGTCTAGAGGGCGCTGGAGACCTACCGTGCGGACGATGTGGGGCGACATCAGACCGACGAAGCTAAGCGGTCCGACAAGCATGGTCGGTATTGCGGTCAGAACGGCGACTATGACAAGGAGAATAGCGCTCGATCTGTTGGTGTTGAGCCCGACGGCCCGCGCGGAGGGGGTGCCGAGGGGCATGATCGCGAGCCACCTCCTCAGACAGGGGGAGATTATGGCGGCGAGAACGGCGAAAGCGAACGCGATAATGGCATCCCGCGGTGACACGCGTGAGATGGAACCGGCCATCCATACGAGGAACGCCTGAACGCGTGGGTCGCCTGTCGTCAGCAGAAAGGTCACTGCGCCGCTGAAAAACGTGCTGACGGCGACGCCAGCCAGCAGCAGTCTTTCCGGCGAGAAGGTGGCGCTTCGCGCGAAGGCGAAGATCAGTGTCAGGGTTGCAATCGCGCCCGTTGCCGCAAAAGCCATCTGCGTCGTGCGGTCCGGCTGGGCAAACGCGAGAATTGTAACGAGTGCGCCGATCCCTGCGCCGGAGGAGATGCCGAGCACTTCGGGCGAGGCAAGCGGATTGCCGGTCAGGCGCTGTGTCAGCACGCCGGCGATACCAAGACAGAAGCCGGTTGATACAGCGGTGAGGCTCCGCGGCCATCGCCAGGAGACGGTATTCCAGAAATCCGCACCAACGGCGAAATGCCAATGCACTGCATCGCGGGCCAAGGTCATTGCCGGCCAGAGGAGGACGAGCAGCAAGCCGATTGAAATGACCATGGTCGGCCAGACGTGGCACGCGCGCCGCGTCTCGTCCTGTTGGTCCTGATGTCCCACCGGGGAGGAGGCCAATCGTGGGATGAGCCACAACATGAAGGGAGCTCCGAGAAGTGCAGTCAGCCCACCTGCGGGTATTTCTCCGAAGGGGCCGCTCAATAACTGCAATCCCTGATCGGCGGTGGCGAGGAGAAGCGCCCCAATGATAGCCGACAGCAGGAGACGATGTGGCAGGCGGCGCGCACCGGCCGCGCGTGCAAGCGTTGAACCGGCAAGCCCAACGAAGCCGATAACCCCGATTGCACTGGTGATAGCGGCGCTCACGAGAATACTTGCGGCCAGGGTCAGCAATCTGATCCTGGCCAGCGAAAGACCAAGACCGCGCGCACTCTCGTCTTGCAGTTGCAGGAGGGTCAGGGGCTTCACAAGGA
>NZ_JAELTU010000370.1 GCF_016429015.1 Rhizobium sp. ASV20
TGACCAATGCCGGTCAGATCACCATCAACCGCGGCGGCTATATGGCGCTGATCGGCGGCACGGTCGCCAACAGTGGCACCATCACCGTGCCGATGGGCAAGGCGGCACTCGGATCGGGGGAACAGGCGACGCTCGATCTGTCCGGTGACGGCTTCCTGCAGGTGGCGGTTCCGACCAAGGCCGGCGGCAAGCAGGCGCTGGTCGGCAATAGCGGCAGGATATCGGCCAAGGGCGGCACGGTGCAGCTGACTGCAGCAGCGGCGAGGGACATGGCGCGGCAGGCTGTCAATATGTCGGGCACGATCGAGGCGAAGGGCGTCTCGGGGAGAAGCGGCGACATCATCCTGTCGGGCGGTGATGGCGAGGTGGCGATATCAGGCAAGCTCGATGCCAGCAACAGGCATGGCACCGGCGGCAAGGTTCAGGTGACCGGACGCAAGATCACGCTGGCCAATGCGAAGATCAATGCGTCGGGCAAGAGTGGTGGCGGTACGGTCAATATCGGCGGCAACCGTCAGGGCAAGGGACCGCTGCAGCGGGCCGAGACGCTGACGGTCGACGCCAACACCGTCATCAATGCCGATGCGGTCACGACGGGCAATGGCGGCAATGTCGTCTTGTGGTCCGATGATCTCACCCGTTTCGCCGGCACGATCACGGCGAAGGGCGGCGCGCTCTCGGGCAATGGCGGCGAGGTCGAGGTCTCGGGCAAGGCGAAGCTCTCCTATACCGGCCTTACTGATCTCACGGCAGCGCATGGCTCCTTCGGCAATCTGCTGCTCGATCCCTATAACATCGCTATCTCTACCGGTGCGGATACCGGCGGCTTCACCGCTTCGGGCAATGACAGCATCATCAATGTCTCGACGCTGACGACGGCGCTCTCGCTCGCGAACGTCACCGTCACGACCGGAGACAGCAGTTCGGCAGGCACACAGGCGGGCAACATCACCGTCGCCGCGCCCATCACATGGGCTGCGGCCACCACGCTATCGTTGACGGCTGCCAACAATATCGATATCGCTGCCGCCATCACGGCTACATCGGGCGGGCTGACGCTGAATGCCGCCGGCGCCATCTCGGCCACCGCGGCGGTGAGTGTCGGAGGCGTCTTCAGCCTCGCCTCGGGAAGCTGGGTGCAGAGCGCATCGACGCTGCCGAGCTTTTACGCAAACGATTTCCAGCTCAATGGCGGCTCCTTCCTGCGCGTCAGCGGTGGCGATGGCACGAGCGCTGCGACCGCCTATCAGCTCGCCGATGCCTATGGGCTGCAGGGGTTGAGTTCGTCGCTGGCCCCTTACTGGAAACTGGCCAATGACATCGACGCGTCCGGCACCGCGCTCTGGAACAACGGCGCGGGCTTCAAGCCGCGGGCCACCTTCGGCGGCACGCTCGACGGCAGCGGTCATACGATCTCGGGGCTGACCATCCTGTCAGCCGGCAATACCGGCCTGTTCAATACAATCGCCTCTGGCGGCACGGAATCTCAACCTGTTCGATGCCACCATGACCGGTGTGGGGGCCGGCGGCGTTCTCGCGGTCGAGAACAATGGTACGGTCAGCAATGTGCATGTCTCCGGCACGCTGGCCGCCTCCAGCGTTATAGCTGGGCTCGTTGGACTTAACACCGGCACGATCACCGCCTCCGGCGCCGCCGTCGCGGTGACGGGAGCCGGCGTTTACAGCGGCGGCCTTGTCGGCTGGAATCGCGGCACCATCGACTCTTCCTACGCGACCGGTGCGGTCACCGTCCCGGGCTCCTCCAACGTGGGCGGCCTCGTCGGGTACAATAACGATGGCGCCAGGATCACGCAGTCCTACGCCACCGGCGCCGTCTCTGGCGCCTCAGAGGTGGGCGGCCTTGTCGGGCACAACATAGGCGGGATCATGCAGGCCTATTGGGACACGCAGACCAGTGGGTCGGGCGTCGGCGTCGGTGTC
>NZ_JAELTU010000371.1 GCF_016429015.1 Rhizobium sp. ASV20
GGGTGGAGAAAACATCGGAACCGAATATGAAATCGGCTGAAATGCTGTCTGGGCCAGTCAGTCACGAATTGCAGGCCAAGGGATATACCGACCCGCTGACGGGATTGGGCAACCGCTATCGTATGCGTGAGCGCACGCGCCAGCTTTCGCTTGAGCGCGCCAGCGATCCTGCGCCCTTCACCATCGGTATCGTCAATCTGGATTCCTTCAAGCCAATCAACGATCTGTTCGGCGTCGAAGCCGGAGACGAAATCTTATGCCAGGTCGCGCATCGTTTGAGGGCGTGCATTCCGGATGGCGCGGCCGTCACCCGCCATGACGGAGATGAATTCGCCTTTGTCCTGCCGTTGGTCTTCGAACGTGTCGGTGCCGAGAAATTCGGACAGATGATCCGTGAAGTGCTGTCGGCGCCCTACGATCTCGGCGATCGCAACGTCCGACTGTCGGCTTCTTTCGGCTTCGCCATTCACCCCTTCGGAGGCGAGGAGTTCGAGGATCTGCTGAAGAACGCCGAAACGGCGCTCTATCGCTCCAAGCGCCGTGGCCGCGGCCAGATCACCGTCTATTCCCGCGAGATCGCGCAGGAAATGAAGCGTGCGACGCAGCTCGAGCAAGCGTTGCGAAATGCCATCATTTCCGATGCCATCGACGTGCATTTTCAGCCGATCGTCTCGCTTGCTAACAATATGGTTCTCGGTTTCGAGGCGCTTGCTCGCTGGAACGATCCCGACCTCGGCTTCGTCTCTCCCGCCGTCTTCGTGCCGCTCGCCGAAGAGCGCGGCTTCATCGACGCACTGTCCGAAACGCTGCTGCGAAAGGCTGCGGAAGCGGCACTTTCCTGGCCACGTGATCTCTTTCTGTCCTTCAATCTCTCCTCGGCACAGCTGATGGATCCAGGCACCAGCAGCAGCGTCCTTGCCATCCTCGCCCGCGTCGGATTGGATCCGCATCGCCTCGAACTCGAAATCACCGAAACCGCTGTGATGAGCTCGGCAGAGACTGCGCACCGCATCATCGCCGATCTTCGAGCGGTAGGAGTTCGCATTTCTCTCGATGATTTCGGCACGGGTCAATCGAGCCTCGGGCGCCTCCGCGAATTCATTTTCGACAAAGTGAAGATCGATCGCGCCTTCGTCTCCCGCATGAACTCCGACCGGGCTTCGGAACATATCATCAAGGCGGTCCTTGCGATGTGCGAGGGGCTGGATCTGCGCGTGGTTGCCGAAGGCATCGAAGAAAATGCCGAGGCTGCGAAGCTGAGGGCGCTCGGTTGCGCGATGGGCCAAGGCTACTATTTCGGCAAACCTGCCGATAGCGCCGCGACGCTTCGCTATCTGCAAACGCACTACTTCGAGATCGGCGGCGAACGCGAGAGCGCCTAACGCTATACGAACCAAACGAAAGCGGCGGCCGGCGAGGGTCGCCGCTTCTTCTTTGGATCGGAGTTGATCCCGTTACTTGCTGGTCGAAGATGTCGTCGTGCTGTCGGTTGCCGGCATGGTCGACGTCCCCGCCGAACTTGCCGCCTTGTCCGAAGCCTGCATCGCAAGCGTTTTGAACTCAGGCGCCGATTTCAGCGCGTCGGCTGTTTCCGTCGTCGTCAGCTTGATCGTGCCATCCTGTGCATTCTGGGTGGCGCTGATCTTGCTGAAGGGAACAGCGACGTTTTTCTGGCCCATGCCGAGGAAGCCGCCGACGCCGACCACTGCGGCGACGACACCGCCCTCCTTCTGCAGGATCAGATCGTTGATGCTGCCGATGCTCTCGTTTTGACCATTATAAACCGACTGGCCCATATAGGTCTTGGCGCTGATCTGATCTGCGGACTGCGTGGTCAGATAACCGCCGGCCTGCTCGGTATTTGTCGAAGGAGCTGGAGCCTGCGCCTTGGTCTGCGGCATCGCATTATCCGTCTTTGCTGCGCCTGGGCTCGCTGGAGCC
>NZ_JAELTU010000372.1 GCF_016429015.1 Rhizobium sp. ASV20
TCAGCATTCGACATCCGTCTTCATCGCCTAGCGGCGATGGCACATTGGAAGGGCGTCGCCGGAATCCACGCCTGATCGCTCAGCAAAATGCCCGATCCGTAGCTCTGGAACTTAACCTGACATCACCCCGCGAGAGCATCGCCGCACCCGCGCCTTAACGTTTAGCTGCGGTAGGCGACGGAGCTCTCTCGCGGCCACGAAATTCGCGCAGGCACCTTCATCTTGAGGGCGCGGTTGAGAATTGCGAGCGCCTGGCAGACCAAGTTGATCGAGAGCGCGGCGGAGAAGACCAGGGGAGCATATTGTGGCAACCCGAAAAAAAACGACGCCCCCACCAATAGAGAGATAGCGCCACTGCCGGTACTCCAATCCCATCCGTGACTTATCGAAGCTCGATTAGCGGAAAGGACACGCCCGATTCCGATCGCTATAAAAAGTAAGGCCGCGGGAAGCGAAGCCGGACCGTTTGCGATAAGGAAAATCGATGCAACGCAAAAGCCTGCGGACAGCGCAATTGCCGTCATTCGTCGCTCTGGATTGCTATTTGCAGCATGGGCAGCCTGTAGCAGACCGGCCAGCAACATCGCGCCCGCTATGAGCGTAAATTCAGATGGGACAATTGCCATGGCTGCTACGGCTGTCCCGATCATCGCGATCGTCATACCCAATCCGAGCTGAAGGCGTTGTTCGCTTCGTGCTTTTTTCAAGGCATTGTCAAATGCCGCGGTCGTTGTGATCGTGGTCATCTCGACATGTCCCATTTGACAGCGATATCGAGACCCATGACGCAGGCCAACGCCGCGTCATGGGCCATGTGAGAGCCGAAAGCTTAACGGCCGGCGCGCAGCGTCAGCGAGGTAACGCCAGCGGCCACGTTGAGGCCCTTTTCCGCCTGGACGGAAACAGGTTGCAACGAGACGGTCCCGTGCTCACCGCCGACCAAAACCTTCGTCCCCAATCCGATACCGATGGCTGCATCCGCGCTTACGCCCCCATAGGTGCCGGCGAGGGCATCCTCGCTGCGGCTGGCAGGAGCGAACACGAGCCAGGCCATCTTCGCCTTGTTGATCTCGCCGACATCGATACCGAATTCGGTGATCTTGCCGGTGTAGACCTGTGTCTGGCCTGACGCCGATGGCGTAAACGTGCAATCGACATCCTCCTGAGAGCCGACAATGACGCCGATCCCGGCGGAGACGGGCTGAACAGCGAGTACACTCATGGCCGCAATGAGGGCTGTCGATGCGAAGAGACGACGCATGGAATTTCCTTTCCGGTGATGGATTGAACTGTTTGAAATCGGTCGCGATCTTCCAAAGTGCGCAACACAATCAGAAAGTTAAAGCACTTCCATCAATCCGGATTGGCTGATATGATCGCTTCGGGCAGGCATTTGTCAAATTCCGCCTCGACGATCTTTCGTTCTCATTTCTGGTCTTGTTGAATTCTAGGGGAAGCCTGCAGAGCGTCAGAAGGGGATGAAGGATCGCGCTTGCGCAAGCTGGTGATAAGGCGCGCGGGACGTTGCCCACGAAGGTCCACCCAGAGCCAATTCCAGGCAACAGACACCCGGCTTCGGACACCGATCAGAAAGAAAATGTGAGCGACGCCCCAGAGCCACAACCTACCCTGTCACGGATACCCATGTGACGCCGAACCGGGCGGCGACATATTCGATTTGCGCGCATATGAACACAGACATTCCGATAGCGGGCATCAGCAAGAACAGCGCGATTACCCAAACGAGGCCACCCCGGCAACGCGACGAGCACGAATCCACAGAGCAGTTGAAGGGCCATCGGTCCAAAAAGGCCGCCAAGCGTCATATACATTCACCTCTTTGGAATAGTCTATACGACGTAGGATTGCAGTCACCTTTCGCGCATGCATAAAATGCGAGCCGGTGAATGTTGGGGAGATCATGAGGCCTAT
>NZ_JAELTU010000373.1 GCF_016429015.1 Rhizobium sp. ASV20
GGTGAGGTTGCGCGGCAGGTCCTCGAACATCGCTGCCTTCCTCGTATCGACGCGATTGAGGCTCATGAACTTGTCGTAGGTGCTGCCGGCAGGCTTCGGTACGTAATCGGCGGCGACGATATCGAAGATACCGTCGAAATTGTCGAGAATGCCAAGCGCACCGGCGGTGGTCTCGGCGTGCTTTACGCTGCCGTTGGTGAAGATGAACTTGCGTCCCGGCAGCGCCTTGATTGCGGCCGCCAGTTCCGGCTGCGGCGTCAGCGCCGAATAATCGATCGCATGTGCCCGCTCGAGAAAATCGATGGGGTCGATACCGTGATGGATCATCAGCCCCTGCAGGGTCGTGCCATGCTCCAGATAATATTGCTTCTGCAGCTTGCGCGCATCGTCCCGCTCCATCTGCAGCAGAGCCGAGACATAGGCGGTCATGTTCTTATCGATCTGTGCGAAGAGATCGACATGATGCGGATAGAGCGTGTTGTCGAGATCGAACACCCAGTCGCGGATGTCGGAAAAATCTGAGGGCTCGGATAGCGTCTTTGTCTGGCTCATGGCTGCGTTATGACACGCCGCCTCAGCCGAGGAAAAGGAAAATATTCATGCTGCGGCATATGGGCCTTGCCGACATTGCCGGTTGATCCAAGGCCGGCTATGATTCCACCATTGATTTTCAAGGTTTTGCTCTATTTGCAGATGAGGGAACGCCCGCTCTTTCGGGTTGTGGAGAGAAAATTGCCCGGCCGGGCTTTTCGGAAGGGGATGCGATGAGTCAGGTGGAAAAGGCGCAGGAGTTTGCACGGCTGCACAAAAAAGGTGAGCCGCTCGTTCTTTTCAATATTTGGGATGCCGGTTCGGCCAAGGCGGTTACGGAGGCAGGCGCGAAAGCTCTGGCCACGGGAAGCTGGTCGGTCGCTGCCGCCAATGGCTTCGGCGACGGTCAGGCCATTCCGCTATCGCTGCTGGCTGTTACTGCCAAGCTGATTTCGGTGACGAGCCATTTGCCTCTGTCGGTCGATTTCGAGGGCGGTTATGCGGTTGAACCCGAAGAGGTCGCCGCCAATGTCGAAAAGATCATGGATCATGGTGCCATCGGCATCAATTTCGAAGATCAGGTGATTGGTGGTCACGGCGTTCATCCGATAGAGGCCCAGGTCGCCCGCATTCACGCCATCAGGGAGATGGCCGATCGGCGCGAGATCCCGTTGTTCATCAATGCGCGCACCGATCTTTTTCTTCAGGAAAGCGATATGGCGCACCATCAGATCCTGCTCGATGATGCCTGCAAGCGCGCCGACGCCTTTGCCCAGGCGGGTGCGAGCGGCTTCTTCGCGCCCGGTCTTGTCGATCCGGAGCTGATCGGCGCCCTCTGCGAGCGATCACCCTTGCCGGTCAACATCATGGTTCGCCCGACCACGCCCGATAATAAGACCATGGCCGAACTGGGTGTCAGCAGGATCAGCTATGGCCCCGCACCCTATCGCTCCATCATGGGAATGCTGAAGAGCGAGGCCGAGGCGGTTTATCAGCAGGATTGATCACCCGAGTTCGGCCTTGGCGCCCAGCACGCGCGCAATGAAATTCTGCACGATGGCGGAGCGCTCATCGCGGCGTGTTGCCAAGGTCAGCCGTGCGATCGGCGCGCTGCCCGCGATGGGAATATAGGCGACGCCGGGAACGCGGATTTGAGCTATTGCCGACGGCACCACCGAAACGCCGAGTTCCACGGCGATCAGATTGGCGATCGAGGTAATCTGCGGCGCGACCTGTCCGAGGATGGGTTCGAAGCCTGCTTGCCGGCAGGCGGCGATGATCCCGTCGAACAGGCTTGGGCCGGCGATGCGCGGAAAGAGCACGAACGGCTCTCCAGAC
>NZ_JAELTU010000374.1 GCF_016429015.1 Rhizobium sp. ASV20
AGGGTGATGACGGTTCGGTCGGGCGATGCCCTGCCGTCCGGTCCGTTTGAGCTTGGGCATCGTACGCTGCAGAGCGGACTGCGCGAATGGGTTCAGGATCAGACCGCCCATCCCGTCGGCTATCTGGAGCAGCTCTATACCTTTGCCGATCGCGATCGAAACAACGAAATCCTCGGTGGACGCACCATTTCCATTAGCTATCTCGGACTGGTGCGCGAACAGGCAGCGCCTGGCGGCGGCATGCCGGGCTGGCACGGCTGGTACGAATATCTTCCGTGGGAAGATCATCGCAACGGCCGGCCGGCAATGCTCGACGACATCGCCGCCCGCCTCGCGTCCTGGATCGAGGAGGATGCGATGCGAAAGGGTCAGCGCCGCCGTCGCGCCGATTTCGACTTCGGGTTGAACGGGGCGGCATGGAACGAGGATCTCGTCCTGCAGCGCTATGAATTGCTCTACGAAGCGCGTCTCGTCGCGGAAGCGGGCTGCGATCTCAGACACAATTTCGGACGATCGATGTTTGCCGATCATCGTCGCATCCTTGCGACCGGTATGGCGCGCCTCAGGGCGAAGATCAAATATCGCCCCGTCGTCTTCGAGCTCATGCCCGAAAACTTCACGCTGCTGCAATTGCAGAAAACCGTCGAGGCGCTGGCCGGGCTGACGCTGCACAAGCAGAATTTCCGCCGGCTGATCGAGCAGCAGGAACTGGTGGAGGAAGCCGGCGGCACCGAGAGCGAGACCGGCGGTCGTCCAGCAAAGCTCTTCCGCTTCCGCCGTGCCGTCCTCGAAGAACGCGAATTCGCCGGAACGAAATTACCGCTCTCCCGCAATTGACATATGCTCCACTTGAGAATATCTATTTGCACATAATATGCTCAAAGTGAGTATAATTAGGAGCCGGCCATGAATCTTCCCGTATCCGCATCCTCCCTCTACGATCGTGTCAGTCGCGTCATCCCGAAAGCCGAGTGGCTGTCGTTCCAGGATGATGTCGAGGCGATCCTCGAACTGAAGCGACGACACAACGCCGTCATTCTCGCGCACAACTACCAGACGCCGGAGATCTTCCATGGCGTTGCCGATATCGTCGGCGACAGTCTTGCGCTTGCCCGCAAGGCCGTAGAGGTAGATGCGGATGTCATCGTCCTTGCCGGCGTGCACTTCATGGCCGAGACCGCCAAACTGCTGAACCCGACCAAGACCGTTCTGATCCCGGATCTGGAGGCAGGGTGTTCGCTGGCGGAATCGATCACGCCGGGGGATATTGCCCTGCTGCGGCAGGCTCATCCGGGCGTTCCGGTCGTCACCTACGTCAACACGTCGGCGGCGGTGAAGGCGGCGTCCGATATCTGCTGCACGTCGGGCAACGCCAAGCAAGTGGTGGAATCGCTCGGCGTGCCGAAGGTGCTGATGCTTCCGGACGAATATCTGGCGCGCAACGTCGCGCGCGAAACCAACGTCGAACTCATTGCCTGGCATGGGCACTGCGAAGTGCACGAGCTCTTTACCGCGGATGATATCCGCCAGCTTCGCGAGAACTATCCTGGTGTGACCGTGCTTGCGCATCCGGAGTGCCCTCCCGATGTGGTCGAGGCGGCAGATTTCGCAGGCTCCACGGCCGTCATGTCCGATTATGTCGGCAAGAAGCGCCCGTCGCGTGTCGTGCTTCTGACCGAATGCTCCATGAGCGACAACGTTGCCGTTCATCACCCGGATGTGGAATTTGTCCGGCCATGCAATCTTTGCCCCCATATGAAGC
>NZ_JAELTU010000375.1 GCF_016429015.1 Rhizobium sp. ASV20
CTCATGAATAGTCCCATACCGTCAGACTTAGCGTCTGGCGGAGAAGCAGCGGAGCCAGGCAAGACTTCGGCCGTTGATCGGCTCGTCGAGCAGATCCGCGACATGATCTCGGAACGCGGTCTTGGCATTGGCGATGCGCTGCCGACCGAACGGGATCTCGGAGAGCAGTTTCAGGCAGGCCGCAACACGGTGCGCGAGGCGCTGCAGGTGTTGCGTGCCTATGGCATGGTCGAGACCCGGCCCAAGGTTGGTGCGGTCATCAGTGGAGGCCATGGAGAGGCGATCCGCCGGCTCTTTGCTTTCCACAATGGCATTTCGCCTGACTCTTTCCGAGATTTGCAGGGCTTTCGGCGGATCATCGAAACGGGCGTCGGCGAGCAAATCATCATGACGGCGAGCGATGCCGATTTCGACCGGCTGGATGCGATCAACAGGCAGATCCTGGATGCCGGAAGCGTCGAGGAGGCGGCGCGCTACGACTATCAGTTCCATGCGGCAATCGTCGAGCTTTCCGGCAACCGCACCACGCTGGCAGCTTATAACATGCTGCGATCGGTTATTGAGGAGGTCATGCGTCTTGGCAAGGCGGACCAGCCGGTACCTGCCGCAACGGTCGAAGCGCATGCGGAAGTCATACGGGCGCTCCGTGCCCGTGATCGTATCGCCTATGTTTATCTGATGAGCAGACATCTGGAATTCGGCCTGCGGTTCGTCAAAGCCGATCCGTCTGATCCGTAATTGCGACACGCATTTTGAATGTTTGACCTGGTTCGCCCTCGGGCGAAGCGGGCAGCTGTTTGCCGGATCCTTTCATTCGTCGATCCGGCGACATCAACAAGGCACTTGGGAGGAGAGCCAACATGAGAAAGACTAAACACGCCATACTGACGCTTGCGGCCCTATTGGCCACGGTCAGTTTCGCATCGAACGCAGCGTTTGCTGGAGGCAGGGCGATCGCTGGCATCGTGTTTCAGCAGGACCAGTATTTCCGCGGTGTCCAGATCGGTATGGAGAAGGCGGCGAAAGCCGCTGGCGACGAACTTCTGGCTGGCAACAGCGATAGCAAGCTGGAGAAGGAAACACAGCTCATCGATACCTATATCGCTCGTGGCGTAAGCTCGATCGTCGTAGCGCCTCTTTCTGCCGATGCCTCGATGCCGGCACTCAAGAAGGCGCGCGCCGCCGGCATCACGGTTGTGACTTATGGTACTTCGGTCAACGGTGATGTCGCACAGGCAACGGTGACGAGTTCGGATCGGGATATAGGCATCGGGACCGGCAAAGAGGCCGCCAAATTCCTGAAGACGCTCGGCGGTGGCGCGAAGGTCAAGATCGGCACGCTCGCCTTCAAGTCGCAGCTTCCCGAACAGTCGAACGCTCGCGTCGAGGGGTTCCTCAGCGCGGTCTCCGATCAGGTTGAGGTTGTTTCCCAACAGGATGCGTGGCTTGCCGAGAAGGCGATCGCGGTTGCAAGCGACATGCTGACCGCCAACCCCGATCTAAAGGTGATCTATGCGGCGAACGAGGGCGGCACGATCGGCGCGGTGCAGGCGGTCAAGAAGGCGGGGCTGGAGGGCAAGGTTTTCGTCTTCGGCACGGACGGTTCCGAGCAACTCGCCAACATGCTGTTGAATTCGGACAATGTGCTGCAGGCGATCACGGCAC
>NZ_JAELTU010000037.1 GCF_016429015.1 Rhizobium sp. ASV20
GCTTCAAGTGTTCACCATGCTTTCGAGATGGGAGGATCGAATGTCAGTTTCCGTGAAGGCCATATTGGATGCCAAAGGCCGCGATGTCGTTACTGCCGGAGGCAATACGACAGTTGCCGAGGCTGCCAAACTACTCAACGAGAAGCGCATAGGCGCCATCGTCGTCGTCGGAATGAACAGCAAGATTTCCGGCATGTTTACCGAACGCGATATCGTTAATGCCGTGGCCAAGCATGGCGCCGAATGCCTCGACAAGCCGATCGCATCGCTGATGACGGCAAAGGTGCAGCGTTGCAAGGAGGATACCACGACCGATGAGCTGATGGAGGTGATGACCTTGGGCCGCTTCCGCCACGTGCCTGTCGAAGAGAAGGGCAAGCTCACCGGCATCATCTCGATCGGCGACGTCGTCAAATGGCGCATCCGTGAAATCGAGCTCGAGGCCGAGCATATCAAGGCCTATATCGCCGGCTGAGGAGCAATTTGGCGTTACCTGTGCAATCGACCCGATAGGTCGATTGCATGAAGGAGGTCCTGGCCGTTGATGCCAAGGCACCATTAGCTTTTGCCGGCATATCGGCTTTGCTTTAACGAGCGTATGCTTCCTGCATGCGCCGGATTTCAGTCAATCGTGCCGATGCTTCCTCGTAGCCGCGTTCTATCGCTTCGCCGGCGCGATGAAATTCCGAAAGACCGATATCGCTCAGGCGCGGATGCAGCGCCAGATCGGGGGGATCGCCCGCAAGGCGAGCGCGGGCAATTCTATCCTGTATGATGTTGAAAGCCTGCACCATCACGCCGGTCATGCCGAGCTTCATGGCGGGGGTATCATCGCGGCGGACCTGATCGCCGTTTGGCGGTCCAACGTTGTGTTTGACCACAGCAGAGCGGCCATAGAGGTCGTAATGCAGGTTCACGGCGACCACCAGCGGCTGCTCGTAACTACGGCATACCGAGACCGGAACCGGGTTGACCAGCGCGCCATCGACCAGGGTTCGGCCGTTCGACCGCACGGGCTCGAAGATGCCGGGCAGGGCGTAAGATGCGCGCAGTGCGGTGATGAGGGACCCGTTGGCGATCCAGACTTCGTGACCTGTGTTCAACTCGGAAGCGACGGCGACGAACGGATGGCCCAGATCTTCGATCGACAGACCTTCGAGATGCTCTTGCATGCGCTTGGTCAGCCGCATGCCGCCAAACAAGCCGCTGCCTCCTATCGTCAGATCGAGAAGGCTCGCGATACGCCGCATGGTCAACGAACGGGCGAAAGCTTCCAGTTCATCAAGCTTGCCGGCAAGATAGCAGCCACCCACAAGAGCGCCGATCGAGGTGCCTGCGATCATGCCTACGGCTATTCCGGCCTCGTCCAAGGCGCGCAGTACGCCGATGTGCGCCCAGCCACGCGCCGCGCCGCCACCAAGCGCCAGGGCGATATTGACCTTCTTGGGAGGAGCGGGGGCTGGAAGTGGTGGGGACGTATCCTGTGAGGTGCTCAAACCGGTCGAGTTCTGTCCGCCGAGGTGACGATTCAAACCCCAATTCAGCATTTAAAGCCTCCTCCGAGGCCTTGCGTGCCTCTTGCTAAAATACTGTCCCTTTTTTGTTTCCAAATCGTATACCGGTTGTAGCCAGTTCGATTATTTCGCCGATAGGTCTAGTGCTTGTAGACGTCTTCCGGATCGAAATGCAGATGATCGTCGACCACGCTCAGCACCGGCTTTCCGTCTTCCAGTTCGACGGTTCGATAGAAACAGGACCGGCGCCCAGTATGACACGTCGCGTCGTGTCCGGCGACTTGGACTTTCAGCCAGATTGCATCCTGGTCACAATCGGTACGGATTTCCGTCACGGTCTGTAGATTTCCGGAGGTTTCACCCTTCTTCCAGAGTTTTCCGCGGGAACGGCTGAAATAATGGGCGGTGCCGGTCTTGATCGTCAAGGCGAGCGCCTCGGCGTTCATATGCGCGACCATGAGAAGCTCGCCGTCATGTGCATCGGTCACGATCGCGGTGATCAAGCCGCGATCGTCGAAGCGAGGCGTGAAATCGCCTGCATCCTCGAGTTCGGATTTGTCGTCGGAAGGCGCATTGAAAATAATGTTCATTGCCGGCTGTTTCCCTGAAGTCCGGTTGGAACACGGCCCCGAAAGGCACAACGCCTTCGGCCGAGATCATGCTCTACTTCTTTGATTCTAGGGCGGATTCGGATTTCAGGCCTACTCAACCTGAAATCATCCGGCTCTAGCGGCCGCGGACCATCGACATGAAACGCACCTGTTCTGCCGGATCAGCCTTGAAGGCGCCGGTAAAGGTCGTCGTCAGCGTCGTTGAACCCTGCTTCTGCACACCACGCATCGCCATGCACATATGTTCGGCATCGATCATCACGGCAACACCGCGCGGACGGAGCGTGTCGTCGATGGCGTTGGCGATCTGCGCGGTCATGGCTTCCTGCGTCTGCAGCCTGCGGCCGAAGATTTCGATGACGCGTGCGATCTTCGAGAGGCCAAGCACGCGGCCGTTCGGCAAATAGGCCACATGCGCCTTGCCGATGATCGGCACCATGTGATGTTCGCAATGCGAATAGAAGGGAATGTCGCGCACGAGGACCATGTCGTCATAGCCGGAGACCTCTTCGAAGGTGCGGCCGAGAACGTCCTCGGGATTCAAATCATAGCCGGAGAAGAGCTCGCGATAGGCCTTGGCGACGCGCGCTGGCGTATCGAGAAGGCCCTCGCGCTGCGGATCGTCACCAGCCCAGCGAAGCAGAACGCGGACTGCGTCTTCTGCTTCCTTCTGCGACGGACGGTCGGATTCGGCGGCTTGCGGAAAGTTCTTTACAATGGCGTCCATTACCTGTGGTTCTCCTGACCCGCTACGCGGATATCATCTTGTCGGACTCGCCACTGGCATTCCCCGAGGTACGGAGATTGTGTACCTTTGGCGGGCTCCGGGGCGTTCTGGCTGGCGGACAAGCCTGCCGTCCTGCACGGTTTCCCATCAAACTTACAGAAGACCATTGCATTTCGTTGGTCTTCGAACGACATACATATAGTATGGCATTGTTCCTGTGAAAGTGTCCTAAACGGACACGCTGTGTTTTTTGTTACGAAACACTCACGGGTGCATCGGAGCAAAATCAGGTATGGACGACATCTACAACAGCAAGATCCTGGAGTTTGCCGGCAATATCGGCCGTATCGGCAGTCTTCCTGACGCCGATGCCAGTGCCCAGGCCCATTCCAGACTGTGCGGTTCTCGCGTAAAAATCTGGCTGAAAATGGACGGCGATGTGGTGACGGATTTTGCCCATGACGTCAAGGCCTGTGCACTTGGCCAGGCATCGTCGTCGGTTATGGCCCGGCATGTAGTCGGCGCTTCGGCGGGCGAGGTGCGTAAAGCCCGCGAAGACATGCTCGCCATGCTTAAGGCAGACGGCGAGGGGCCAAGCGGTCGGTTCGAGGACATGCGCTACCTGCGTCCCGTCAGGGATTATAAGGCGCGCCATGCCTCGACGATGCTCACATTCGACGCGGTCGTGGATGCTATCACTCAGATCGAGGCAGCGCGCCAGAACGGAAATACCAAAGCCGCCGCGGCGATCTGAACGGAATAGCGACGATGTGCCAGTTCTGTCTCATGCAAGACGACGAGGATGAAGGCGGTGCCGCTGCCTCTAAACCGGTGCGGCGCAAGACGTCACCGTCCGGTGATGGCGTCGCAAAATCGAGAAACTATCCCGGGCCATTCCGTAAAACACCAGACCGGCTTTTCGGCATGGGCCTCATTCGACTGTATCAGCTGACGCTGTCCGGCTTTGTCGGCAATTCCTGCCGCCATATCCCGACCTGCTCGGAATATGGCTATGAGGCCGTCGCCCGTCACGGGCTTTGGGCTGGAGGCTGGATGACGCTGTTTCGCGTCGCGCGCTGCGGACCGGGAGGCACGAGCGGCCTTGATCCGGTGCCTAGCGAACTTGAGCGTCGCTATCATTGGTGGACGCCTTGGCGCTATTTCCGCCTCGGACAGAAGGCTGCCTGACCGTATGGCGGTCTATGTCGCGCTGCTCTACAGCATTGTTCTCGGCGCCGGCCGCAGAGTCGTCATGGCCGATTTGAAGGCGATGGCGGAGGAGCTTGGTCTTAAAAATACGCGAACGCTGGTGGCAACCGGCAATCTCATTTTCGAGTGTGAGAAACAGCCGATCGCCTCCATCGAGGCAAAGCTCGAGACCGGCTTTGCCGGCGCCTTCGGAAAACATGTCGATATCATTGTGCGCGATGCCGATACATGGCTGAAGCTTGCCGAGAGCAATCCTTTCCCGGATGGAATCGGCAGTGAAGTCATCGTTCGGGTGATGCGACAGCCGCTCGAACCGGACGTTCTCGATATGCTTGCGAGATACAGGCGAGATGAGCGCATGGCCGTTGTCAACGGCGATCTCTGGATCGATTTCGGCCTCAAAGCCAGCGAGACGAAAATGCTGCCGGCCCTGACGACAAAGAGGCTTGGCGTCGGAACGATGCGAAACTGGAACACAGTGCGCGGTTTGGCTGAGATGATCGGCCAGTAGCGCCGCTTTTCCTTTACTAGATCACGAAATAGAGCTATCAGGCGCGCGGATATAAGTAGGTAGTTACTTAGTCCCTATCTTTCGAAACCACCCGCATTCGTTGGCGGGACTGGACAAGGAGAATATCGATGTCCCAACCTGTTTCCCTGACATTTCCCGATGGTTCCGTGCGCAGCTTTGCTGCGGGCACGACCGGTCGCGATGTCGCAGAATCCATTTCCAAGTCGCTAGCCAAGAAAGCTGTCGCCATTGCGCTCGACGGCACGGTGCGTGACCTTTCCGATCCGATCGTCGATGGCAAGATCGAGATCATCACCCGCAGCGACGACCGTGCGCTTGAGCTGATCCGCCACGACACCGCGCACGTTCTCGCCGAAGCCGTACAGGAACTTTGGCCAGGAACGCAGGTGACGATCGGCCCGGTCATCGAAAACGGCTTCTATTACGATTTCGCCAAGAACGAGCCTTTCACGCCCGATGACCTGCCGGTGATCGAAAAGCGGATGCGGGAGATCATCCTGCGCAACAAGCCGTTCACCAAGGAAATCTGGTCGCGCGAGAAGGCGAAGGAAGTCTTTGCTTCTAAGGGCGAGCGCTACAAGGTGGAGCTGGTCGACGCGATCCCCGAAGGTCAGGATCTGAAGATCTATTACCAGGGTGACTGGTTCGACCTCTGCCGTGGCCCGCATATGGCTTCGACTGGCCAGATCGGCAACGCCTTCAAGCTCATGAAGGTTGCCGGCGCTTACTGGCGTGGCGACAGCAACAATCCGATGCTGACCCGCATCTATGGTACGGCGTTTGCTGAGCAGGCTGATCTGGACAACTATCTGCACATCCTTGCCGAAGCCGAAAAGCGCGATCATCGCCGTCTCGGCCGCGAGATGGACCTCTTCCATTTCCAGGAAGAAGGCCCCGGCGTCGTCTTCTGGCATGGCAAGGGCTGGCGGATGTTCCAGACGCTGGTGTCCTATATGCGCCGGCGGCTGCAGGGCGACTATCAGGAAGTCAACGCGCCGCAGGTACTCGACAAGTCACTCTGGGAGACTTCCGGTCACTGGGGTTGGTATCGCGACAACATGTTCAAGGTGACCGTCGCCGGTGACGACACCGACGATGATCGCGTCTTCGCGCTGAAGCCGATGAACTGCCCGGGCCATATCCAGATCTTCAAGCATGGCTTGAAGTCTTACCGCGAACTGCCGATCCGTCTTGCGGAATTCGGTGCGGTCCACCGCTACGAGCCTTCGGGTGCTCTGCATGGCCTGATGCGCGTACGCGGCTTTACGCAGGACGACGCCCACATCTTCTGCACCGATGAGCAGATGGCGGCCGAGTGCCTGAAGATCAACGATCTCATTCTGTCGGTCTATGAAGACTTCGGCTTCAAGGAGATCGTCGTCAAGCTCTCGACTCGTCCGGAAAAGCGCGTCGGCTCCGACGAGCTCTGGGATCGCGCCGAAAGCGTGATGATGGACGTGCTGAAGACCATCGAGGCGCAGTCCGAAGGGCGCATCAAGACCGGCATTCTGCCGGGCGAGGGTGCGTTCTACGGTCCGAAGTTCGAATATACGCTCAAGGACGCCATCGGCCGTGAATGGCAGTGCGGCACGACGCAGGTCGACTTCAACCTGCCGGAACGCTTCGGTGCCTTCTACATCGACCAGCACTCCGAAAAGACGCAGCCGGTGATGATCCACCGCGCCATCTGCGGCTCGATGGAGCGCTTCCTCGGCATCCTGATCGAGAACTTTGCCGGTCACATGCCGCTCTGGGTCTCGCCGCTGCAGGTCGTCGTCGCGACGATCACCTCGGAAGCCGATGCCTACGGCGAAGAAGTTGCCGAAGCGCTGCGCGATGCTGGCCTCGATGTCGAGACCGACTTCCGCAACGAGAAGATCAACTACAAGATCCGCGAGCATTCGGTGACGAAGGTTCCGGTGATCATCGTTTGCGGCAAGAAGGAAGCCGAAGAGCGTTCGGTCAATATCCGCCGTCTCGGCAGCCAGTCGCAAACCTCGATGTCGCTCGACGAAGCCATCGCGTCGCTTTCCCTGGAAGCAACGCCGCCGGACGTTCTGCGCAAGCGGGAAGCCCGCCGCAGCAAGGCGGCTTGACGCCAATCATCTCTGACGGCACTTCAGGGTGCCGTCAGACAACTGACATAAAGCTTTCATATAGTAGAAAAATCAAAGCGTTGCTGCAGTCGTAGAGTGCGCCGCAGTGGAAGATAGGAGCGGGGCAGCCCGTCGCGCATTTGGATTTCAAAGAATTATCCTACGCCAATGAACGGGATCCGCGCATCAAGCGTTGGTTCATCCGCTCCATAGAAGGTCTGTCCGGCCGCGACCGTTACGCCCGGCTCTACGATATCTGGCGCACCGATATCATCGGCAAGAGCGAGCGCGTCTTCGGCAAGATGCTCGACCTTATCGATGTTCGCCTGCTCGCCAAGGGGGAATGGCCGCCGCGGGAAATCCCCGAGGCGCCGATCGTCATCGTCGCCAATCACCCCTATGGCATCGGCGACGGGATCGCGGTCCTGGCACTCGCCGAGCAGCTCGGCCGTCCCTTCAAGGTGCTGATCAACAACGAGTTGCTGAAGGTGCCGGAGATGAACGACTATTCGCTTCCCGTTTCCTTTGAGGAAACCAAGGAGGCGATGGCGATCAACATGAAGACGCGTCATGAGGCGGTTCGCCTGCTCAAGGAAGGCACCACGATCATCATCTTCCCGGCCGGCGGTGTCGCGACCGCAAAAAAGGGCTTTGGCCGGGCCGAAGACCTGCCCTGGAAAATATTTCCCGCCAAGCTCATCCAGGCGGCGCGCGCCAGCGTCATTCCCATCTACTTCGAAGGGCAGAATGGCCGGCTCTTCCATCTGGCAAGCCGTCTCTCGATGACGCTGCGCATATCGCTACTGATCCGCGAATTTCGGCGCCTTTCCGGCAGCACCATCACAGCGCATATCGGTGCGCTGATGAGCTGGGAAGCCCTCAGCGAGGGAAGCGATCGCAAGGATCTGCTCTCGAAGCTCTACACCGCCGTGTTCTCGATGGCGCCGCCGCGGAAAATGCCGCGCCGAAAAGCGGTCTGACGGGCTAGGTCTATCAAGACGGAAACGAGTGCCTGAAAAGTCGCAGGCACCGTCAATCCATACTGTCGCCTTCATCGCCGGCGGCAGGGGCCAACTGTTCGTATGTGGGAAGCGGCTGCTGGTTCGAGGTCGCAGGCCCGGTCTGCGGCGATTGTGTCTGCCGCATCTGCGGCATCTGAAGCGGAATCTGCTGAGCGGGTTGCCGTTTGTCGGCATCCTGCGGCTGCTGCTGCTTCATCAGCACTTCCACGTCGGTATTCATGCCCGCGGCCACTGTAAAATCGCGCTGATAGATCTTGTCCTTGTTGCGGGCAACGGCGGTATAGCGGCCTTCGGCCAACACCATCGTCGGGAAAGCGCTGACGCTCTCGCCGACGATATCGCCGGCCGAGGTCAGGATCGACCAGGCGGTATCGGCGATCGCCTCGCTTCCGGCGTCGGACACCAGCTTGAACGTGATCTTGGCGGCCCTGTGCTGGATAGTCGCCTCGGTGACCTTGCCGGCTTCCACCTGGATATCGGCGCGGATGACGGCGTTGACCTCACCATATTCGGAAACGATGTGGTAGGTGCCGGCGCTAAGGCCGACGAGCGTATTCGGCTTGACATCATCCATGACGAGGCCACGCTCGCCATCGTCCTTGGCCTCGCTCGAATAGATCGAGAAGCTCAACTCATCCGGCGGGATTCGGACATCGGAACCGGATACGGCATTCAACACCATGCCGCCGGCATCGAGCACCATCGTCTGCTTCTGTGTTTCGCCTGTTTCCGAAACACTCAGCTTCTTGGTGACACCGGCGCGGCCAAAGGAAACATTCACGAAGTAATCGCCGGGCAGAAGATGGAACGAGGCCGAGCCGCCCTTTGAGCTTGCCACCAGCGGCAGCTTGCCGTCTGCCCCCGCAATCGGACTGAAGACATACCAAGAAAGACCCTGTTGCTGCGGGCCGCTCTGCGGCGTCAGTTTGGCTTCCAGCGAAACATCGCGCAGCGTTCGGGCAGGGGAATTCTCGCCGTCGGGCGCAATGAAGGCGTTGAGCTTCGGCATCTTCATGCTGCCGTCGAGTTGCTTGAACTCTTTGAAAGCTTCCTGCGCCGAGGCGTTTGTACAGAGGCAGCCGAGAACCGCGAAAGCCGCGCTCAATCGGCGAGCCGATGAAATGCCTGACATGGGTTCCGAACCGATTGACTTCCGATAAGACACACGCCACTTCAAAACCAATGCCATGACAAATTCAAGGCCTACATCCTCTTATCCGTTAAATGAAAGCAATCACTCCATGAAAACCGATATTAAGCTGATCGATTATCTTGCCGTGCGCCGATCCATTCCCGCGTTTCAAATGGCGGAGCCAGGCCCGGAAAAGGCCGAGATCGAGGAAATCATTCGATTGGCATCGCGCGTTCCCGATCATGGCAAGCTCGCGCCCTGGCGCTTCATCGTCTATCGCGGCGAGGAGCGCGCGCGGATCGGCGAGGAATTGCTGAAGCTCGCATTGGAGGCTAAGCCCGATCTGTCGGAAGAAATGATCCAGGTGGAGCGCACCCGTTTCACGCGCGCGCCGGTGGTGGTCGCCGTCGTCAGCAAGGCAGCGCCGCACGTGAAGATCCCCGAGTGGGAGCAATTGATGTCGGCCGGCGCGCTTTGCCTTAATCTGCTGATTTCCGCCAATGCCCATGGCTGGGTATCGAACTGGTTGACTGAATGGTTCGCCTATGACGAACGCGCCTATCCGCTGCTCGGCGTCGCTCCTGGCGAAAAAATCGCCGGCTTCATCCATATCGGTTCTTCGGACTTCCCGCCCGTGGAGCGTCCGCGTCCTGAGCTGGCGGAAACTGTAACCTGGGTCGGAGGCGGCAGCGCCTGATGTTCTATTCGACGGATACCAATAGGCATGGCCTGGCGCACGATCCCTTCAAGGCGATCGTTGCGCCAAGGCCGATCGGCTGGATCGGCAGCAAGGGCAGGGACGGTTCGCTGAACCTGTCCCCCTATTCCTTCTTCAATGCGGTCAGCGATCGGCCGAAACTGGTGATGTTCTCCTCGTCTGGCCGCAAGGACAGTGCCCGCAATGTCGAGGAGACAGGTGTTTTCACCGCCAACCTTGTCAGTCGCAATCTCTTGGAGAAGATGAACCATTCGTCGATTGCGGCGCCTTATGGTGTCAGCGAGTTCGAGTTGGCCGGGTTGACGCCAGCACCGGCGAAATTGATCGACGCGCCGTATGTCGGCGAAGCCTTCGCGGTGCTCGAGTGCCGTGTGACAGAGATCCTCCAGCCCAAGGGCCTCGACGGTCAACCCTCCGAGAACATCATGGTCATCGGTCAGGTCGTGGGCATCCATATCGATGAGACGATCATCCGCGACGGCAAGCTCGATATGGCGCTTGCAAGGCCGGTCGCGCGCATGGGCTATATGGACTACGCCGAAGGCAGTGATGTTTTCGAAATGATGCGCCCCAAGGCTCCCTGATTTCAGTCATTGTTTTTGAGGGGTTAACGAACACGGTAAACGACCCGTAAACCTTTGCCCGCTAACGTTGGCAGCATGAGTTTGCGGGGCGGGAATCGCCTCGCCGATATCGGGGCGTTACGTGATCATAGAAGCATTCCTTCGTTGGGCTGAGACCGCAAAGGCAGAAAACCGGGCAAGGGCCGCAAATGCGCTCGGTCGCGCCTATCTGCAGTCGGAAATGCCGAAAGAAGAGCGGGTCGCTGCCGAGATGGCAATGACCTATCTGCTGGATGATCCGTCGCCTCGCGTGCGGCTTTCTCTCGCGGAAGCGGTTGCGCATTCCCCTGGATCTCCACGCAACGTGATCCTGACGCTTGCGGAAGACCAGCCCGAAATCGCGGGGCAGATCATTCTGTTTTCGCCTGTGTTTACCGATGCCGACCTGGTGGATCTTGCGCTGCACGGCAGCGACGTCACACGGGTTCTGATTGCGTCGCGCGGGCAGGTGCCACGCGTGGTTTGTGCGGCGCTCGCCGAAATCGGTGGAGAAACCGAGATCCTTTGTCTTCTGGAAAATGACGGGGCATTGCTATCGCAAGCTTCGCTGAAGCGCATTGCCGAGCGGCTTGGCGACAATGCCGACATACGCGGTCTTCTCCTGGCGCGCGACACCTTATCGTCCGATCTCAGGCACTTGCTGATGCGCCAGGTCAGTGAGGCCTTGTCGGAATCCGATCTCATCCAGAAAGTTATCGGAGCCGGCAGGCTGCAACAGGTGACTCGTGAAGCCCGCGATTGCGCCACCGTCGTCATCGCGGGATCGGCGCAGCACGAACAATTGCCTGATCTGGTGGAACATTTGCGGCAATCCGGCTGGCTGACGCCGGCATTCCTGATGCACGCGCTCTGCTCCGGCAAGGTCGATTTCTTCGCCTGCGCGATCACCAGTCTTTCGGGCTGCGACGGACGGCGCGCGCGCGCCATCATCTCCAGGGGGCGTATGTATGCGATCCGTGCGCTCTACGAGAGCGCGGGTCTGTCCCGAGATATCAGCACCGTGTTCGTGGAGGCTACGCTGATCTGGCGCGAGGCATCTCGCAAGAATGGCGAGACCATGCTGGAAAATGTCTCTTCGCATTTGGCTCGCAAGTTTCGTCCGAGGGAGCAAGCGGCCGCTGCCACACAGTTGCTCGATATGGTCGAGAAACTCGCAAACACCGAGCGCCGGCAGGCCGCGCGGAACTTTGCCGCACTGGCGACGCTTGCGGCAGCGTGATATCCAGCAGGCGGTTCGTTTGCGAGGTACATCTTGTCGCTGACTATTTCAGTTGAATCCCCCCGCCAAAGTGGTGTCACCCGTCTCCTTGAGATGTCGGATGCCTACGCTGAATCGATCTATCCGGCAGAAAGCAACCACATGCTCGATCTCTCCTCGCTCGAGGAGCCGGCTGTAACCTTTTGGGTTGCCAGGATTGATGGAAATATCGTCGGGTGCTGCGCTCTGGTCGAGGCTGGCGATGGAGCCGCCGAGATCAAGCGCATGTTCGTGGACCCTGCCGCCAGAGGGCAGAGCGTCGCCCGGAAATTGATGGAAACAGTCGAAGCAACGGCGATCGAAAAGCGTCTCGACGCCGTCCGACTTGAAACCGGCATCTATCAACCGGAAGCAATCGGCCTCTACAGGAGGTTTGGCTATGTCGAAATCCCAGCCTTCGGCAACTATCGACCGGACCCGCTCAGCCTCTTCATGGAAAAACGGCTAACACAGGCGTAGGGCCGCCTATTTTTCGACGGAGTCCTGAAGTTCCAGCTGCAGCTCGGGCTCCGGCACATGCTGCTCTTCCGTCAATTCCGCCTCGCGGATCCATTCGCGCCAGATTGCGACGATGATCGCCATCAGCACGGGACCGATAAAGAGGCCAAGGAATCCCATGGTTTTCACGCCACCGACGAGGCCGAAAAAGGTTGGCAGGAACGGCAGCTTTATGGGACCACCGACCAGCTTGGGGCGAAGCGTCTTGTCGACGATGAAGAGTTCGATCGTGCCCCAAAGGAAGAGGGCTATACCGGCCCAAAGCGAGCCGCTGGCGACGAGATAGATGGAGACCAGCGACATGGATAGCGGAGCGCCACCAGGCACCAGAGCCATGACACCCGTAAGGACGCCGAGCGTAATCGCGGACGGTGCGCCTGCGATCCAATAGGCGACACCGAGAACAATGCCTTCACCGATGGCGATCAGAGTCATGCCCATAACGGTCGAGCTTATGGTCGCCGGCACGACACGGGAAATCCGCTCCCAGCGGTTCGGGAGTATACGTTCGCCGAGTAAATCGACCTGACGGACGAATGTCGAGCCGTCGCGATAGATGAAGAACAGAGCTATCAGCATGAACAGCAGGGTCAGCATGACGTGGAACGCATTGCCGCCGGCAGCGAGCACGGCGCGGTAAATATTACCGATATGCGCACCGCTGACGATCTGGGCCAACTCGCCCAGAGAGCCGGGGCTGCCGACATACTGCACCCATTGATCGCCGAGCCATGAGCCAATCACGGGCAAAGCCAGGATCCACTGCGGCGGCGGTGCGCCATCGCGATTGACATGCACCGCCCAACCGAACCAGTCGCGCACTTCGCCAGCCATATAAAGCGCAGAAAGAACGATCGGCAGCACGAGGAAGGTAACAATGAATGCGATGGCTATACTCGCCGCAAGCGTCGTATTTCCGTTGGTGCGGCGGACGAGATCACTGTAGAGCGGCCAGGTGGCGAAGCCGATGACTGCTGCTGCTAGAACAGGAACGAGGAAACCGTAGAAGAAGTAGATGCCGGCAACAGCTATGAGGATAAGAAGCCAGCGGGCGGCGGAGATGGATGGTATAAGTGGCATTCGCGCATGCGCGCTCGGCCCGAGCCAACGATGCTCTTTCAGCTTCTGACGTTCAAAAACACCCACCAGACTTACTTCGCCCCACGTTACTAGATCACCCGGTTATGGGGTATGATCTAGGCTCTTTCAAGGGCACCGCCCTGAAAGCCTCTTTATTCCGCTGCCGTGACAATAGCACGACTGCCTTGACGATAAATATAAGTCGTCAGGCAGGTCGGCGAACTACCTTGAAAGCAAAGAATTGGGTCTTCTGTGTCGGATTGAAGTTGTTGTCTGAGACGAGGATCAGCACGTCCGTACCATCCTTTGCCTTCCCGAAGGTAATACCTTCGATATTGTCGGGAACGAGGCCGAGGGCCCGCAGATCCATGATCTGCGTCTTGCGCACCGGCACGATCCGCTGGTCCGTCTTTGCCAGGGAAGGGATGTTCGAGATGTCGGTGGCACCATCGAGGTCGAACATGTTGATGACCACGGAAGTACCGACGCCTTCCGCGTAGCCGCGTTCGATCGAAAGCAGGCGACGATCGTCAAGCGCCATGATCTCGGACAGGCCGAAATCGTTCCAGCCCTTCGCCGTGGACGGAGCCTGCGGGATCGGCGCGATCGGGTAGGCATACTGCGCCTTCTGCTCGCCTGTCGCCACATCGTAACGGATGAGGCGGGAAAGCGCACCGCCGGTCAGCGTGGCGATCGGTCCGTCCTGATAGAGCGCCGACTCGGTGCCGACAATCAGGTCGCCGCCCGGCAAGAAGGCCATGCCTTCGAAGGCGAGATTGTCGCGAATGCCGGTGCTCTTGTCTGCCGTGGGAGCGAAATCAGTCGGAAGCGAGAATTCGCGCATGAAGCCTCCGTCACGGCTGGCGATCCGCACGAAGGGCGGCAGCAACGCCTTACCGTCGCCTTCGCTGGTCCAATAGATTCCGTCTCTGCCCAGGCGAATGGATTCGGCATCGACCTTCTTTGTCCCGAACGGCTGGCCATCCTTGTCTTTCAGCGTGACATGACCGAGAATCGCCACGCCCTTCAGGCCGCTGGCGCTGACGTCTATATCGAGATTGTAGAATCGCGCCGGCGCCTTTTCCGAGCGATCGTCGCTGATCGAGACATAGCGACCCGTGGACGGATCAAATTCGATACCCGAAAGACCGCCCACCTCGACACCGTTCTCGGTGAAACCCGTCGGGATATCATAGCTGCCGAGATAGGAGAGGCTGATACCCGCTTCGCAGTCGCCGAAGGGGCAGGGCACATCGATCGCGGTTCCGATCTCAAGAGCAGAGGCGGCATGACCAAACAGGAGAAAGGCGGCAGTTGTCAGAAATGGCTTCAACATGGCGAAAACATCAATCCAGATAGTGAAACGGCGGCATTGAGAACAATGCCGCCATCTACTCATTCATCCATGACGCCTTCGTAACGGATATCCGACAATCCAGTAAAATTTCGGGAAATTCCGTTGGCAAGCAACCGGCGATTGCCTAGTCGTCAGATATCCAAATCCTCTGCGAAAGCGGCTCTCTCCTGAATGAAGCGGAAACGAGCATCAGCCTTCGTGCCCATCAGATTGTCGACGGCGTCACGCGTGCCCTCGAAATCGACGTCATCGATCTCGACGCGCAGGAGCGTGCGCTTGGACGGGTCCATTGTGGTTTCCTTGAGCTGCGCGGGCAGCATTTCACCCAGACCTTTAAAGCGGCTGATCTCGACCTTGCTCCTGCCCCTGAACTCGGTTTCCATCAGCTCGAGCCGATGCGCATCATCTCGGGCGTAAATGGACTTCGACCCCTGCGTGATCTTGTAAAGCGGCGGCACCGCCAAAAACAGGTGGCCGCCGCGAATGAGCTCAGGCATCTCCTGATAGAAGAAGGTAATCAGCAACGAGGCGATGTGAGCGCCGTCGACGTCAGCATCGGTCATGACGACGATGCGTTGATAGCGAAGGTCTTCCTCGCGGTATCTCGTTCGCGTGCCGCAACCGAGTGCCTGCACCAGATCGGTGATCTGCTGGTTGGCGGAAAGCTTTTCGCGACCGGCGCTCGCAACGTTCAGGATCTTGCCGCGCAAGGGCAGTATGGCCTGATTGGTACGATTTCGCGCCTGCTTGGCCGAGCCACCTGCCGAATCGCCCTCCACCAGGAAGAGTTCGGCGCCCTCCGACGTACTCTGCGAGCAATCCGCCAACTTGCCCGGCAGACGCAGCTTGCGCACCGCTGTCTTGCGGTTGACTTCCTTTTCCTTGCGGCGACGCATGCGCTCGTCGGAGCGTTCGATCACCCATTCCAGAAGCTTTTCTGCTTCGGCGGGATTGTCGGTAAGATAATGGTCAAAGGGATCGCGCAGCGTGTTCTCGACGAGGCGCTGGGCTTCGACTGTCGCAAGCTTGTCCTTGGTCTGACCGACGAATTCCGGTTCACGGATGAAGATAGACAACATGCCGACGCCGGAAATCATCACGTCGTCGGTGGTGATGTTGGCGGCGCGCTTGTTCTGGGTAAGCTCGGCGTAGTTCTTCAGGCCCTTGGTGAGCGCGATGCGGAAACCTGCCTCGTGCGTACCGCCTTCGGGTGTCGGGATCGTATTGCAGTAGGAGTGGATCTGAGGGTCGCCGCCATACCAGGTGATCGCCCATTCGAGCGAGCCGTGGCCGCTTTCCTTTTCCGACTTGCCGGCAAAGATCTCGCGGGTAACGGTGAATTCGTTGCCCATCGTCGCCTTGAGGTAGTCCTTCAAGCCGCCGGGAAAATGGAAAACCGCTTTTTCCGGAACGTCCGCGCCTTCGGGCGCGAGCTCCGGATCGCAGCTCCAGCGGATCTCGACGCCGCCGAACAGATAGGCCTTGGAACGCGCCATGCGGAAAACACGGGCCGGATCGAAGCGGGCATGATCGCCGAAAATCTGTGGATCGGGGTGGAAGCGAATACGCGTGCCGCGACGATTGTGGACGTCGCCTAGCTCTTCGAGGCCGCCGACTGGCAGGCCGCGCGAGAAGCGCTGGCGATAAAGCTTGCGATTGCGGGCAACTTCGACTTCGAGATCGTCCGAAAGCGCGTTGACAACGGAAACGCCGACGCCGTGCAGACCGCCTGAGGTCTCATAGGCCTTACCGTCGAACTTACCGCCGGCATGCAGCTTGGTCATGATGACTTCGAGGGTTGACTTGCCTGGCACCTGCGGATGGTTTTCCACCGGAATGCCGCGACCGTTGTCGGTGACGGTGAGATATCCCTCCCGGTCAAGATAGACTTCGATGAAATTGGCGTGGCCGGCCACAGCCTCGTCCATCGAGTTGTCGATGACTTCAGCGAAAAGGTGGTGCAGCGCCTTCTCGTCGGTGCCGCCGATATACATACCGGGACGCATGCGGACCGGCTCGAGCCCCTCGAGAACCCGGATCGAGCTTGCACCATATTCTTCGGCCGAAGACGTGGTAGGCGCAGCGCGCGGCGCCGGTGCCGGCTTTTCAACCTTCACATCTGGCTTTTCGGCTGCCGCGGGCTTTGCGGGGCGGGGGAGTCCGGAGAAGAGATCGTTGCTGTTATCCATAGAATTTCAAGCTGCTCAGATTGTTCTGGTGGGGCCAGACCCCTTTTATCACGCATTTGCTGCCGGTATTCGCGAATCACCGTGATTCTGCCAGAAACGGCACACAAGTGCGATGGCGCTCCACGATGGGGCGGATCTATGAAGAGATTTGCGTCGTCGGGTGCGCGATAGCAAGCCCGATAGCCGATCAGAGGAAGTATCCGCATGAGAATGTCCACAGCTCATTTGTCTTTTCTAGCCGCGATCTCGGGCATTGTACTGGTGGCCACTGCCCCGGGCGCAGCCGCCGAGATGCTGAAACCGTTCAAGGAAGAGCTGTTTTCCAGCCAAACCGTTCTCGAAAGTCACGACAACGGTGCGTTCCAGACCATAGATTATCAGGAGATGCGGGATATCAACGGCCGCGACCAGATCCCCGAAAAGCGCGTCAAGCCGGCTTATGTGGACACCGGCGTACGCTGGAAAGCACAAGAAGACGAAACCCTGCAGCTTGGCGACCGCAAGGTCGATGTCACACGCATCGGTCCAGCGTCGAAGCAGGCTTTCACCGTTATCTTCATCCATGGCCGCGGCGGCGACCGCCGGCTTGGTTCCAACGACTACACGTTCGGCGGCAATTTCAATCGGCTGAAGAACCTCGCCTACCGCAATGGCGGTACCTACTACGCGCCGAGCGTCAAGAGTTTCGACAGCAATGGCGTAGCTGACGTCGCCGCTCTGATCAGGAATTCCTACGAGCAGTCGGGCGGCAAGCCTGTGATACTGACCTGTGCTTCCATGGGGAGCTTCATCTGCTGGGGCATCACCCGCGACACCGATAGCGTAAAGCGTTTGAAGGGTATGGCGATTCTGAGCGGCGTGACCGATCCGGATTTCACCAAGAGCGCGTTCTACAAGGCCAGGCTTCCGCTTTGGTTCACGCATGGCAGCAAGGATCCGGTCTACGCAGCCACCAATCAGCAGGCCCTGTTCGAGAAGCTCTACAAGGCCCATTATCCGACGCGTTTTACCCTTTTCGAAACCGGAAATCATGGGACGCCTGTGCGTATGACCGACTGGCGCAAGGTGCTGAACTGGATCGTTGATCCCCAGGCATCGTGAAAAATCAGAAGCCGTTGGATTTATTTTCCGGATAAGCATCTTTCAAACGATTTGAACCGCTTTCCGCCCTTCCGTAACTTTCCTTTCCTCCGCCTTTTTGTTAGTTCGGCTGCAGGAATAAGGGGGAGAATATCGGAATGACCAAATCCATACGGCCGCTTCTGGCCGGAAACTGGAAAATGAACGGCACACGCGCCAGCCTCGACCAGATCAAGGCGATTGCCGATGGCGTCAAGGCGCCGCTCTCGGAAAAAATCGATACGCTGCTTTGCCCCCCTGCCACCTTGCTTTATGTCGCGACGGCGCTTTGCGACGATAGCCCGCTTGCCATTGGCGCACAGGATTGCCATCAGCAGGTCAGCGGCGCCCACACAGGGGATATTTCGGCCGAAATGATCGCAGACTGCTTCGGCACCCATGTGATCGTCGGCCACTCCGAGCGCCGCAGGAATCACGCGGAAAACGATGCATTGGTGCGTGCCAAGGCACAGGCGGCACACGATGCCGAGCTCATCGCCATCATCTGCATCGGCGAGACGGCGGACGAGCGCAATGATGGCCAGACCCTCGACGTGCTGAAGCGCCAACTGGTCGGCTCCATTCCTGACGGTTCGACCTCGCAGACCACCGTCATCGCCTACGAGCCTGTCTGGGCAATCGGGACCGGTGTCGTCCCGACCCAGGAAAACGTCGAGGAGGCGCATGCCTTCATCCGCGCCGAACTCATCCAACGCTTCGGCAAGGAAGGCGCGCACATGCGAATCCTCTATGGCGGGTCAGTCAGCGGCAGCAACGCGCGAGACCTTCTTGGGGTTGCGCATGTCAACGGTGTGCTTGTCGGAGGGCAGAGCTTGAAAGCGGCCGACTTCCTTGCCATTTATGCCGCATTCGAACGGCAGTTCGCCTGAAGCAACAACTTGCCCGGAGTTCCAGCCTTAAAAGGGCTTGGAATAGGCGAGAGCCTCATGTAAAGAGCCGCGAGCTTTTCTTTTTGATGCCCGCCAGCGGGCAGGACTGGATCTATGCAAACCGTACTGCTTGTCATCTATCTCATGGTTGTCGTCGCCCTTATCGGTGTGGTGCTGATTCAGCGCTCGGAAGGCGGCGGTCTCGGCATCGGCGGCGGCTCGGGCTTTATGTCTGCGCGCGGTACGGCCAACGCGCTGACGCGCACCACGGCCATTCTGGCTGCGCTGTTCTTCGTACTCGCGCTCGGCATGAACGTGCTGTCGCGCTTCGAAGCTCGCCCGACGGATATTCTCAACCGTATCCCGAGCACATCCGGCCAGGGCAATGGCATCCTTGATTCGCTGGGCGGCCAAAAGGGTGCGGCTCCCGCGACGACCCCGGCAAAGCCAGCCGACAATAGTGGCGTTCCGAACAGCGGTGCCGTCGCTCCGCAGTCGCAGGCAACTCCGCCGGCCGCTACGACGACCCAGCCCGCTGCTACGGCACCGGCTGAACAGGCTCCGGCCGCAGCCGGTCAGCAGACCGCGCCCGCTGCTACGACGCCGGCACCCGCCCAAAGCGGCGGCGACGTTCCGACCGGCAAGTAAGCCTGGTCGTAAAGATCATCCCGGCAGGTCCTAGGATCTGCCGGTTTTGTTTTGTCTATCTTCCGCTTAATGTGTCCAAAATTCCGGAAACGAATTTTAGGGCTAGCGGAATCATTTGTGAAAAGGTATCCGGTGACTCCCATGGCGCGATATGTATTCATCACAGGCGGCGTGGTTTCTTCCCTCGGAAAAGGAATTGCGGCCGCGGCTCTCGGAGCGTTGTTGCAGGCTCGTGGTTATCGAGTCCGCCTGCGCAAACTCGACCCCTATCTGAACGTGGATCCGGGCACTATGAGCCCGACCCAGCACGGTGAGGTCTTCGTCACCGACGACGGTGCGGAAACCGACCTCGATCTCGGCCACTATGAGCGCTTCACCGGTCGCTCGGCCACCAAGACCGACAACATCACCACCGGTCGTATCTACAAGAACATCATCGACAAGGAACGCCGCGGCGATTATCTTGGCGCAACCGTCCAGGTCATTCCGCACGTCACCAACGAGATCAAGGATTTCGTTGTCGAAGGCAATGACGACTATGATTTCGTCATCTGCGAAATCGGCGGCACCGTCGGCGATATCGAAGCCATGCCCTTCATGGAAGCGATCCGCCAGCTCGGCAACGACCTGCCGCGTGGCACCGCGATCTATGTCCATCTGACGCTGATGCCATACATTCCGGCTGCTGGCGAGCTGAAGACCAAGCCGACGCAGCATTCCGTCAAGGAACTGCAGGCTCTCGGCATTCACCCCGATATCCTGCTCGTTCGTGCGGATCGCGAGATCCCGGAAGCCGAGCGCCGCAAACTTTCGCTGTTCTGCAATGTGCGGGAGTCCGCCGTCATTCAGGCGCTCGACGTTGCCAACATCTACGACGTGCCGATGGCCTACCACAAGGAAGGCCTCGACAACGAAGTGCTGGCCGCTTTCGGCATCGAGCCGGCTCCGAAGCCGCGCCTCGATCAGTGGGAAGAGGTCTGCAACCGTATCCGTACGCCGGAAGGCGAGGTGACCATTGCCATCGTTGGCAAGTATACCGGCCTGAAGGATGCCTATAAGTCGCTGATCGAAGCGCTGCATCACGGTGGCATCGCCAACCGCGTCAAGGTCAATCTCGAGTGGATCGAGTCCGAGGTCTTCGAAAAGGAAGATCCCGCACCGTATCTCGAAAAGGTGCACGGCATTCTCGTGCCCGGCGGCTTCGGCGAGCGCGGTTCTGAAGGCAAGATCCTGGCGGCCCGTTTCGCACGCGAGCGCAAGGTGCCGTATTTCGGCATCTGCTTCGGCATGCAGATGGCTGTCATCGAAGCGGCCCGCAATCTGGCCGGCGTCGAGAATGCCTCTTCGAGCGAGTTCGGTCCCACCAAGGAACCGGTAGTCGGTCTGATGACCGAATGGCTGAAGGGCAACGAGCTGCAGAAGCGTACCTCTTCCGGCGATCTAGGCGGCACGATGCGTCTCGGCGCCTACAAGGCGGCGCTGAAGAAGGGCACGAAGATTTCGGAGATCTACGGCTCGACCGATATTTCAGAGCGCCATCGTCACCGCTACGAGGTCAATGTCGACTACAAGGACAAGCTGGAAAATTGCGGCCTGACCTTCTCCGGCATGTCACCGGATGGTGTTCTGCCCGAGACGATCGAATATGCGGATCATCCGTGGTTTATCGGCGTTCAGTATCACCCGGAACTGAAGTCCCGGCCTCTGGAGCCGCATCCGCTGTTCTCAAGCTTCATCGAAGCTGCGACGGAACAGAGCCGTCTGGTGTAGTGCATGTCGCGCAAAGCTGCGCAGCGGTTTTGCGGTAACGACATGCGCAAATGAAAGGCTTAAGGCGCTGGAGGCGGATCTGAGAGATCGCGACGCGCCTTGAGAACGGCAAATCGCTTGCGGTAGTCGCTCGGGCTGACCGCAAGCCTCTCTCGAAAATGATGGCGCATGGTGGCGAGCGACCCGAAACCGCTTGCCGCCGCCACATCATCCAACGAAACGTCGGTCTGCTTTTCGAGCAAGTCGCGGGCACGCCGCAGCCGCTCGCTCAGCAGCCATTCGCCCGGTGCCATGCCGGTGGTTGCCTCGAAGCGACGCTGGAAGGTCCGCACGCTCATCCCAGCCCGCGCGGCAAGCGCTGTAATCGGCTGCTCCTCCTGCAGGCGCTCGCGCATCCATTCAAGCAACGGACCCAGGCGGGTCCCCTCACGCTGCCGCAGAACCGGGGTCTCGATATATTGCGCCTGGCCGCCTTCGCGATGCGGCGGTACGACGAGGCGACGTGCAACGCTGTTGGCGACATCAGGCCCGAAATCCCGCCGCACCACATGCAGACAGAGGTCGATTGCGGCGGCGCTGCCCGCAGCAGTCAGAACGCTGTCTTCATCGACATAGAGAACATCGGCGTCGAGCGTAATATCGGGATAACGAGCCGCGATTGAGTCGACATAGCGCCAATGAGTCGTCGCCTTTCTGCCCGTGAGCACTCCAGCAGCGGCGAGAACGGCAACGCCCGAGCAAAGCGACATGATGCGAACGCCGCGCCGGCTGGCGGCTTGCAACGCTTCAATCAACGGGGCAGGGACGATCGTGCCTATACCGCGCCAGCCGGGCACGACGATCATGTCTGCATCGGCCAGAACGTCCAGCCCTTTATCGACCTGCACCGTCAACCCGCCAGCGGCGCGCAACGGACCATCCTCGATCGCACACGAGGAAAAACGATACCAGTGTTCGCCCATCTCCGGACGCGGCAGGCCGAAGATTTCGTAGGCGACACCGAATTCGAAGGTGCAGAGCCCGTCATAGACTAACGTGACGACGTGCGGGCCGAGAAGATTGGGGTTTTCTGAGTTTGGCATGATTTCGACGCTATATGGCATTTCGGCCAATTTCAACGACGGGAACGTTCGGGCATGAATGCACCGAACCAAGAAGGAGTGTTCCATGTCCCTAGTCAGTGAAATCCCGGCCGCATCGCCAAGTCTTGTCGCCGAGCATTATGCCCGCAGGCTTGCCTTCGAGACCGATTGTTCCGATGTGCGCCAGGCCATGACAGCAGGTAATGCCGATTTCGTTCTGCTGGATGTTCGCGGCCCGGCGATGTTCCTGCAGCAACACATTCCCGGCGCGATCAACCTGCCGCATGGCAAGATGACTGCCCGGAAGATGGCGGAATGGCCCGACGATACCTTGTTCGTCGTCTATTGCGCCGGGCCACACTGCAACGGTACCGACAAGGCCGCCTGGCGCCTCGGCACGCTCGGCAAGCGCGTGAAGGTGATGATCGGCGGCATGACCGGCTGGGCCGATGAGGGACATCCCTTCGAGGTCGGCTAGAAAGGCGATGCGGCAAACCCGGCATTCACCGGGTTTGTCATTCATGCGATCTGCCGGAGCTTCCGCATCTACGTCATTTGACTGTCGCGCCGCTTCCGTTTCCATGCCACTCTGCGAGTAAGCATAATGGGAACAAAAGTATGATCCTCAATCCGTTTGACGATCGCGCGGAGAGGCCGAGGGCCAAGATCGCAATCACCTTCGCGCTGCTGATCGCATTCAATATTGTCGCATGGATCTGGGCTTGGGCTGCCTTCGCCGACCGGCCATCTTTGCTCGGTATCGCGCTGCTTGCCTATATGTTCGGCCTACGCCACGCATTCGACGCCGATCATATCGCCGCCATCGACAATGTCGTGCGCAAGCTTATGCAGGAAAAGAAGCAACCCTATGCCGTTGGCTTCTTCTTCTCGTTTGGCCATTCCTCGATTGTCGTGATTGCCTCTGTCCTGATTGCGGCGACGGCAGCCGCCATGCAGAGCCAGCTTGCTTCCTTCCATGATATCGGCGGCGTCATCGGCACGATGGTATCGGCGGCGTTCCTGTTGCTGATCGGGATCGCCAATCTCTTCGTCTTCAGGGGCGTATGGTCCGCCTTCAAGCGGGCGCAGCGGGGAGAAAGGATTACCGAGGAGGATCTGGATGCCCTGCTTGCCAGCGGCGGCTTTCTGGCACGGATCTTCCGTCCGATGTTCAAGGTCGTGACACGCTCCTGGCACATGTATCCGATCGGCTTTCTCTTTGGCCTCGGCTTTGACACAGCAACAGAGATCGGCCTTCTCGGCATTTCCGCCGCTCAGGCCGCGCAGGGCATGTCCTTCTGGACCATCCTGATTTTCCCGGCGCTTTTCACGGCCGGCATGTCATTGATGGATACGCTCGACAGCACGCTAATGACCGGCGCCTATGGCTGGGCCTTCGTCAAGCCTGTGCGCAAGCTCTGGTACAATCTGACCATCACGGCTGCCTCGGTTGTTGTCGCCATCTTCATCGGCGGCATCGAGGCGTTGGGGCTGATATCCGACAAACTCGGCCTAGAGGGCGGTTTCTGGCGCTTCATCGGAGAACTCAATGACAATCTTGCCAATTTCGGCTTCGCCGTCGTCGGCATCTTCCTGCTGAGTTGGTTGATCTCGACGGTGCTATACAAGGTACGTGGCTACGACAGCCTGCAGATCAATCATTCCTGACCTCAGTCGCTCCACAGGAAGATGATGGATATCAGCAGAAGCAACGCAAGGACCAAATTGAGGGCGCGCCATTGCCACGGTGCACGCAGCATACGGGCAAGTAGCTGACCGAGTGCGCACCATAGCGAGAGAGAAAACGCTGCCATCAGGCTGAAGGTGAGTCCCAGCAGCATTGCCAGGGCAAGCGGGCCGCTTGCGAGCATGGCGAAAGACGCGGCTGCTCCCACAGTTACAGCCCATCCCTTGGGATTGTGCCACAGCATCCAGACGCCTGCAGCAAAGCTAGTCGGTTTCGCCATTCCGCCGGCACTGTTCGGCTGACCGCTTCTGCCGATCCTCAACGCAAGCCAGAGCAGATAAAGCGTGCCAAGCGTCTTCATCGCGATCTGCAATGCAGGAAAAGCCAGCAACAGGCTCCCGAGCCCAGCAGCCGCCGCTCCGGCCATGGAGCCGAGCCCAAGGGCCAGGCCCGCCATGACGGGGATCGAGCGGCGAAAGCCGAAATGTGCGCCGGAGGCGGTGGCAAGCGTTGTCGCGCCGCCCGGCGTAATCGTCGAGACGAGCGCAAACAGGATCAGCGGCAACAGCGATTCAAAAGTCATTCCAACCATTCTCCAATTCTGGAGATTGGGTAGCGGCAAGATTGCCATCAGAAAATCGAATATTGAAGGCAAGGTGCATTAGCACTTATAATGATGAAATGGCTCGAAACTTCGATATCGCTCTCATCCGAACATTTGCCGCTGTTGCCGATCAAGGCAGCATGACAATTGCGGCGAACATTCTGCATATGACGCAAGGAGCCGTCAGCCAGCAAATCAAGCGGCTGGAGGAGATGCTGGGATGCACGCTCTTCGAAAGAGATCGACGCGGCCTGAAGCTGACGGAGGCTGGTGAACGGCTGCTCGGCAACGGGCGGCGTCTGCTGACGCTGAACGACGATATCTGGGCTGACATGACGGAGCAGACGGTTCAGGGCAGCGTTCGGCTCGGCGTTCCCTATGATCTTGTCGGTGCAACGCTTGCACCGGTGTTGAAATCCTACACCTTGCGTCATCCGCAGGTGGAAATTTCACTCGTCTGCGCCTCGTCGCCGGAGCTGCTGGAAGAACTCGAGAAAGGCGCCATCGACCTCTGTGTCGTCGAAGAACCGTTTGGCTTGTCGCGGGGCGAGTGTTTGGCCGTCGAACGACTCGTCTGGGTAGGGGCGAAAGGGGGCAATGCCTACCGCAAGGAGCCGCTACCGATTTCGATGGTGGCCGACACCTGCGCCTTCCGTCCGTCCGTCTTCGCCGCATTGAGCAATGGTGGGCGACGCTGGCGAACGATGTTCGAGAACGGGAATATCGAGGCGACCACCGCGACTGTCCGCACGGACCTGGCGGTTACGGCGTGGCTGGCATCCACGGTTCCCACCGATCTTGACATTCTTTCCGTCGAGGACGGCTTACCTGAATTGCCGATTTTTTCCATCAACCTGCATCTGCCCAAGGGGGAGGCGACGCCGGCAGCGTCGGAGCTTGCCCGCTATGTCCGCGATGGCTTGGTGCGGCCGCGCCAAGCCGCGGCCGCTTAATCCACGTCAATATTGACGAAGCCCTACGCTGCCTTTGGCAGCGGACCGACATACCGCGATTGCGGGCGGATCAGCCGGCCGTCGAGCGTCTGCTCGCGCGCATGGGCGATCCAGCCGACAGTGCGACCGATCGCAAAGACGCCCGTGAAGGCATTGCGCGGAAAGCCAAGAGCATCGAGCAGCAGGGCAGTGTAGTATTCGACATTGACGTCGAGCGGGCGATCCGGCTTGCGCTCCCGAAGCAGAGCGAGTGCAGCAGCCTCGATTGCCTCGGCGAGGGCGATACGTCCGGCATCCGCCTGTCCGCTGGCGAAGATCGGCTTCAGCGCGGTTTTCAAAGCGTCAGCGCGCGGATCGCGGACACGATAGATGCGGTGGCCGAAGCCCATCAGCCGCTCTCCATGATCGAGCGCATGCGATAGCCACGCACGGGCGTTTTCCGGCTTGCCAACGCCATCGAGCATATCGAGGACCGGACCGGGCGCACCACCATGCAGCGGGCCTTTGAGGGCGCTGATTGCCGCCAGCACGGAAGATGTCAGGCCGGCATGAGTCGAGGCGATGACGCGCGACGCAAAGGTAGAGGCGTTGAGCCCGTGATCGGAGATCGTCACCAGATAGGCATCCAATCCCGCCGTCTGTTCGGCGGTCGGTACACGGCCGCTCAGCATGCGCAAAATGTCACCGGATTGGGACAGAGAGGCATCCGGCTTTACCGGCGTGTCGCCATTCTGCAGCCGCAGCACGGCAGGCAAAAAGACGGCAGGCGCCGCCATCAGTCTGATGGCGCTGGCGAGATCGTCACCATCCTCTATGCGCGCCAGAAGAGCCCGCATGGCGTCTACCGGCGGCAGGGCGAGCACTGTTGGATCGGCAGCCTCGACATGCGGGAACAGCGCGACGCGGGCCGCGCCGAGCTGGCTGCGGATAGAGGCGGCATCGATATGCGCGTCGAACAGGCCATCGAGCAACAGCGCCGCAACATCCTCGTAGCGGCTGGTTGCCACGAGATCATCGAGCGAAACGCCTCGGATGATCAGGCGGCCGGCAGCGCCATCGACGTCCGATAGCTTGGTTTCCGCTGCGACGACATCTTCAAGACCACTTTTCATTACGGTTCTCCTTTGACTATCGGATTAGATCGGACCTATTCTTATTGACGTCAATCTTGATGCAATTGATCAATATGAGGAACGATGAGCTGGCTGACGGCGGAGCAGGCGCTGAACCTGCTGGGAACGAAATCACAGACGCTTTATGCCAATGTCAGCCGCGGACGCATCCGCGCGAAGCCGGATCCGGCCGATACCCGGCGCAGTCTTTACTTCACCGACGATGTGAAAAGGCTGGCGACGCGCCATGCCGGGCGGCGCAAGACGGAGACGGTTGCCGCAGAAGCCATCCAATGGGGCGATCCGGTATTACCCTCGGCTTTGTCGACGGTTTACAATGGTCGGCTTTTCTACCGCGGTCAGGACGCAGCGAAGCTTGCCGAAAATGCTGGCCTTGAAGACATCGCGCTGCTGCTTTGGGACATGAAACGACCGCTGCGCCTGGAAGAAGCGGAGGTGCGGCGCAAGATACCCTCTTTGGAGGCAGCTTTTATGGCACTTGCCGCGCGTACGATCAGCGATCTTCCCTCGCTCGGGCGCTCGCTTCCGGCATTGCAGAACGAAGCGGAAAGTGTCTTCGGGACAGTTGCCGATGCCCTGGCACCAGGCGCCGCCGGCATGCCGCTGCATCAACGGCTCGCGCTTGCCTGGGGGCGCCCGGATGCCAGCGATATGATACGGCGCTGCTACGTCCTGCTTGCAGATCATGAATTGAACGCCTCGACGTTCACAGCAAGAATCACGGCATCGGCCGGCGCGACCTTGTCTGCAGCAGTGCTATCGGGTCTTTCGACGCTGACAGGACCGCTACACGGCGGCGCGTGGCAAAGCGTGCGCTCGCTTATCGGGCGAGCAGCGTCAATCGGCGCAGAAGAGGCTGTCCGCAGCTATCTGTCGGAGGGCAGGCCATTGCCGTCCTTCGGCCACCAGCTCTATCCGGATGTCGATATCCGCGGTGAGACACTCCTGCAGTACCTCACGCTCCCGCCGCTTTTCGCCAAAGTTCGCGATATCGGCGAGCAGCTTGTCGGCGAGCGCGTCAATGTTGACTTTGCCCTGACCGCGATGACGCATGCCTACCATCTTCCGGAAGATGCGCCGCTGATCATCTTCGCGCTGGCGCGCACCGTCGGCTGGCTGGCTCACGCCATGGAACAGGCAACGAGCGGTCGCCTCATTCGGCCGCGTGCCCGCTACGTCGGGCCGCCGCTGCAGTGACCCTGTATTTGCTAGTTTCTGGTCGAACTACGACGCAGTCACCGGAAAGTGACATACGGCTTCGATATTGTGCCCATCCGGATCGAGTATGAAAGCGCCGTAGTAGCTGGAGTGATAGTGCGGACGCAGACCGGGAGCGCCATTGTCAACGCCACCGGCAGAAAGGGCCGCTTGATGGAACTGATCGACGACGTCCCGTTCCTGAGCGGCAAAAGCGACGTGAGTTCCGGTTTGCAGCCCGTCGCGCTGTCCGATCCAGAAGAATGCTTTCGATCCAATGCCATAGCCGGCAAAGATTTCACCCTCAGCGTAAAGGCGCTCGATGCCGAGCGGCTTCAGGGCCGCATCGTAAAACATCTGGGAGCGGACTATGTCGCGTACGCCGATCGTCACATGATCCAACATGAATGCTCCCAATATTCGAGTTAGCGTCGCCTAGCCTCGGCCGATTGCGCCTGCGTCGCGATCCTTGAGTTCGGTCCAGACGATCACCAGTTTGCGGTTGACGATAAGCCAGATCGTGGCGAGGGCGATCAGGCCCACGGCGATATTGGCGGCCACAAAAAGTATGGGCGCCAGTTGGGCGATGGGGCCACTTTCACCCCGTTCGATCAACCGCATCGGGGCTGCGGCAAGCGCCGTCGCGCCGAAGGAAAATGCCCAATAGGCCGGGCTGAACCCTTCTTCCGTGATCCAGGGCAGCAAACGAATCAAGATGAGCGCCTGCAGCAGGCCGTAGCCGATCATGGCATGCACGAGTATATCGGCTGGGCCTTGCATGACGCCGATATAGGCGAGCGCACCGACGACGGGCGGCGCCAGCTGGATGCCAAGTGTGGGCCGCAGCGCCGGAGGAAGCGCCGGCCCCGTCAAAAGACGATGAAGCAGAGCCGATTCGATCGCGAGCCACGCGAAGAACCCGGCGCCGAAGAAAAGCTGCGCCCATTGCGGAAAGCCGAGTGCGGCGGCCACAATCGCGGTGACGAAGCTGCCTGCGACGCTCGGCAGGTAAAGAACTGCCGTGGTGGCGGCAATGTCGCGCTCGCCTTGCCATAAGCCGCCTGTGCGCCACACCGAGAAGGCGAGCGTGTAGATGGCTCCCGCCAGGAATATCGTCTCTGCACCGATGCGGGAATAGGGCAGCAATCCGCCTGCCGCCAGCATGGTGGCCACCCCGATCAGGCCGATGAAGCAACACAGGACGGGATGCGCGACTTCCTTGAGGGCTTCTTCACGGGCCACTGCCCATTTCAGCACGTAAAGCACGATCAGGATCAGCCAAACGGCGAGACTGACAAAGGTCAGCACTTCACCGATCACCCCGGGCAATTGCCAGATGCGAGTTCCGACACGCCAGGCATTGGCGAGACCCGAAAGCCCCAGAACCATGCCGAAGAATGAAGCTGGAACCAGCGGCAATTTCAGAGACGCAGCCATATGCCCCCATTGACGCTTGCTCTGAGCGCCGCCCGAAAGAGAATAATGCAAAGACCCCGCGAACGGTGCTAAGTTCACCGGCGAAATAGACCGGCAAAGTACAGCTTTCCTCGAACTCGGCAAAGCGTGATCATGGCGAAAAGCTGTTGGTTTCGACCGGCGATATCACAGATGCGTGAGCGCGTGGATTTTTCTGCGTTGTCTTGCGCATGCATAGCTCGCCCGTCATTTGTTCATTGGAAAATATTGCGAAATATCTCTATGCAGTATTCAAACGATTGAAACCGTCCTAGGAGACTGAAAATGCAAATCGGAATGATTGGCCTTGGCCGTATGGGCAACAACATGGTGCAGCGCCTCATGAGAGGCGGTCATAGCGCGGTTGTTTTCGATGCGCGCCCGGAAAGCGTTGCCGGGCTTGAACAGCTCGGAGCCACCGGCAGTAAGTCTCTCGCGGATTTCGTATCGAAACTTGCCAAGCCACGTGTCGTCTGGATGATGCTGCCGGCCGCAATCGTCGATCAGGAACTGGCGGCAGTCGTTCCGCTGCTCGAAGAAGGCGATATCGTCATCGACGGCGGCAACTCCTATTACCATGACGACATTCGCCGCGCCGAAGAGCTGAAGCCGAAGGGCATCCACTATGTCGACGTCGGCACCAGCGGTGGCGTTTTTGGTCTCGAGCGCGGCTATTGCCTGATGATCGGTGGCGAGAAGGAAACCGTCGAGCATCTCTCGCCGATCTTCGCAACGCTTGCTCCTGGCGTCGGTGACGTCGCTCCGTCGGCGATGCGCTCCGAAGAGGCAGCGAAGAACAGCACGGCAGAGCAGGGCTATCTGCATTGCGGCCCGTCCGGCGCCGGCCATTTCGTGAAGATGGTTCATAACGGCATCGAATACGGCCTGATGGCAGCCTATGCCGAAGGCCTCAACGTTCTGCGCCACGCCAATATCGGCAAGCAGGATGCGGAGAAGGATGCCGAGACAGCTCCGCTCTCGCACCCGCAGTATTATCAGTATGATCTCGATATTGCCGAAATCTCCGAAGTCTGGCGCCGCGGCAGCGTGATCACCTCCTGGCTGCTCGACCTGACCGCCGATGCGCTGCATGGCGACGCTGCGCTCTCGCAATATGCCGGCCGTGTTTCCGACTCGGGCGAAGGCCGCTGGACGATTTCGGCTGCGATCGACGAAGGCGTTCCGACGCCGGTGCTGAGCGCCGCGCTTTACGGCCGTTTTGCCTCGCGCGGCAACGACGATTATGCGAACAAGGTTCTCTCCGCGATGCGCGCCGGCTTCGGCGGCCATCACGAGAAGCCTGCTAAGTAATCAATCCGTCGATTGGATGGAATATGAGCCGGGTGGGTCAAACCTCCCGGCTTTCGCTTGCCGGCTTGGGCAGCTCCAAGAAAGTTTGCGCCCTAACCGAGAAGATCGGGCCGCAGGAATATGACCCGAGACGGCGAACCGACGGTGAGTTCCGGCGCATGCGGCGGGCGGACAACCAGACAATCGGCGCTGGAAAAGACCTTCATCATCGAGGAATCCTGCTTCGAGAAGGGCTTGGCAAGCCAACCACCCTCATCACTCTTGATCAAAGTCGCACGCACATAGTCCTGGCGCTGGTCATTTGCGGCAAAGGGCACGGCTGCGTATGCGACGCCCTCGCGCTTGACCGGGGGCAGGGAGGCAAGCTTTCGAATCAAGGGCTCAAGGAAGAGCAGGCCGCATACGAGGCTGGAAACTGGATTTCCCGGAAGACCGAGGATGTGAATATCGCCGAGGCTGCCAACCATCAACGGTTTGCCGGGGCGCATGGCGATACGCCAGAAATCCAATATCATGCCGGCTGACAGCATCGTTGCCTGCACCAGATCGTGATCGCCGACGGAAGCGCCGCCGAGCGTGACGATGATATCGGCTTTTGCCACCTGCGCACGACCGATGGCAGCGGTGATCTCATCCTTATTGTCAGGAACAATCCCTAGGTCGAGCACGTGAGCGCCGGCATTGCGCGCGAGCGCAGCGATGCCGAATGTGTTCGAGGCGACGATCTGTGAAGGGCCTGGCGCGCTGCCCGGAACGACCAATTCGTCACCAGTTGCGAGGATCGCTACCAGCGGCCGGCGATAGACATCCAATGCCGGATGATTCATGCCGGCTGCAACGGTAAGCCGCGAAAAATCCATGACCGTGCCGGCTGGCAGAACGACTTCCCCTTCGAGAAAATCCTGACCCCGCGGGCGAATGTGTTGCCCCTTGCGCAGAGCGTAGGTCGTGCGGATATGGTCGTCTCCCAGTCGCTCAGCGTCCTCCTGCAGAAGCACCGAATCAGCACCCGCCGGAACCGGGGCGCCGGTAAAAATGCGAACGGCTTCACCCTTGCCGACAGCTCCCTGGAAGGCATGGCCAGCAGCCGATGCGCCGATGACCCGAAGCTCGGAACCGGGCGTTGCCGCATCCTCGAAACGAAGGGCATATCCGTCCATTGCCGAGGCATCGAAGGGTGGTTGAGTAAGACGGGCAGCAAGATCTCTCGCCAGCACTCTGCCATCAGCCATATCGAGCGGAACGCTTTCAATGCGATGTAGCGGTGTGGCGCTGTCCAAAAGGCGCGCTTGGGCTTCGGCGACAGGTAACAGGCTCATAGGTCAGGCCCCCGGATGGCGGAAATCTCCCGATTTTCCGCCGGATTTCTCCAATAGCGTGATGCCGCCGATTTCCATGCCACGATCGGCGGCCTTCGCCATATCGTAAATCGTCAGGCAGGCGACGGAAACTGCAGTCAGCGCTTCCATCTCGACGCCTGTGCGACCGGTCAGCTTGGCCGTTGCGGTGACGCGCAAACCGGGCAGGGCGGCATCCTCGACGATATCGACAGCAACCTTGGTCAGCATCAGCGGATGGCATAGGGGAATGAGATTGCTCGTTTGCTTGGCGGCCATGATGCCGGCAAGCCGCGCCGTGCCGATGACGTCGCCCTTCTTGGCATTGCCCTCACGGATCAGTGCCAATGTCTCCGGCTTCATTTTCACATAGCCGGCGGCGGTGGCGCTACGCGCCGTCTCGGCCTTGTCGCCAACGTCGACCATATGCGCCTCGCCCGAAGCGTCGATATGTGTGAGGCCGGCCTTGGTCGTGGTCATCTTATTCGGCCGCCAGAATGCCGGATTCGCCGTTCAGCAACAGCTTCGTCGCGGCGGTCACGTCATCCTTGCGCATCAGACTTTCGCCGACAAGGAAAGTGGTGATACCAACCGCCTCAAGGCGCTTGCAATCGGCATGGGTAAAGACGCCGCTCTCGCCAACCAGCAATCGGCCGATCGGCACCATGGCCGCCAGCGTCTCGCTGACCGTGAGGCTGACCTCGAACGTGCGAAGATTGCGGTTGTTGATGCCGATCAGCGGCGACGACAGCTTCAGCGCACGCTCCATCTCTTCGGCGTCGTGAACCTCGACCAGAACGTCCATGCCAAGATCGAATGCCTCGTCCTGCAGTCGCTGAGCATCGTCATCGGAAAGCGACGCCATGATCAGCAGGATACAATCAGCACCCCACGCGCGGGCTTCCTGCACCTGATAGGTCTCGAACATGAAATCCTTGCGCAGCGCCGGCAGCGAACACGCTGCACGCGCGGCCATCAGGAATTCGGGGGCACCCTGGAAACTGGGCGTATCAGTCAGCACCGAAAGGCAAGCGGCACCGCCCGCCTCATAGGCCTTGGCGAGGGCAGGCGGATCGAAATCAGGGCGAATCAACCCCTTGGAAGGGCTCGCCTTCTTGATCTCGGCAATCAGGCCGAAAACACCTGCGTTCTGCTTGGCAAGAAGCGCCTTGCGAAAGCCTCGCGGTGCAGACTGACCGGCCTGCATGGCCTTGAGATCGGCAAGCGAAACCTTGGCCTTGGCAGCAGCAATTTCCTCGCGCTTATAGGCTTCGATCTTCTGGAGGATATCGGTCATGACGTCCTGAACCTATTCTTCGTTGGAGACGGCGACCAGCTTTTCCAGCGCAACGGCGGTCGCGCCGCTGTCAAGCGATTGGGCTGCGAGCCTCATGCCATCATGGAGCGTTTCCGCCTTTCCGGCAATGACCAGCGACGCCGCCGCATTGGCAAGGGCGATGTCGCGATAGGCGTTCTTCGCACCACTCAACACATCGCGAAGCGCGGCTGCATTGGCCACGCCATCGCCGCCCTTCAGATCGGCGAGATCGGCATGCGGCAGGCCGAAATCCGACGGCGTCAGCTCGAAGGTGCGGATCTTGCCGTTCTCGAGCGCAGCGACGGAGGTCGTGCCGGTCGTGGTGATCTCGTCGAGACCATTGCCATGCACGACCCAGACGCTTTCGGCGTTCAGGTCTCGAAGCACTTCCGCAAGCGGGACCACCCATTGCGGTGCAAACACACCCAGCAGCTGGCGACGTGCGCCAGCCGGGTTCGACAACGGCCCGAGCAGATTGAAGATCGTACGCGTCCCAAGCTCCACCCGCGACGGCCCGACATGGCGCATCGAGGAATGATGCAGCTGCGCGAACATGAAGCCGATGCCGGCTTCGCGGATGCAGCGGGAAATCGCGTCAGGCCCAATATCGAGCTTGATGCCCAGCACCGACTGCGTGTCCGCCGTTCCGGCCTTCGAGCTCTGGGCGCGATTGCCATGCTTGGCGACCGGCACGCCTGCACCGGCAACGATGAATGCCGCAAGCGTCGAAATATTGTAAGTGCCGACACCATCGCCGCCGGTGCCCACGATGTCGATCGCATCGGCCGGCGCATCCACCGGCAACATCTTGGAGCGCATCGTGGTGACGGCGCCAACGATCTCGTCGACCGTTTCACCGCGCACGCGCAACGCCATCAGGAACGCCCCGATCTGCGAAGGCGTCGCTTCACCCGACATCAGGATCTCGAATGCGCGCCGGGCTTCATCCCGCGTCAGGGCCTCACGACCGGCCACCTTGGCGAGGAAAGGTTTCAACTCTGACATTGACTATCCATCCTCCTGATCGGGCTTAGCGCGACATCGCCTGTTCAGCGAGGCTCTGGTTGACCGTGACCGTGTATCTGGACTGCAGCTGGGCAACGATCTGGTCGAGGATGTCGTCACCAGCAGCATTGGCAACCTGCGCCACCTGCTGATCGTCGTTGCTGAGAGCATCCGTCGTCGGGTTGTCGTTGACATCGGTCACCTTCAACAGGATCTGGGTCGTGTCGTCCGCACCGACGGAGTTGGCCGCGGTATCGACAGGGCCGGAGAATACGGCCGCTATGCCTCCTCGGCCGAGAACCGGGTCGTCCGTCGAGCGCGTGACATTGGTCTTGCTTTCAACGGCGATGCCGAGCGGCGCGGCGATATCGGCAAGCGACTTGCCCTTCTGCGCCTCTTGCTTCAACTCGGTTGCCTTCGCGGCAAGCGCAATTTTCTGCTGCTCGGCGGTCCAATCGGCAACGGCCTTCTCACGGACATCGGCGAGCGCGCGATCGTGATCAGGCATGATGTTCAGTATGTCATACCAGATATAGCCGTCGTTGCCGACGGTCAGCGGAGCTGGGTTGCCGCCCTGTTCGGCCTTGAAAACTTCTGAAAGCAGCTGCTGGCGATTCGGCAGATCCTTGATCTCGTTACCCTTCTGATCCAGACCGGTCGCGTCGATCGCGTCAATCGTGACCAGTTTCAGCTTGAGCTGCGATGCGGCTTCCTGAAGCGAGGCGCCGGAACCACGCAGATCCTCGAACTTGTCATGAACGCTGGTGATTTCGTTGGCGGCGTTGCCGAGCGCGATCTGCTTGCGGATGTCTTCCTTGACGTCGTCGAAGTTTTTCGCCGTCTCATCCTTTACGTTGGTGACGCGTAGAATGACCGGGCCGAACGAACCTTCGACCACAGGCGTCGTGCCGCCATCCTTCGTAACGCCGAAGGCAGCTTCGGCAACGGTCTTGTCGGGAACCTGATCCTTTGTGAAGTTGCCGAGCAATACGTCGGAAGGCTTCTTGCCCTGATCGGAAACAAGCTGATCGAAGGTCGTGCCGGTCTTCAGCGCGTCAGCAGCCGCATTGGCAAGATCCTTGTTGGCGAAGGTCAGTTGCTCGATCGTCCGCGTGGCCGGCGTCTTGAAGCTATCCTTGCGCTTGTCGTACTGGGCGCGCAGTTCATCATCCGACACGCTCGCCGGATCCGCCAGATCCTCGGCCTGCAGCTTTACATAGGCGAACTTGCGATATTCCGGAGCGCGATATCTGGATTTCACGCCGTCGAACCACTTGGACAGCACGTCATCGGCCGGGGCCTTGACCGGATCGATGTTGGCGTTGGTGAGCAGCAGATAATCGATGCTGCGGCTCTCATCATGATACTGCTTCACGGCATCGACCAGAACCTTCGGCGCAACGAAACCGTTCGATACGGCTTCGACGATCTGGCTACGGATTGCGACCTTGCTGCGTTCCTTGATGTAATCGTCCGGAGTGATGTTGCTGTTGCGAAGAAGCATCTCGAACTTCTGACGATCGAAAGCGCCGTTGGCTGCCTTGAAGGCCGGATCGTCGCCGATGAGCTTGGCCAGACGATCCTGAGAAAGCCCAAGGTTCATATCGGCTGCAAGCTGATCGAGCGAGGCGCCTGCAACGAGCTGCGCCACGGTCTGCTGCCCTATGCCGAAAGCACGCGCCTGGTCCGGCGTGATCTGCATACGCAGCTGCTGGCTGATTGCCTGAATCTGGCGACGATAGGCGAGGCGGAATTCGTTGGTGTCGATCTGCTGATCACCGACCGTTACCACCGTGTTGCTGTTGCCGCCGGTGATGAGCGACCGTTCGACGCCCCATATGCCGAAAGCCGCCGCCAGAAGAAGCAACAAGCCCTTTGCAACCCAGGTCTGGGCGATTTTTCTCAGCACATCGAACATCGGAAAGCAAACCTCGTCATCATCAAGTCTTCGCCAGCGAGCGAAACAATCGGAGTTCCTTAGAACAATCCGAACCGGAATTGAAGAGCCATAGGGGAAATCACCCGACGAGGCACAAAAGTGCCGGAACCTTTGACGCGCAATGACGTTCTACTCCGCAAGAAAACACAAGGAGCACACGATGGCAGAGACGAAATCAGCTTCCGCCCAGTCATCTGCGGCGCGAGCCCAGACTGAAGCGGCAATGGAAGATCTGGCCGCCCAGGTTGCCGCGTTGCGCGAAGATTTGACGAGGTTGTCACAGAGCGCAGCAGCTGTGGGGCAGGGAGCGAAGTCTGTCGTCGCCGAGGAAGCCGAGGAGATTACAGAGCAGTTCCGCGAAAGAGTTCGCCAGGATCCGATTTTCATGGTCGCAGCCGCAGCAGGCGTCGGCTATCTCATCGGGCTTCTGAGTCGACGTTAAACCCAACGCCAAACTCTGAACCGGAGAACGAGCCCCACACGTTCATCCAGCTGTGGAATTGCCGAAAAGGCGCGGACGACTCGATCGTCCGCGCCTTTTCAATTCCAGAGGTAATGGCGGGCATATACAGCCCACCATGCGACGCAATTTTTCGCCTCCGGTTGCAGCTCGGCACTGCGACATCTTTGCGACACCGCTGCGACATCTTCGACCATCGCGATTTCTTGATACGCTGCCCTCTTGTATCAAGTGGATGCTTACTATACGTAGGCATAATTATAAGGTTGCTTATCAATAGCAGACTTGCGACACCATGAATTCGACACCAACTCTCGGCTTTGTTCTCCATGACGTTGCCCGCCTTCTTCGGAAGCGGTTTGAGCAGCGCGCGAAGGATTTGGGACTAACGCGCTCCCAATGGCAGACGCTTGCCTATCTCGCCAACAATGAAGGCATCCATCAGGCCGGACTGGCCGAAATACTGGAAATCGAACCAATCACGCTGGTTCGCATTCTCGACAAGCTGAGCGAGCGCGGCCTTGTGGAGCGCCGACAGCATCCGAGCGATCGTCGGAGCTGGCTTCTCTACATGCGCGAGGAAGCTCGCCCTTTGATCGACGCCATGCGCGACATCGGCGAGCAGACCCGCAAGGAGGCGCTCGAGGGCGTTCCTCAGGAGGATCGCGAACGCCTCCACGAATTGCTTATCCTAATGAAATCGAACCTGCTTCACGTCTGCCGTTCGAAGGCAGTCGATAAAGAGATACAACATGGCTGATGCATCTTCCTCCCTACGCGTACCTGCGAACGCAAACTCATCGGAACAGAATCAAGCGCTTGTCGCTGAGGCGCCGTCGTCCCCCCCGGCGTCGCAACCTGCCACGGCAGCGGCTCCGATTACGCCCCCCGAGGCGCCGCGCAAACGCCGCAAGCTGACGCGGCCGGTCCTCTTCGCCTTGCTTCCCGTCGCTCTCGTCATCGGCGGCTACTACTACGTTACCGGCGGACAGATCATGTCCACGGACAATGCCTATATCCAGGCTGACATGGTCGGCGTCTCCACCGACGTTTCCGGCACCGTGATTTCGGTCGATGTGCACGAGAACGAGGTGGTGAAGAAAGGGCAGGTGCTTTTCCGCCTGAAGCCCGATTCCTTCCGCATCGCGCTGGAGGGCGCCCAGGCTCAGCTCGGTAACGCAAAGAACCAGATCCTGAACCTGCAGGCCAGCTACACGCAGTCTCTAGCCGAGATCGCACAGGCGCAGGCCGACATTCCCTACTATCAGACGGAACTCGAGCGGCAGCAGAACCTGATCAATAGCTCCGTTGCCTCCAAGGCGGCCCTCGACCAGGCGAAGCACAATCTTGAGGCTGCGCAACAAAAGGTTTCGGTCGCCAAGGCGCAGGCCGCCACAACGTTGGCCCAATTGGGCGGCGAGGGCGCGGCCAATCTGCCGGTCGAACAGAATCCGCTTTATCTGCAGGCCAAGGCCGCCGTCGACAACGCCCAGCGCGAGCTGGACGACACGGTCGTAAAAGCCCCCTTCGACGGTGTCACCGCCAATGTTCCCTCGCTTCAGGTCGGCGCTTATCTGACGGCTGCGCAGCAGGGCTTCTCGCTGGTATCCACCACCCATATGTGGATCAACGCCAGCCCGAAGGAAACCGAGCTCACCTATGTGCGGACCGGCCAGAAGGTGACGATATCCGTCGACGCCTATCCGGGCGTCACCTGGAAGGGCACCGTCGCCAGCATAGCGCCGGCCTCAGGCTCGAGCTTCTCGCTGTTGCCGGCCCAGAACACCACCGGCAACTGGGTCAAGGTCGTCCAGCGCATACCGATGATCATCAACATCGACGAGACGCAGGGCAAGCCGCCGCTGCGCGTCGGAATGAGCGTCGTCGCCGATGTCGACACCGGCCATGCCCGTGGCCTGCCTGACTTCATTAGCAACCTGCTGGGCCATTCCCGCGGTCAGGATCATGAGTAACGCCACCACTGCTTCGCCATCAGCGCCCATCGCCCATCGCGGCGCGATCACGGCCTGTGTCATTCTGTCGGTCATCATGCAGGCGCTGGATACCACCATCGCTAACGTCGCCCTGCCTCATATTCAGGGCGACGTGTCGGCGAGCGCCGACCAGATCAACTGGGTTCTGACATCCTATATCGTTGCGGCGGCGATCATGACGCCGCCCTCCGGTTTCCTTTCGGCCAAATTCGGCCGTAAGCGCGTCCTGCTGACGGCAATCGCAGGCTTCGTCGCAGCCTCAGTTCTATGCGGCCTTTCGGAGTCGCTGGCGCAGATCGTCGGTTTCCGCTTGCTGCAGGGATTTTTCGGCGCATCGCTGGTGCCGCTGTCGCAGGGAATTCTGCTCGATATCTACAATGTCGAGGAGCGCGGCCGCGCGATGGCGCTGTTCGGCGTCTCGGTCATGGTCGGACCGGTGCTCGGTCCGGTGATCGGCGGCTGGTTGACCGACAATATCAGCTGGCGCTGGGTGTTCTACATCAACGTGCCGATCGGCGCGCTCGCTTTCTTTGGCATCGTCATCTATGTGACCGAGACCAAACTCGACGCGCTTGCCAAGCTCGACTGGTTCGGCTTCGGCATGCTTTCGATCGGTATCGCAGCCCTGCAGCTCTTCCTCGATCGTGGCGAACAGCTCGACTGGTTCTATTCGGGCGAGATCATCATCGAGGCACTCGTCTGCTTCTGCGCCTTCTATCTTCTTATCGTGCACACGTTCACGGCCGAACGAAGTTTCGTCAATCCCAGGCTCTTCCTGGACCAGAATTTTGCCGTCAGCATGCTGTTCATCTTCATCGTCGGCGTGACCTATCTGGCTTCGCTTGCGCTGATGACACCCTATCTGCAGACGTTGATGGGCTATCCCGTCGTGACGGCCGGCATCGTCATGGGGCCGCGCGGTCTGGGCACGATGTTCTGCATGTTCCTTGTCGGCCGACTGATCGGAAAGGTGGACACCCGCCTGCTGCTGTTCCTCGGCCTCGCGCTGACTGCGTGGGCCATGTATGACATGACCGGCTGGACGCCCGATGTCTCGCAATGGACACTGATCTCGGTCGGCTTCGTCCAGGGTGCAGGTCTCGGCTTCTTGTTCGTGCCGCTGACGACGATTGCATTCGCGACGCTGCCGGCGCAGATGCGCGGCGAGGGCACCGGCCTCTACAATCTCTCGCGTAACATCGGCTCGAGCGTCGGCATTTCCGTCGTGTCCATGCTCATCACGGAGAATACGCAGGTCAACCACGCCAACATCGCTGCCTATGTGACGCCGTTCAACCGCTATTTCGATGCGACGGCCGCCCAGGGCATCAGTCCCCTGACGGCCGTGGGACGCGCCACGCTTGACGGCATGATCACCACGCAGGCGACCATCATCGCCTACATCGATGACTTCAAGCTGCTGATGCTGATGTCGATCTGCGCCATACCGCTGCTGGTGCTCCTGCGCAAACCATCGGCGCCGCCCGCGGTCGACCATAGCGTTGCGATGGAATAGCCGCGCAGTCTTTCCAGTTTCACTGCGTGGTTGCATGACCGCCGGGCGCCACCCCGGCGGTCTTTTTCGTGGGGTACGTTTATTTTTGGAAATGCTTTGTCAGGGAAAACGGCGGCTGACGAAACGCGACCCTGCGGCACCGAAACGCCAAAGCGGGTCGACGTTCTTGGTGATTCCGATGCGCTTGTCGGCGACGATCGTTGTCGGCTCGGCAAGCGAGAATGCGAATGGAGGCTGGTCCAGCGCCATGCCGTTCAAGCCGATATCGATCGCCAGTGCTTGCGACAGCTTTCCCGGCCCGTTGCAGAGGGACACGATATTCGCCATGCCGCGACGCGCGATCATTTCATCAATACCATTCTCCGGCTCCAGAGCCCGGATGAGCGCGGCGCTTCCCGTAAGGCAGACGAAGTTCAGGCACCAGTGAATGCCGTAGGAACGGTAGATGTAGACATGCCCCGGCGGCCCGAACATCGCGGCATTGCGCGGCGTCTTGCCGCGAAAGGCGTGGGAGGCCTCATCGTCAGGCCGATAGGCCTCCGTCTCGACGATGCGCCCGCCGATGCCTCCGACAGAAAAGCGTGCACCGATCAAATCCGACGCGACAATGACAGCATCACGGTTGAAGAAAGCCGATAGGGCGGCGCCGACCAACGGTTTTGACTCAAGCGAGAGAGGTTGATCGTCTGATATCATGAGCGGAAGTCGTATCCCTGCAGCGATGCCAGATCTTTCGCATAAGCGATGACATGATGGAATGCATTTCTGGCTATGCGTTGATGATGGCGGAAGAGGTGGGATTCGAACCCACGGTACGGTTTCCCGCACGCCGGTTTTCAAGACCGGTTCCTTAAACCACTCGGACACTCTTCCTGTCATAGCGGCACTGCGCCTTTGAAAGTGGTTGGCTCGCTTTAGCGCTATTCGGGCGGAAGCGTCAACCGGGCTGCTACGCATATGCGACAACCAATTGCGCTGGACGGTAAAAGGTGCCGATTATTTTTGCCGCGAGATGGCCCTGGGGTCATTTATGCCGTCCAGGCGATCGTCAACAAGCAGCTGCTAGGCGTTGACGGGTTGCGAGGATTGCGCGGTCCGGGTGCCGAGCAAGACCAGCGGGATGGCAACGGCATAAATCGCGACCACCGAGAGCCAGATAGCGCCGGGCCATTCCTTCTGGACGACGAAATAGAATGTGGAGAACGCCAATGGGCTGATGATAGAGGCCAGACTGATGGCTGACGTCAGTACGCCCTGAAGCTGCCCTTGACGCGCCTGATCGACCTGCCTGGTGGCGAGAGCCTGGAAGGCGGGCGAACCCATGCCGGCAAGCGCGAAGATCGGCATGATGGCGAACACCATCCAACCCTGGTTGGCAAAGGCCATGGCAACGAGCGCGACGCATGCACCGGCAATCCCAGCAATGACGGCCCACCGTTCGCCGAACAGCTTTGTCGCGGGGCCAGGCAGGAATATCTGCACCAGCGTTTGGCAGACGCCGAATGCGCCGAGCGAGAGGCCGATCCACAGGCCGTTCCACTGGAAGGTATCGAATCCCCAGAGTGCCCAGCAGGTGCCATAGGCTTCGCCGGTGGCGCTCAGGATGAAATAGACGAAGACGATGGGTAGAAGGCCTTTCATCGAGAAGACCCAACGCAGCGGCCCAAGCGGATTGAACGATGCCAGATCGATCTTTTGACCCGACGGGGTGCGCGATTCGGGGAGAACGAAGAGAGCGACCAGCAAATTGCAGCCGTTCAGGATGGCTGCTGCGATGAAGGGGAGCCGCAGCCCGTGATCGCCAAGCAATCCGCCGAGAACGGGGCCGACTATAAAGCCGATGCCAAACATTGCACTGAGAAGGCCGAACCGGCGGGCCCGCTTGTCTTCCGGCGAAATGTCGGTGATGTAAGCCGTTGCCACGGAGGCGTTGGCGCTCGTCAGGCCGGCGATAGCCCGCCCGAGCAACAGCATCCAAAGCTGTGGCGCGAACGCCATGATGACATAATTGACGGCAGCGCCCGCCAGCGAAACCAGCAGCACCGGTCTGCGGCCGAGATTGTCGCTGAGCGCGCCAAGAACGGGCGCAAAGATGAACTGCATGGCTGCATAGAGAGCAGTCATGATGCCGATGTAGGGCGCGATGTTCTGGCTGTGGGTCACTTCCTCGATAAGCCGCGGAAGAATAGGGAAGATGAGGCTTATCCCGACTGCATCGAGGCAGATGGCGGCAAAGATGACGATAAGGGGCTTGTTCATGGTCAGTTTCAATCCAGGGAAATAACGAGCTTGCCCATGACGCGACCTCTGGCACTGACATCCTGTGCCAGCGCCGTCTGTTCAAGCGGGAAGGTCTGCTCGACATGCAGGCGGAAAAGACCCTCTGAGCAAAGCCGAGCCACATAGGCAAAAATCAGCTCCGGATCCTTCGGAGGGCCATGAGAAAATTTTGCGCCGTATTCCTCTGCCGAGAAATCGGCAACGGAGAGAACGCGCGCGGGGTTGCCGACGATCGCGATCAATTCCGGGATCACACCGGAGCCTGCGAGATCGAGGGCAGCATCGACGCCGTTTGGCGCGAGTTCCTTGATACGTTCCGCGAGCCCCGGTCCGTATGTCGTCGGGATGGCGCCGAGATCGCGCAGATAGTCATGTTTAGGTGCGCTCGCCGTACCGATGACGGTTATTCCTCGCAGGCGAGCCAGCTGGATGACGGCGGAGCCTATTCCACCTGCAGCACCGCTCGCCAGAAGCGTTTGACCGGATGCAATACCGACCTCGTCAAGGGCGCGTGTCGCCGTGTCGATGATGACAGGCAGCCCGCCGGCAACTTCGAACGGCACATCCCCCGGCTTGAGCGCCCAATGCGTGAGGATCGCATACTGGGCCATCGTATTCTCGCCGAAGCCGAAAACGGCGTCTCCGACCGAGACGTTGGAAACGCCGTCACCAACCTCGTCCACGATTCCCGAAGCCTCGACACCGAAGCCTGCGGGAAAGGCCACATCCTCGAAATCGCGATATTGTCCATCCCGACGCTTCCAATCGGAGGGATTGACGCCAGCCGCGCGGACAATAATCCGCACCTGGCCAGGGCCGGCATGCGGTTCGTCGACCTCGACCATACGAACGACGTCCAGACCACCATATTCGTTGAACTGCGCTGCTTTCATGATTCACTCCTTCTGCCTGCCGCGCAGGAACGGGCAGGATATTTCGTATCAAGTCTAAATTTGTATCCAGTACATATTTAGATATGATCGAAAGCGCTAGTGGTCAATAAGAAATATGTACTCAGTACAGAATTGATGCTATCGATGCGACATGACAACGACGACCGACCGCCGAACCCGCAAGCGCCTTGCCACACGGCAAAACATCTCCAATGTGGCGACGCGCCTCTTTTTAGAGCGCGGCTTTGATCATGTGACGGTGGATGAAATCGCCGCTGCCGCCGATGTCGGACGGATGACGGTCTTCAATCACTTCCCCCGGAAGGAAGACATGTTCTTCGACCGCGACGAAGAGGCGAGGGAGATGCTGCGTGACGTCTTGCGACAGCGCGACGAAAGCATCACTCCCATCGAAGCATATCGGCTGCTTGCGCATCGGCTCGTTGCGGAACAGCATCCCGCCGTCAATTTCTCTGCCCGCAGCCAAGGCTTTGTCGAGACGATCGAGGGGAGCGAAACCCTCAAGGCGCGAGTGAGGGCGATACGCGACGAGATCGCGCAAGTCGTCTTGATGGCGCTATCGGAAAGTGTGGCGCGAAACCCTGCAGATCCTGATGCCAGACTGGCGGCGAGCCTCCTTCTGGCAACATGGACCGTAGCCTTCATCCAGGCGCATCAGACGTTTCGGCAGGAGCACGACACGAAACGCGCCACGGACGCATTCCTCACCATCATTGACAAGGGCGCGATCGGTCAAAAAGCAGCGCTGAACGGCACGCCCTACGCCTGACACAACGACGCAGGTGCAATACGTGCTTCCGCCATGAAGCATTATTGACAAAAGATAAGCCATACTTATTGTTAGTGTGCTTTAGTCAGCTTTGACCCCTGACCTGGCAAATGTGGCCTGACCGTCTCCAGCGGTCGGGCCACTCCATCTATACACCTTGAACGCGCCGAACCTCCGGTCATCGGTAAATCCCGGCACTGCTCAACACTAGCCCCGATTTTGCAGATGGCTGATCAGGGCTCGCAGCTTCGGCGCCATGTGACGACGGCTCGGATAGTAGAGGTAGAAGCCGGAAAAGTGTGGGCTGAAGCTTTCGAGAACAGCCACAAGCTCACCCCGTTCGATGTATGGACGAAAACTTTCCTCCATACCAAAGGTGATCCCTGCGCCGGCCACGGCGAGTTTGGTCATCAACGCCATGTCGTTCGTGGTGATCTCCGGCGCAACGGCAACGCTGTACTCCTTGCCATCCTCCGAAAATTCCCAGCGATATGGCGCGACCTTGGGCGCGGGACGCCAGCCGATGCAGCGATGGGTGACGAGCTCCTGTGGATGGGCAGGTGCGCCGACACGTTGCAGATATAGCGGCGAACAAACGGCCAGCTGCCGCTCGTCGCCAGCAACGGGGACGGCAATCATGTCCTGCTCAATCACTTCGCCGAGCCGGACGCCTGCATCATAGCCCTCGGCAACGATGTCGAACTCTTCATCCGTCACCGTGATATCGAGCTGAACCTCCGGATTGGCCTCAGTAAAGCCTGCAAGGAAAGGGCCGGATAGAAATCGCTCGGCAATGGATGAAACGGCGAGACGCAACTGACCGCGCGGCGGCCCGCGCAAGTTTCCGGCGACTTCCGTTGCCGCGCGCATTTCCGCAATCGCGGGCGCGATGTCGCCGAAAAGTCTTTCGCCCGCCTCAGTAAGACTTACGCTGCGGGTTGTGCGCAGTATCAGCGCGATGCCGAGCGTCTCCTCCAGCCGCCTGATCGTCTGGCTGACTGCAGATCTTGTGATGCCCATGCGTTCTGCCGCCGCACGAAAACTTCTTTCCTCAGCGACGAGCGCAAATACCGCAAGCATATTGAGATCCGGCTGCATTGGTTATTTCAGCTTTCCATTGAGGTAACGAATGGTCGTCTTATCACAACAATGAGGCGGATCTACCTTCCTGACAACTGCCACGGCAGTTCGAACAACAATCAGGAAGGAAATGAGTATGTCCCTCAACAAAGTCGTCCTCGTTACCGGCGCTTCAAGCGGCATCGGTGCCGGTATTGCCCGGGAACTCGGCAGGGCCGGAGCCAAGCTTATGCTCGGCGCACGACGTACAGATCGTATCGAAGCGCTGGCAACCGAGATCCGTGAAAACGGCGGAGAGGCTGCAACGCAGCGCCTTGATGTGACCGACCGTCTGGATGTCGCAGCCTTTGCCGAGGCGGCGCGACGAAGCTTCGGTCGCGTCGACGTGATCGTCAACAATGCCGGTGTCATGCCGTTGTCGCTGATGGCGTCCTTGAAGGTCGAGGAATGGGACCGGATGGTCGATGTCAACATCAAGGGCGTGCTCTACGGCATCGCCGCTGTCTTGCCTGAGATGACGGCCAGAGCTTCCGGCCATATCATCAACATCGCGTCCATCGGCGCGCTCTCCGTGTCGCCCACGGCTGCCGTCTATTGCGCCACCAAATATGCGGTGCGCGCCATCTCGGATGGCTTACGGCAGGAGAATGAAAATATTCGCGTTACCTGCATTCACCCCGGCGTGGTCGAAAGCGAGCTTGCCGACACGATCACCGATCCAGCCGCTGAGGAGATGATGAAGACCTATCGCTCCATCGCTCTCCAGCCCGACGCAATCGGACGAGCGGTGCGCTACGCGATCGAGCAGCCGAACGATGTTGATGTCAACGAGATCGTCATTCGCCCGACGCGTACGCGATGAGGCGGAGGCAGCGACGAGCTGTCGCTTGGTTTGCTGTCAGCACCGGGATTCTGGCCTGCACGGCTATCGGATCACCTATAGAGAAAGGTCACGCAGAAATGAGCGTCGAACGAAATTCGGATAAACAAACGCCGGGGAGCCTCCCCTATGTCGGAATGTGGGTTACCGCCGATGGCTATATCCGTCACAACCTGCTTGCGAATGATCGCTATGACGAGGCGCGCGGTAAGCGGGAGAGCGCCTATCAAGGGCGCTACGCAGTCCGGGGCAATCACATCGACTATTGGGACGACACCGGCTTCACGGCCGAAGGAACATTCATCGATGACGTCCTCCATCATGCAGGCATGATCCTTTACCGGCAGACGTAAAAATAGGGCAGCCGCCCGCCCGGCCTCCAAGCTGAGCGTCCGGCTGCCGTCCGAACCTGACAGAAGAAAAGCGACGGGGCATGTCACAGATGGATCCTCTGGCTTGTCTTATCCTTCGCAACGCCATTTTCGAAGGAGACAACAATGGTCCGACAACGCATCGCAATCGTCTATCACACGGGTTATGGACACACCGGCCGCCAGGCAGAAGCCGTCGCTGCAGGGGTCGAGCAGGCTGACGGTGTCGAAGCCATGCTGTTATCGGTGGACAAGGTGGAGCGGCATTGGGACGATCTTCATACAGCCGAAGCCATCATTTTCGGCTCGCCGACCTATATGGGCACCGTGTCGGCTTCGTTTAAGGAGTTTCAGGAAAAGACGTCGAGCGCAGTCCTCTCAAAAGGCTTTCTTTGGAAGGACAAGATCGCTGCCGGCTTCACCACCTCCGGGTCACGGTCCGGCGACAAGCTTTCGACACTCATCCAGCTGGCCATTTTTGCCGCGCAGCATGGAATGCACTGGGTCGGCCTGGACCTGCCGCCGGCGAACTGCTCGTCAACAGGTTCGGAAGCAGATATGAACCGGCTAGGCTTCTGGCTCGGCGCGGGTGCCCAGGCGAATGTCGATGAAGGCCCGCAGACTGCGCCGCCCGAATCCGATCTTGCTACGGCACGTTATCTGGGAAGACGCGTCGCGCTGACGACGCTACAATTCGTTCGCGGCCGCCAAGCCGTTACCGCCGATTCTCAATACGCTCTCGCGACCCAATGATCGAAACACACGCCGATCCGACCTTCTCAGAGCTGCGTCCGCGCCTTGTCCGGCTTGCCTACCGGATGCTCGGATCGGTGGCGGATGCAGAAGATATTGTGCAGGAATCCTGGTTGCGCTGGCTTGCGACCGATCATGCTTCGGTTCGCGAGCCAACCGCGTTCCTGCGCACCATCGTCACCAGGCTTTGCCTGAACGAACTGAAATCGGCCCGACGCCGGCGCGAGACCTATGTTGGACCCTGGCTGCCCGAGCCGATCTTCGATCCGCAGGACGATGATGCTGCAGATGATGTGACACTGCCGTTGATGTTTGCGCTGGAACGCTTGTCGCCGCTGGAGCGGGCTGCCTTTCTGCTGCATGACGTCTTCGGCATGGATTTCGAGGAGGTAGCGCTGGCAATCGATCGCGAAGCAGCTGCCTGTCGCAAGCTGGCGAGCCGGGCGAGGGCACATATCGTCGATGCCCGTCCTCGTTTTGCGATCGGACGGGAGCAGGGGCTCAAATTCGCAGCGGCTTTCTTTACCGCATCGCGCACCGGCGATATGGCCGCGCTTCGCACCATGCTCTCGGAGGAGGTCGTCGCCTATGCGGATGGAGGCGGCAAGGTGCCGGCGTCGCGGCAGCCGCTCATAGGGCTCGACGCCGTCATGCGGCGTCATGAACAGATGGCGCGTGGCTTCCGAGCGCAGCCATCGCAACTCATTCGCTATGCCCTCATCGACGGCCTGCCGGGCTTCGTAACGATGGAAGGCGGCAATGTCGTGCAGACGACGGCGTTGCATATCGAGGAGGAAAGGGTTGTTGCCATTTACTGCACCCGCAATCCCGACAAGCTGCGCCACATAGCAGGCACGTCGGCGCATTGATCGTTGACGCGATGAGGGGTGGGATGCGAGATCACGTTTCCGCCGACGTCGTAAATGCATCCACCTGAAAGGACTAGCCATGCAGCGCTTCAGCATACGTCGCCTGGAGCGTGGCGATGCCGCCGCGTTTGGCGACATCCGTCTTGAAGGCCTGTCTCGCCACCCTGAAGCTTTCGGCGCCTCCTATGAGGACGAGATCCTGTATACCGAGACGCAGGTTGCCGATCGGATTGCAAACAATATCATCTTTGGCGGCTTCGCCGATGACGGCGCGCTCTTGGGCGTCATCGGCGTTGGCAGATCCGGCGCCGCGAAACTGCGGCACATTACGTCGATCTGGGGAATGTATGTCCGGCCGGAAGCGCGAGGAACCGGGCTTTCGCGCCTTTTGATGAGCGCCGCCATCGGTGAGGCGAAAAACATGTGTCGTTCGGTACGCCTCAGCGTTGTTTCATCCAACAAGGCGGCTATCCGCCTCTACCAATCCTTCGGCTTCAAGGCGTGGGCTACGGATACCGAAGCGCTAAGGATCGGCGATACCTATCACGACGAAATATTGATGCGTCTCGATACGGGCGGCTGAAAGACTGTTCCATTCCTTGCGGGCAGTATTTGGACAACAGCAAGAATTCATCCTCAACTGTCCCATGTTCGGACCGTAGCAGTGATCGGGAGACACCAGCGCCGCACTATTCTGTGCGGGTTGCCGGATCGATCGAATTTTACTCGGCATTAACCACGATCTTCAGAATTTCCTCAGTGCGCTCAATTTGCATCGCAAAATCGCCAAACTCCAATCATGATTAAAGTACCGTTAGGTGATTGAGGCGTAGCAGGATACCGGAACGAGGGAAGTACCGGTCAGCAGACCTCCGTCAAAGTAATGAGTAGCGGCGTGGGACAGATGAAATTCGAAAATCGTGCGATGACATACGCAACGGGTATGCGTTGGTTTGCTCTCTCACTGATGTGCGCAACCATCACGGCCTGCGGGACAACTCAGAAAGTCGCTCCCAAGCGCCAGCACGGCAAGGAATATTTCTCCGAGAAGGAATATGGGGTCAAGGCCAGCCCCCGCGTCGTCAACAACGGTCCGGTGCCGAAGGGTGGCGGTCGGTTCATGGTCGGCAATCCCTACCAGGTGAAGGGCAAGTGGTACTATCCCAAGGAAGATTTCGGCTATAACAAGGTCGGCATCGCATCCTGGTACGGCTCGGCCTTTCACGGCCGTCTGACCGCAAATGGCGAAGTCTACGATCAGCAGTCGCTGACGGCAGCGCATCCGACTTTCCCGCTACCCAGCTATGCACGCGTTACGAATGTCGAGACCGGTTCGTCCATTATCGTTCGCGTCAACGATCGCGGTCCGTACCATCCCGGCCGCATCATCGACCTTTCCAACAAGACGGCGCAGATGCTCGACCTGCAGCACAGCGGCACGGGCGACGTGCGCGTGCAGTATGTCGGCCGCGCCCGCATGGACGGTCATGACGATCCCTATCTGATGGCCTCCTACATCCCGAAGGGTTCGCGCCTGCCTGGAATCAATCCTGGCGGACAAATCGCAAGCGGCGTCATGGTGGCATCCGCTGGCCGGATGACTGCCGATCAGTTGCCTGATTCCTATACGCCGACACCGACGCGCCCCAGCCGGTCGGTACGTAGTTTCGAGGCGACGCCAGCGATGGCTCCCATTCCGCGCCAGTCGCCCTATTCGGCAACGGCCTTCGCCGACGCTCCAAAAACGACCGCCAGCAGCGACAAGCGCAACAACCCGCCGCCGATGACCTGGAACGGCGGCCCGATGCCGACAGCCGAATCTGCCGAGCCGGTCATGGTTGTTCTGCCGCAGATCGGACCGATCCCCTATGAGCGGCCGGGGTCCTCGCACCGTATGGCAAGCCTTGGCGATCAATCGCTCGGCTCTACGGTTGCCGCCTATCAGAATGCTCCGGTCAAGACAGTCTATGTCAACCTGGCTTTCGATGCCGTCATGGTCCGCAACGACGGTCTGACGCAGGAATCGATCCTCTCGGCTTATCGTCGCCAACATCAGGGCACGACGCAGACCGATTGATCGGCGTCATTGCCTGAATCTTCACCTATCACTAAAATAATCGTGCCGGTGATCGGATTGAGGGGACGGTATGCCAAAGCGCTTGATTCTTTTGTTCCTCTTTCTCCTCGGCAGTGCGACCGCCGAGGCGCAACCAGCCGTTCCGGGCGCCTTCGATACGAAAGCGACGCAAGCCTTCATGATCGAAGGCTCGACCGGCACGATCCTGCTGGCGAAAAGCGAGGATCAACCGATCTCGCCGGCCTCGCTTGCGAAACTCATGACGCTGGACGTCATCTACGATGCAGTCGGGCGAGGAGAGATTTCGCTCGATACGGAGT
>NZ_JAELTU010000376.1 GCF_016429015.1 Rhizobium sp. ASV20
GTCCGGTCTCGGTATAATCGCCGAAGCCGGTGGAATCGGGCATGCGGATGAATTCGTATTTCACCAGCGGCTCGTCGATCTCGAGCGGCTCGGGCACGACGGCCTCAAGCGCCTCGCGCGAAGTGCGGTAGGTGATGACGATGTATTCGCGATCGAAGAACCGGTAGGGCCCAGGCGGGTAGGAGGGGTTCGTCAGCGGCATTGCATAGGCATGCTTGAGTATGTCTTCGACCTTCATCGTATTTTCCGTCGTTAGAGAAAATAGCTGTGCGCCGCGGCGAAAACTTGCACGGTTGCATGACAGCGAAGTGTCAGTTGCCGGATGGTTGCCGTTCGTGTCCGGCTACACCTGTTATCAAAGCGACATACGACGCTGGCAGTGTGCGCTCACCTCGGCATTTTCAATTTACTCAACCTTGTCATAGAGATTGCGGGAGTTGCATCATGGGTTCGTTGACTTCAAAGAATGCGCTTGTCACCGGTTCGACGAGCGGTATCGGGCTTGCGATTGCGCGTGCCTTTGCCGCCGAGGGCGCGAATGTCACCATCAACGGCCTCGGCGACGCCGACGCGATCGAAAAGGAACGTGCCGCCATCGAAGCCGACTTCGGTGTGAAGTGCCGCTACTCCGGCGCCAACATGATGAATGGCGAAGAAGTCACCGCCATGGTTCGCGAGGCGGAAGAAGCCTTCGGCAGCCTCGATGTTCTCGTCAACAATGCCGGCATCCAGTTCGTTGCACCGATCGAGGAATTTCCCGACGACAAGTGGGAAGCGATCATCCGTATCAACCTGCTTGCCGCCTTCTACGCCATCAAGGCCGCCATCCCCGGCATGAAGGCGCGCAAATGGGGCCGCATCATCAACACGTCCTCGGCACATGCGCTTGTCGCCTCGCCGTTCAAATCGGCCTATGTTTCGGCCAAGCACGGCATCACCGGCTTGACCAAGACCATCGCTTTGGAAGCAGCGCGGGACGGCGTCACCGTCAACTCCATTGCGCCCGGCTATGTCTGGACGCCGCTCGTCGAAAAGCAGATTCCCGAGACGATGAAGGCGCGCAACATGACGGAAGAGCAGGTCAAGCACGACGTGCTGCTGGCCGCACAGCCGACGAAGGAATTCGTGACCGTCGATGAAGTAGCCGCCATCGCCGTCTTCCTGTGCGGCGACGCCGCCAAACAAATCACCGGTACGACGCTGTCCGTCGACGGCGGCTGGACCGCCGAATAATACTCAAGACCATAGCTGGTGGGTGCATAAGACAAATCCACCGGCTATCCTCGGTCGCCAATTGCGACATCAACATGAAACAGGGCAGGAGACGCTCCATGAACGACGAAACCCAGGATCCGCTCAGCCGCATCAAGGATGAGATCGTCGACAGTTTCGACGAAGAGCTGGAGATGCAGCTCGAAGAGGACCGCCTGGACGAACTGGTCGCGGAAGGCCTGATCAGCGAAGGCGAAGCGACGCTCGACCGCCGGATCTATTTCCGCGAGCTCTTCCGCCTTCAGCATGAGCTGGTACGCCTGCAGGACTGGGTCCAGTACAAGAAGCTCAAGGTCGTCGTACTGTTCGAAGGCCGCGATTCCGCCGGTAAGGGCGGCGCCATCAAGCGCGTCACCCAGCGTCTCAATCC
>NZ_JAELTU010000377.1 GCF_016429015.1 Rhizobium sp. ASV20
TTTGGCTTCCGGCTTGTTCGATCGCAGAATGATAGAGTAAAGGCCCGACTCATTGATTAGCGTCGTGCGCTGAATCCTACCGTGGGGGTCGGAAATTCCGAGGGCCGATTTTTCGTCATCATCCAGCCGGCTTGCAGCATCGCTTGGATTTGCAATCTCAAGCTTTTTGCAGACCTCATTTAGGACAAACCAAGGTTCACCGTCGCGGTCGATTACCCTGAAATTGTCATGGTCTTCTGTCTCGAAGACCTGCATTGCATATTGCATAACGACTTCCTTATATCGTTATGCGGCGGCCCGTGGTCTTGACTTTCTGAATTTAATAAATAGATCTTTGTCACGTGATCACGATAGCCGCCGCAAGGTTGCTAATTCAGGCCCGGAAAATGTTGGTAGCATTTCCGGGCCGCTCCATTTCTGCCGTGCGGTTGCACAGCCGACGAGATTTAGGTTGCAGCTGCAACCGATTCAAGGCCGGGTTCATAGATTTTTTACGTTTGCGTAACGATCTTGGCCGACTGGCTGCATCGGGTGACCTCAATCACCCCACAGCTATATATAGTATTTAAGGCCGCGAATGCGTCATCTGGTTCCGCATATGCTTGAACTTGACGCCTGTGGCGTAAGCTAACTTTTAAAGCGAGTCACTCTCCGCGGGTTTCTTTTTGCGCGTCCCACCTGAAACAATGTTTCCTCGATCGCTTCTGAAGCCTGCTGTTCCGCCTTCGATAGCGTTACTTCCCAACGACCACTAGAGCCATTCGCTTCAACGCATTCGCAAACGACACTCCGAGAGCCATCCTGGCGATTTGGTTCGGTTGAGGACATGCTGGCCCTGCTCAAAGCGTCCGGTCAGGGTACCGCAGGTAGCTGACCGGACCTTCCGCACCTGACAGAAATTTTGTAAAATGTTGGATACGTGTCGCTGGCCTTGATGTCGGAGGAATGTCATGCGTCGCTTGCACCACCTTGTCGAAGGGGTACTTCAGCCCGAGGAGATCGGCAGGCTTCAAGAAATCTTCGATAAAATCGCTGCTGCGACATGGTTCGATGCAAGCGAATGCAGCCGTGAGACGCTCGCAATCGAGTTGATCCATCTCTACCGCGGCGGCGTAACAAATCTCGACAGGCTTCACGATCTTGCGATCTCGGCAACGAAGGCGCGCGTCGGTCGACAAACGCCACGTCCTGCCTCGGAAGAAGAAAAAGAAGCCTACGAACTCGGCATCGAGGCCGGTAGGCAACATCGGGCAGATAGCCCTAATCCCTATCCAGAAAATAGCAGCCTTGCGAAGGCCTATGAAAATGGCCTTCTTGACGGTCAAAAGCTGAATTGATGCAGCAAGGCGCGAAGAGCATCTTCGTGGGCAGTCATTATAGGGGTTGCAAAACTCTTCACAAGAAATTCATTCAATAGTAGCATGCGCCATGCGAGCAGCCCTTGTGCATTCACCCCGCTCGCATTCAAATGTGTGACTCCTGTGACCTTGCCCCGTTGAAATAATCCATTTTGAAGTAAGCTCTGGCCCATTGAGAGGACCAGGGAATGAAGCGCAATCGTTTCACAGACGAACAGATCATCGGCATTCTGAAGGAGCACGAGGCTGGC
>NZ_JAELTU010000378.1 GCF_016429015.1 Rhizobium sp. ASV20
TCTATATCTCGCTTGCGACGCCGCTACCGTCGATCGTTTCCTGCTTGTTTTCAAGAAGATATTCGAGGTGAGCGGGCATGAAGCTCACTATGATATGATGTTTGCTTCGCGCCAGTAACCGCAAGGAGCGAGCCGCGCCCCAACACAAAACCAGAGAGGAAAGGTCACAGATAATCGCGTCGGTTCGCACATGTCGGGGCAACCAATCTCAATTCTCTCGGCGAACCCGCTGCGTCGACTCTGCGGAGTACCCATGGAGCCGTCTCGGCTTCGGCCACCTGAGATCGCCAGCAGGCCAGAGAAGAGACTACATCTCGCGTCCGAGATGGGTGCCGATCCGCAGATCAGAACCAAAAATCACCCCCATGCGCTTACATGCCGTTGTTGTAACCAGTCTGAACATGCGAATCTTGTGTCTTCTGCACCCATTCCAAGCCTAATGTCTTCATAAGATCATCCTGCGAACTGAGCGAACTACGGCATTTCAAAAACTCGGACATCTCCCACCCACTCATCTTATTGAGAATGTAGTCCTCTAAAGTGGGTGAAATTGCGAAGGGAAGCTGGGAGACAGCATCCGGCAATAAACCGATCAGAGCATCTCTAACTGCCGCCTCCGCTTCCGGATTTTTAAAGAGTGTTGGATCGTATTTAAGTTTTCCCATCAGAATTGTCTCGAAAAGATTGCGCCTGCCTTTAAGAGAAGAGACCTGCATGCAATGAGCAATAATGGGCGGCCGGTCCTGAGGGGACAATTTTCCGATGCGTTCAACTATGGCTTCGGAATATCTCTCGGCGAGATCATAATTTCTAACAAGCAGTGACAACACAGCTGTTGGAAGCGGCTTCTTAATGAGGCGCTGACAAACCTCTTCTGAACCAGCATCCATGAAGAAGAATCGATGTTGAAACCAGCCCATATTGTGTTCGATGAACTCCGTTTTGCGTGGTTCGTCGCCCGTGTAATAGGCATACTGGAACAATCGTCTTTTCAGATCGAACTCCACCGAAATAAGAGTAGCGTACTCGATCATACGATAGGAAAAGTCGCTCCCCGGCGACGTTTCCTGCTCTATGTGTATAATGTCCCCGTCCTGCGTAATGCCGACAAGATCAGATGAAAATTTCTTGTGACGCGGAAAGAAGGTCTGCTTCTTCCAGTCTATTGCCGTGATGTTTCTCTCGGTCAGTGCGCTAACCGTGACAGGTTTCTCAAGAAGCGGGTGTGTTGCCTCTTCGAAATTTCGTTGCACGAGGGTCGTATTTTTTATTCGCATGCCAAGGCTCCCGTTTTAGGCCCTTTAACAGACGAAAGGTTTCATCATTCTTTCTCGGCCGCCGTCAGCAGAGATGCGCAACCGAAAATAGCACTTCGCGCAAGAAATTCGTCGTAAGTCCACCTCAAGGTGTCTCTTGCTCAATTTAAGACGCAAAAGTTCAGAAGTATGAGGCCACCTGAGATCGCCAGAAAATCTAAAAGGCAGGGTTTCCCCTGCCTTTGGTGCTGGCCAGCAGGCCAGAGAAGAGACTACATCTCGCGTCCGAGATGGGTGCCGATCCGCAGATCAGAACC
>NZ_JAELTU010000379.1 GCF_016429015.1 Rhizobium sp. ASV20
GACCATGGCCGCGCTGGGCATCAAGGCCGCCGACGATATTTCAAAAGCCCTCGGCGCATGAGGGAGGTGATGACGATGAGAACGATCCCCCGTCTCGTTGGCTTGACGCTTTTAGGCCTTACGCTCGGCTCCGCCTCAGCAGCGATTGCCGCAGAGGACCTCACTGTCCTGATCGACAAGGGCAAGGCGATTGCGACTGCCGCCGATTGCATGGCCTGCCACACCGCGCCGAAAACCGGGAAACCCTTTGCCGGCGGTTATGGCATCGCCTCGCCGCTCGGCACGATCTATTCGTCCAACATCACACCTTCGAAGGCGTTCGGAATCGGCGACTATTCGGAGGAAGATTTCGAAAGAGCGGTGCGAAAGGGCATCCGGAAGGACGGCGCTCACCTCTATCCCGCCATGCCCTATGATGCCTATGGCGCGATAAGCGATCAGGACATGCAGGCGCTCTATGCTTATTTCATGCATGGCGTTCAGCCGGTGGAGGAAGCACCGAAGAACACGACCCAGCTTCCCTTCCCCTTCAATATCCGCGTCTCGATGGCGGGATGGAATCTTCTCTTCGCCGATCGCAGTCCCTTCGTGCCGGATGCTTCCAAGAGCGACGAGATCAACCGGGGCGCCTATCTGGCTGGAGCACTCGGCCACTGCGCATCCTGCCATGCGCCGCGCAATCTGCTCATGGGGCAGAGCACGGATGCAGCGCTCACGGGCGGTTTCGTCGGCCCCTGGTATGCGCCGAACATCACCTCCGATCCGATCAGTGGCATCGGTGCCTGGAGCGAAGCGGATCTGCTGCAATATTTCCGCACAGGCCATCTGGACGGAAGGGCGCAGGCAGCCGGCGGGATGGCGGAAGCCGTCCAGAACAGCCTGCAACATCTGCCGGAAGGCGACCTGAAGGCGCTTGCCACCTACCTGAAGTCGACACCAGCGGTCCGTGACCCCACGGACAAGAAGGCCGCGCACGATTTTGGCGCACGGGCATCGGACGAACCTTCGATCCGCGGTCTTTTCCTGCCAAATGCGCATGAGAGCCTGAAAACCGGCGCCGAGCTTTACAGCGGCTATTGCGCAAGCTGTCATCAGCCCGATGGGGCCGGCAGCACAAACCAGGCCTATCCCTCGCTATTCCACAATTCCGCGACGGGCGCGCGCAATCCGGCCAATCTGGTGGCGACGATCCTCTTCGGCGTGGAACGCGAAGTAGGTGGGCAGGAGGTGCTTATGCCGGGCTTCGGCAGCCAATCCTACGTTACGCCTTTGACTGACGGACAGGTCGCCGATATCGCCAATTACGTGCTGACCCGCTTCGGAAATCCGGACGCAATAGTCACTCCGGATGATGTCGCGACCGCGCGAAAGGGCGGCCCGATGCCGTTCCTCGCGACGGTACAGCCCTATATCCTGCCGGCGATGGTCGCAGGCGGCCTGATCGTCATCCTCATCATCGGAGCGATTGCAATGTCACGGACGGCCCGGCGGAAGGATGCTGTCAGCGCAACGTGAGATGAGACGCGCCAGGTATGCCT
>NZ_JAELTU010000380.1 GCF_016429015.1 Rhizobium sp. ASV20
GTCTCTTGGTTTTCACGCAATTCCGGACGCAAAACCGCTGCGCATTTTTGCTGGAATTGCTCTAGCGAGGGCTTCTCATGCCCGTGGATCGTGAAACGGAAAAAGCCGAAAAGCGGCGAAGCGCGCTGACCGCCTTTCTGCGTGAGGAAGCACAGGCGCAAGGCTTCGATCTCTGTCGGATCACACGACCGGACGCTATCCCCGAAGCTGCCGTCCGGCTCGGGGAGTTTCTGGACAAAGGCCATCACGGCACAATGGGCTGGATGGACGAAACACGTGACCGGCGGGCCGATCCTCGTGTCCTGTGGAGCGAAACCCGTTCCATCGTCGTCTTTGGCCTCAACTACGGTCCCGATGAAGATCCGCGCGGCATTCTGGAAAAGCCCGACAAGGCGGCCATTTCCGTTTACGCCCGCAATCGCGACTATCATGACGTCATAAAGGGGCGGCTGAAGGAGATCGCGACCCGTTTTGCCGCGCGGTCGAAAGAAGATGTCAAAGTCTTCGTCGATACGGCGCCGGTCATGGAGAAGCCGCTCGCCGGCGCTGCCGGCCTCGGGTGGCAGGGCAAGCATACCAATCTCGTCAGCCGTGCCTTTGGGTCCTGGCTATTTCTCGGCTCGATGTTCACCACGGCTGATCTGGAGCCGGACGCAGCCGAGATCGACCATTGCGGCTCCTGTCGCGCCTGCCTCGACGCCTGTCCGACAGCGGCCTTCCCTGCCCCTTATCAGCTCGATGCGCGCCGCTGCATCTCTTATCTCACCATAGAACATAAAGGGCCGATCGATCCGGCGCTTCGGCCGATGATCGGTAACCGCATCTACGGCTGCGACGATTGTCTTGCCGCCTGCCCCTGGAACAAGTTCGCAAGCGCTGCCTCGGAGATGAAGCTGGTTGCACGGGAAGACCTGAAGGAGCCGTCGATCGCCGCTCTCCTCGATCTTGACGATCCGACCTTCCGCACTTTCTTCAGCGGCTCGCCGGTCAAGCGTATCGGCCGCGACCGGTTCATCCGCAATGTCCTCATTGCAGCCGGCAATTCCGGCGAACGCTCTCTTATAGAGAAGTGTCGCGAACTGGCTGCCGACCCATCACCTGTCGTGCGGGGAATGGCCATCTGGGCGTTGTCGCGGCTGATGACGGCTGGCGAGTTCCGGACATTTGCGGCACAAAGAGGTGATGAAGCGGACGAAGAGGTTCGCGCGGAATGGACATTGGCGGGGGTACTGTGATGCATGTGATGATTTTCGGCTGCGGCTATTCGGGAACCGCCATCGCCAAGGCCTTTACCGGACGCGGCACCCGCATCACCGGCACCACACGCTCTGCCGAAAAAGCCGCATTGCTGGCGAACGACGGCATCGAGGCTTTCGTCTTCGACGGCGAGACGCTCGATCCGGCTCTGGCTGCAGCGATGGCATCCGCAACCCATCTGGTACAGTC
>NZ_JAELTU010000381.1 GCF_016429015.1 Rhizobium sp. ASV20
GGCCCAGCTCTGCTCCTCGACGATGTGTTCCACGATCAGGTCGTTGCCGGCGGCGGCGAATGCGGCGATGGAGCGGTGAAATCCGTCGAAGAACTTGCTGCGTTCGCTGGGCGATCCATTTTCGGCAGATCCGCGCTTTATTGCCCGAAACCCCGCATCGGCCAGTTGATCCGAGGCATAGTAGCAAAGTTCCGGTAGTGCCTCTCGCAACGCCTTCGCCAAGGTCGATTTGCCGGCGCTGGAGGTGCCATTGAGCAGGATGATGCGGCCTGGGTTCATGTCATGTCCAATTCAGGTCATTTGGACTGCGTCAGCGACCGGCCATCGCTGGCCACGTCGCCCATCAGCCCGTGAACACTTGGGCGCCCGTCTCCTTGAAGAGGGCGATTGCCAATTCCGTCTCGTCGAAAGTACTCGCCAGCTTGAGGGCTTCTTCCAAAGAGGCCTGCTTTTGAAGGATATGATAGAAAAAGCTATGAACGAAGAGCGGGATCGCGGCGCCATCCGGGTATTCCGCGGGAGCAATGTAGGCGCGTACGCCACCGGAAATAAAGGCCTGTGCGAAGGCTTCGTTGCCCGTCAGGCATGCCGTACTCAGAACGACCTTACCCGGCAGGTTGACCCGGTTCGTGAGATTTGTGGCAGGCAAACTTCCTTTGACGAGAGCTGATGTGTCTATGTCTTCGACGAAATCTCCGAGCACGAAGCCTGTTTCATCGCCGTGGCCGGATAGGATGACGTATTCCGGCGCGACCGATCCCTGAGCCAGGCATTTCAGAACATCGACGGGTGTTCCAGGCAAATGCAGCAGGACTGCTGCGCCGAGGCTTTCCAGAATGGCCCTCAAAAGAAGCGCCTCGCCGGAATCGCCTATCGCCACAATGGCAACCGGTTCACGAGGCCAGGAGAAGGACTTGTCGATCATTATCTATCTCTATCACCCTCCACGTATGTGAAGGCCCGGCTCGGTGCTAGGGGCATATCGGGGCCTGCCGCGAAAATCTGCGGACGACACTTCTAGCGATAAAGCATGTTACGCAAAAGTATGGAGTGGCTTTGCGATATCGATATCCTTGGTATCAAGGGCCTAAAGCGCAAAAGGCGTGTCTGAAAGACCGCTGCGCGCTTTGAAATTTACCTTTTGGTACGTCAGGCGGCAGCCGTGCGCCGTTTCATCCGTTCGCTGATAATGATGATCAGGCCAGCACTGAGAATCAGAACAGCGCCGATGAAAGTGTTGCTTCCTGGGATGTCGCCCCAGATGACATAGCCGAGCAGGAAGGCCCAGACGAGCGATGTATATTCGAAGGGCGCCAGCACCGAGACGGGTGCCTGGCGCATGCCCTCGAATAACGCGAGCTGGCCAGCGCCGGCGATGACACCGGTGAGCGCGAGCAGGACGATCTGGAACGGCGTCGGGGTGTGCC
>NZ_JAELTU010000382.1 GCF_016429015.1 Rhizobium sp. ASV20
CCCCCCCCCCCCCCCCCCCCCCCCCCCCCCCCCCCCCCCCCCCCCCCCCCCCCCCCCCCCCCCCCCCCCCCCCCCCCCCCCCCCCCCCCCCCCCCCCCCCTTTTTAATGCAAGAATTTCGTCGGCAGCGTCAGATGTGTATAAGAGACAGGTATATTGTTGGGCGTGTCGGCATCGAACGAGAGGTCGGCGGGAAGTGCCCGCTCGTCGCTCCAAAGATCGCTGGCAAGCCAGTTCCGAGCCGTGGCAAATGCAAGGTCGCGGGGTTCTTCCTCAATTTCTGTGGTTAACAGGATGTTAGCGCCTCGACTGCTATCTGCGAGGATGCGAGCGCAATTGAAATGGTCACCCGGCCCAGGGGTCAAAATTCTGGGTATCACCCTTCAAGATGAAGAAAACTGGGTTGTTTCCGCTGCTGCGAAACCTGTCGGTATCTGCCCGGATTGTGGAACGCGAAGTCGACACCGGCACGGCTGGCACAACCGCCGTCTCCAGGACTTGCCTGTTCAAGGTCAAGCTGTGGCAATCAAACTGGCACTGAACCAGTGGCAGTGTAGACACCGGAAATGCGGGCGACGAACCTTCACTGACAGGCTGCCCGACATTGCTGCACCCTATGTGCGACGAACTGAGCGGATGGCTGAGATTGTGGGCTTGGTTGGCCACAGACTGGGCGGTCGTCCGGGAGAGAACTTGATGCATCGGCTCGGCATGCCGGTCAGCGACGATACTATCTTGCGGCAATTGAAGCGCGGTAATCCGGCGTCCATACAAAAAGACACTATTCGGGTTGTGGGCATTGATGATTGGAGCTGGCGGCATTCCTCGCGGTACGGGACGATCATCGTCGATCTTGAGCGTCATTCGGTCGTCGATGTTCTAGAGGACCGCAGCGTCGAGAGCGCAAAATCTTGGTTGCAAGAGCGTCCGACAATCGAGGTGGTGAGCCGAGATCGGTGTGGTTTGTGTGCTCAGGCAGCCCGAGAGGGCGCGCCGCAAGCATCACAGGTGGCTGACCGTTTTCATCTGGTTCAAAATCTGAAGGAGGCAATCAAGGAGCAGATGAGCGTTTACGGTCACGCCAATGTTAGACCCATTCTCTCCGAAGATGCTATCGCCAGCGCTAGGTCAAAACAGCGCCGTGCCCGCTTGGCCCACAGGCAATCTCGTCAGGAGATATTCGACATGCTTCACGCTTTGCGGCAGCAGGTGACGTTGCCCCGTTGAAATAATCCATTTTGAAGTAAGCTCTGGCCCATTGAGAGGACCAGAGAATGAAGCGCAATCGTTTCACAGACGAACAGATCATCGGCATTCTGAAGGAGCACGAGGCTGGCACGCCGGTCTCGGAGCTTTGCCGCAAGCACGGCGTCAGCGATGCCAGCATCTATAAATGGAA
>NZ_JAELTU010000383.1 GCF_016429015.1 Rhizobium sp. ASV20
ACGCTGCGGCCATTGTGCTTGTTGGTGACCCGCAGGCGTGTGCCGAAGGCAAGCGAGCGGTGAGCGGCAGTAAGATTTCTGGAACTCATACGTTCCCCGGAAGCAGTCTTGGAGCTTCCTCCGTACCATGAAGCGCCTCCGCAGCCGGTGGATGCAAATGCTGGAGTCGAAACGACAGCAAAGGAGGCGGATATAGTTGCGGCGATTGCCAAAGAACGTGCGACTTTCTTCAAACCGTTTTTTCCCTCAAGCTATTGAACTTGCGCCCTGGGCAGGCGGTGGGGCTTAAATCCGGCCAAAAATGGCAAAAAAGTGCCACTATTGATCACGGAATGTTACAGCCTGTAACATTCGTGAATCGCAGCAAATACTGTGACTATTCAGTGGTTTTGCTCGGTTATGGAAAAAACCTAATAAAATCAGTTAAAAGTGGAACGATTTTTCCTGTGGGCACGCAGCAATGTCTGGGATCACAATTTTCAGGAAAATAATTTTGCGGCAGCGCCATAATTGCTGCCGCATTTGTGCAATTTTAGAGGTCGTTAACCATAAATACGGAGAAAATTGAACTAGGCGGCCCTGCCTGGTAGGAATTTTCATGCAATTTAAGGGGCGTCGGAGGCGCGCCTTTCAGCCCTGCCAGCACCCCGAGGACCACAGTTCCGCAAGGGACATACGGTACTCTGGGTAGCGGAAGGTGAAGCCCAACGCACGCAACTTCGCGTTCGAAACGCGCTTGTTTTCACCGTAGAAGGAGCGGGCCATCGGGCTCAGTTCAGCCGTTTCGAAGGGCTGTTCCGGCGGCGGCTCGATGCTCATGAGGCGGGCGGCTTCTGCCACCACATCCTGCGGCGGCGCAGGTTCGTCATCCGTCACATTATATATGCCGCCAAGCTTGTGCTCGGACAGGAAGCGGGCGCAGGCGCCGATATCCTCGACGCGGATGCGATTGAAGACCTGGTTCGCCTTGATGAGACGGCGGGCGGTTCCCTTGTCCAGATTGCAGAAGGCATTGCGGCCTGGTCCATAGATGCCGGAAAGCCTGAGAACCGAGACCGGCAGAGCAAGTCGGATACCGACGCGCAGCCAGCCGTCTTCCGCCTCGACACGCTCGACGGACCGGTCGGCGATCGGATGCAATGAAGTTTGCTCATTGACCCACGCGCCCTTGTGGTCGCCATAAACGCCAACTGTCGAGAGATAGCAAACCCACTCCAGCTTCGGCATCAGCGCCTTCAGATTGAGTTGCGCCATCCGCAGAAGCGGATCTCCCGATTTGCCCGGCGCGATCGACTGTACCAGATGGGTTGCGGATGCCATCGCTGCAGCCAGAGCCGGATCGAGCGTCTCGCCGTCGAAGACGAAAGCCTCGATGCCGTCGTTCGCCAGCAATGCGGCTTTTTCGGCAGAGCGTGTGG
>NZ_JAELTU010000384.1 GCF_016429015.1 Rhizobium sp. ASV20
GGTATGAGGCTGTAATGGGCATCAACCTGCGCGCCGCACTGATCACCTGTCAGGAGTTTGGCCGCGCGCGCGTGGCGGCCGGAGGTGGTGGCGCGATCGTTAACATCACGTCGATTGCCGGACACCGCGGATTTCCGGAGCATCTTTGCTATGCGGCATCGAAAGCCGGCCTCGAAGGGGCAACGCGCGTGCTTGCAAAGGAGTTCGGACCGCACGGCATCCGCGTCAATGCCGTGGCCCCGACGATCACGCTGACGGAGCTTGCGCTCAAGGCATGGAGCGATCCGACGAAGTCCGAGCCAATGATGGTGCGTCACCCGATTGGTCGCTTTGCCGAAGTCGATGATGTCGCACGCACGATTGCGATGCTGCTCTCGTCTGACACCGAAATGGTGACGGGAACGGTTCTGTCTGTCGACGGTGGCTTCCTCGCGACGTAGACCCGCCGATCAGGCGAACGGTTTGATGTCACCCGTACTCGCGATCGGAGGGAGCGGAATGATAAGGCTGCATAATTGACAATGCCTGGTTCGATTTCGACGGCGAGACGCAGCCTTTTAGGGCGTCTTGTCAGGCGTCTGCGATCCCGTTGAAACGTCCTTGCGGCGGAAGACAGTAAACGGATCTACGAGCAACGTCCGTCTAATATCCAGAAAGGGCGATTTCGCCGATTGGACACTTGGCTCGCTCGATAATTGCGTAAATAGTACGTGGGGTCACGGATGCTGGGCCACTTCATCGACCGGGATTTCGGCCGCAATTTCGCTTCCCGCATACCTCTCCGAAATACGTTTGGCCCTTTGAGCAAGCTTCTCCAGGCGCGAACATATCTCGTCCATGCTTAGGTCTTCCAGCGTCTTTCGCGAAGATTTACTCATGCACAAACCTCCATGTCTGGGCGAACAAACTTGTTAGCCGCCTGTCAATTTCAGCCATATAGTGCGCGGTTTCTGATTGGCGAGACCGACCGTCGTCATCTCCTAGCGGTACCGAATGCTCGTGCGGCGAGGCATGAGCTTGCTCTTGGAATATCCGCCACGGCCGCACGCAGTTGGGCTGCAAACTCTTCATCCATATTGTTGTGCAACGACTATTCGTGCGATGCTCTTCCCGGGCTGCGGCCTAAGAGGCGAGACATTGGATGACATGAGCGTATCACAGTCAGAGAGCGGCAGTTCGCGCAAGACCAGCCTCTATGAGGAGCTTCATGGGCGGCTGAAGACGGAGATTGTCGCGGGAGCGCTTCCCAAGGGACTTGTGTTGAGCGAGGCGGCCCTAGCTGAGCTGGTAGGCTCTAGCAGGGCGCCGGTGCGCCAGGCGCTACAACTGCTGTTCGATGATGGATTGATCGCCCGGTTCGACGGGCGTGGCTTTATCGTTGGTGCGGCCGGGACGCCGCCGACACGGCTGAAGCT
>NZ_JAELTU010000038.1 GCF_016429015.1 Rhizobium sp. ASV20
GAGTTCCCTTTCGGCACTCTGATCATCAATGTGCTCGGGGCATTCGTAATGGGGTTGCTGACGGAATATTTCGCCTTCCGCGGCGGTGTGTCGCAGGAGGTTCGGTTGTTCCTGACGACGGGTGTGCTGGGCGGTTTTACGACGTTTTCGACTTTTGCGCTGGAGAGCGTCGTGCTCTGGGAACGCGGACAGTGGATGCCGGCTGCCGCCTATGTCGCCCTGTCTGTTTTCCTGTCGATTTGCGCTTTATTAGCGGGACTTGCAATTGTCCGGCTAATAATTCAGGCTCAAGCCGTATAGTGATGGCAGCTCATCAGATCTTGCCGCATTTTTGCCGATTCTGGGGTGAATCCCTCTCGAGAATCGCCGGAGAATCATCCCAGGATGAAGCACCGTTCGTTGCGAACGGACTCTCTTGCGAAATTCGACTATTCAACTCATATAATCGGTTATTGTGATCACCGCATAACACAAGGAGTCGGGTGTCAATCGGGAAGGGACGGGCTGATATCCCAAGCTTCGAGCCTGTTGCCCCTTCGGGATTTGCATGCCAATTCCCCGGGCGACGATTTCCTCCCTGAACGGCCCTTAAAGACAGACATGACGGAGAGTCCCTTGAGCGCACCTGCTCCCACTTCCAACCAATCTCCTGCTCCGGAACAGACTTTCGGCACGGCCGGGATCGCGCCCATGGAGCGCGCGAGCGCCATGACGCGCTTCTTCATGGGCATCGTCGCCTGGGCCGAGGGGCTCAATCTCAAATATGCCAAACTTGGCAATCCGCCTGTTTACGACACCAAGACTTTTCCCTGGGCTGCCGAGATCGAAAAAGACTATCCGGCCATCCGCGCCGAGCTCGAGAAGGTGCTGCTGCGTCAGAGCGAGCTGCCGACCTTTCAGGACATCTCGACCGATGTGAAGACCATCTCGACCGACACGCGCTGGAAGACGTTCTTCCTTCTCGGTTTCGGCGTGAAGTCCGAGCAGAACATCAAGGCGTGCCCCAATACCTGGGCAGCCGTGCAGAAGATCCCCGGCCTCACGACGGCGATGTTCTCTATCTTCGAGCCGGGCAAGCATCTTCCCGCGCATCGTGGCCCTTATAACGGCGTGCTGCGCCTGCATCTCGGGCTCATCGTGCCCGAGCCGAACGAGAAGCTTGCTATCCGCGTCGACAAGCAGGTGTGCCATTGGCAGGAAGGCAAGGCGCTGATTTTCGACGACGCCTATGAGCATGAAGCCTGGAACCACTCCGACAAGACCCGCGTCGTTCTCTTCGTCGATTTCGTCAAGCCGTTGAAGTTCCCGGCCCGCTTCGTCAACTGGGCCCTGATGAACCTGGCGATCTTCACGCCCTTCATCAAGGAAGGCCTCGACAATCACAAGGAATGGGAAAAGAAGTTCTACGCCGAGGCAGAGGCGTTCAGAAACCGCCCGAAGCCCTGATTTCATCGGCTGTTTAATTCAACAAAACCCCGAAATCCCTGCGGATTCCGGGGTTTCATTTTGTCGATTACTGGCAGGTGTCAGGCAGGCTTGCTCGCGTCGTCTGCCTCCTCCTCGTAGTATTCTTCTTCCGGTGCGGCCGCAGCTGGCTTGCCGTCGAGCTTGCCGAGCAGTGCCGAGATGGCATTGTCGCCATCGAAGCCGGCTTCTTTCAGCAGGCGGTCGAGGATCGGCTTGTTGGCCTGGTAGGAGAGAAGCTGGCCGGCCAGACCTTCGCCAAGGCCGACGCCACTGCCGCCGGTCGCGCCGTTGCCGTTGCGACCGAGCATACCGCCGGTGTCGAAGATGCGGATGTCGGAGATCTTCTCGATCGGCTTGACCGCTTCGGCAAGAGCGGCGGGCACGATGCGGATCCGCTCGCGGGTGATCTCGAACTCGATGATGGCGGGGCTGAGCTTGTTGCGAGCTTCGTTTAGCAGCGCTTCGCTTTCAGCCGTTGCCTTGCCGGTTTCGAGAATGCCCTTGGCCTTGATGATCGCAGCATCGGCTTCGGCGGTTGCCAGCGTCTTGATGGCATCTGCCTGGTCGGTCGCTGCCTGCTTTTCGGCTTCGGCGGCGATGGTAACGGCGGTCGCCTGGGTCTGGGCGCGCTTCTGCGCGTCGATCACGGCGATCTGCTTTTCACGGTCTGCAATTTCGACGGCTCGTGCAGTGCCGACCTTTTCTTCGGCGGCGATGGCGAGTGCGCGGGCAGCCTCTGCCTTCGCCTTGGCTTCCGACTCCTCGCGGCTCTTGTTGGAGACCGCGATGGCGCTTTCCTGGGCGACGATCTGAATGTCGCGTCGCGCTTCGGTATCGCGCTGCTGCACGGCGCGGGTCGAGTCGATGTTGGCGGATTCGCGAGCCTGCTTTGCAGCGGCCTCGCGTTCGGCGATCGCCTGCTCGGCCGCGATGCGAGCTTCTTCTTCCGCGCGCTTGGCGGCTTGTTCCTGCTGCGCAGTTTCAGCGCGGGTCGCGGCCGACTTGTTGGCGATGTCGCGCTGTTGGTTCAGCTCGGCCTCGCGCTTCGTCCGCTCGATGGTGAGGGACTGCTGGCGGGCTTCAAGGTCCTTCTGGGCGATCGCGACTTCGGTGTCGCGCACGACTTCGTTACGTTCCTTCTTGCGGGCTTCGGTTACGCGGGTCAGCGCGGCAAGACCGTGGGCATCGAAGAAGTTATTGGCATTGAAGTGCTTGATATCCGTCTGGTCGAGGCGGGTGAGCGATACCGATTCCAGTTCGAGACCGTTGGATTGCAGGTCAGAACCGACCGCATCCTGCACCGCCTTGACGAAGTCCATGCGTTGTTCCTGCAAAGCATCGAGGTTCATCGTGGCTGCGACCGAGCGCAAGCTGTCGACGAACTTTGCTTCGATCAGCTGGCGCAGTTGCTCGCTGTCGTTGGTGCGGCTGCCGAGTGTCTGAGCGGCAAGCGCGATTGAAGAGCTGTCCGGCTTGACGCGAACGTAGAACTCGGCGCCGATATCGACGCGCATGCGGTCCTTGGTGATCAGCGCGTCGTTTTCGCCGCGTTGGACTTCCAGGCGCAGCGTCTTGAGGTTGACGCGAGCGATCGAGTGGAAGATCGGCAGGACGACGGAACCGCCGTCGAGAACGACTTTCTGGCCGCCGAGACCAGTCCGCACATAGGCTTCATCGCGGCTCGAACGGACATAGAGCGAGGCAAGGACAAAGCCGATCCCGAGGATCAGGACGAGGCCGATGCCTGCGGGAAGAATAAGGTCGTAAAGGCCAATCATGAATGTTGCTCCGTAGAGGATTTGTCATCGGAACTGACGAGGTCCGAAGGGGCGGAAACTGCGATGAAGATGTCGGCCTTGCGGTCGACAAGCAGAACTTTGGCGCCGATCGGCAAGGGGCTTTCGCCCTTGGCGGCGCAGGCGCGCAGCTGATGCCAGTTGCCATACGCATCCTTGACGCTGACGCGGCCGGGCAGGCCTTGATCCAGAGGGCCGATGGAAACCGTGCCGGTTCGGCCGACGAAATCGACGGCATCGACGGCGTAGGTCTCGTCGCGTGGCACGATCCTGGCGATCGTGCGTGTCGAACCCCGGACGAGGGGTATCGTGACGAGCAGAGCCGGCGGTGCGGCGATGATCGCGGGCAGTGGGGCCCACATCATGTCGGCTACCGTCTGGATGGCAAATCCCGTCACGGCGAAGATGCCGAGCACCAGCATGATCAGGATCAAAAGCGGCACGCCGCCTATATTGATCCAGAACAACAGCCCGGCGATCACGCCGTCATGGCCTTCGAAATGCGGCTTGCCGATGAGTTCGCTCAGCGAGAAGCCGAGCAGCATCGACAGGATTTCGACAGCAGTCAGTCCGATCAGGATCATTGCCGCGATGGCAAAAGGCGCACATTCGGGTGCGAGAAACAGGTGCATCGTTTACTGGCCGTTGGCCTTGAAACGGGCAAGGCGTGCTTCGATGGCCTGCTCCCGGTGCAGGCGGTCGAGCTCATCGAGCTCGGCGCTGGTGGCTGGTTCTCCCGATGGCACTCCCGTCAAGCGAGAGACTGCGGATGCGGCGCGAGCGGCGCCGGCTGCCGGCGTGGGCCGCGGATTTCCGGCCGCTGCTTCTTCGGGTGTGTGTCGGGCTACGCTGCGCTTGAAGTCGATAAGTCGTGCCTCCGCCTCGCGGCGAGTGGCGAGAATGGCCTGCAGCGCTTTCTGACCCTCGTCGATCTGCTCGTGTGCATCCGCCAGCGCCCTGTCGAGTGCTGCGATCTGCGCTTCGAGGTCGATCTGGCGCGCAACGCCGGCCTTGGCGAGGTCGTCGCGGTTGGCGGAGACGGCAAGGCGGATCTTCTCGTCGAGGGCTGCGAGGTCATCGACGATTTCGGTGCGGCGGCTCTGGATGCGATATTCCTCGGCACGCGCTTTGCCCAGATCGGTGCGGGCATCGTCTGCGGCCGCATCGATCTCCCGCAGCGCCTGCTCGATGACTGCGATCTTGTTCGCGCCTTCCACCTTGTCGATGGCGGTGTTGGCGAGGCCGGCGATCAGCCGTCCCATGCGGGAAAGAATGCCTTCATTCGTCATGATGTTTTCCTCCGTTCGGGGGGAGTTGGGCGTTACGCCGATGTGAATCTCGTAGCGGCCGTCATCGGCGATCAAATAGGCGGGAAAGACGCTCTCCCAGCCCTTGAAATAACCGGCCACATCGAAGGGCACGGCAAAGCGGCCGCGCACCGTCGAGATTGTCAGGTCCGAAGGACCCTTGATGGCAAAGAGTTTTTCATCGAGCGGCAGGCGGTTCGTTCCCGTCAGCTCGCCTCTGCTGGCCGCAAAATCCCGCAGGCCGAGCGTCACGAGGCGCGCGGGTAAAGCGGTGCGTTCACGGATAGTTTCATAAGCAAGGTCATGAAGCCTGACGAGGTTCGCACCGGCTTTGTCCGGAACGATCTCTGCCAGCAGCGTCATCATCTGCCTGTATGCGGCGAAGGTCTCATCCATCGCCTGTCGTGCCTGCGCATCGGGAGCGAGCTCATATCGCAGGTCCGTTGCGTGCGATGGAGTGGGTGTCTTAGCCATGCATATCAAGTAAAGCACCGCTCGAGTGCTTTTCAATGGCGCGGATCTGCAAACATGAATGAATTGTAATGAAAGATGGGCCGCATAAGTTGCAAAAACTTGATGCTTCGCGCTCGCTATTGGGGATCGCAGCCGCGATCGACCTCTCGCTTTCGCAGAGGTCTCATTCCAATGCGGCTGTGCCTAGCCGTTGCCTCACGCCCGATCAGGGCGCGAAGCATCGTTGTGCAAGCGAGGGTGGGAAACCGGCTACTTTATCGTGCGAACGATTGCCGCGCCCGAAGTCATGCCGCCGCCAAACGCGACCAAGCCCAGATTGAGCGGTTCGGACCGCTCTTTGACGACATGCATCATGGCGAGCGGAATGCTCGAGGAGCTGGTGTTGCCATAATTCTCGATGACGCTCAGGGCAGGGCGCCCGCTGCGCTTGGCTATGGTGTCGATAATGCGCTGATTGGCCTGGTGCGGCACCAGCAAATCGAGATTGGCAAGTTCGATGCCGGCATCGACGCAAGCGTCTTCGATCGAGCGGGACATGGAATGAACCGCCTCGGTGAAAACGGTACGGCCGTTCATGGCAATGACGCCGTCATCCGGCAGCGGTACATAAAGAAGATCGCCCGGTTCCGGCCGGCCGCTAATGGTGGGACGGCTGGCAGTGAATACCGGGTTGCGCGCCATCTCGCGGGTCGTCACCAGGCTCGCCGTGGCGGCATCGCCGAACAGGATGGCGGTCGAGAAATCCTTCATGTCAAGCAATGGAGACAGGACTTCGGAGGTGACGATCAATACCTTGGCGTCGTTCTGTTGTGCAATGAAATCATAGGCTTGCTGTAGCGCATAGAGATAGCCGGAGCATGCAGCGCCCATATCATAGGCGGCAAGCGAGGGTCGCACGCCGTCTTCGGCAACTGCGACGGCAACGCGGCTTGCAAGCGATGGGGTGGCGATATCGGGCGTTCCGGTCGCAGCGATGACCAGATCGATGTCGTGGATCGACATCTGGGTCTGGCGAAGCAGATCGCGCACAGCCTTGGTCGCTAGGCTGAGCGTGCCTTCGCCCTCGGCCACCCAGTAGCGGCTTTTGATGCCGGTCAGCGCGAAGATCTCGTCCGCACGCCGGTTCGGCCAATGATGGATGATGTCTTCATTGGCAACCCGGCGACCGCCTGTCGCATAGCCGATACCACTGACCGCGATCTCCGAGAAACTGCCGGAATGGCGGCGCAGTGTTGGAATCGAATGTGATTTCAGACGACGCAGCACGAATTTGTTCTGGACTTCCGAGGCAAGTGCGAAGTTCCGTTCGCTCGTTTCCCGGTTGGCGTCGACGGTCAGGAGGGGGCTGTCGGTAGCGATCTGATCGCCGACCCTGGCGAAGACTTCCTGCACGACACCACCGATGTTGGCGCAGATCTCAACCGAAGCCTTGGTCGCCTCAACAACGGCAACGAGCTGGCCGACTTCGATCGTGTCGCCAGGCTTGACCAGCAGATCGGTGATCAGCACGTTCTCGTCGGCCGGGCCGGAGCCAATCGCCTTAATGGCCGCGGTCGGGCCGCTGTCGTCCTCTTCGTGCCAGGTCACTTCGCATTCGAGAACTTCGGCCATCAGGTCGACCAGCTTGCTGTAGGACGGCAGGGTCTCGAGCTGATTGCGGAAATTGAAGGGGACGTGGGCATCAGACCGGGCAAGTCTGCGCACGACGACAGGCACATCTGTCTTCTCGGTGACCGTGGCGACGATTTCCGCCCCCATGCCGACGGTGCGGTTGTCTTCATGAACGACGATCAGGCGGCGTGTGCGTCGGGCGCTCGCCAGTACTTCCTTTTCGTCCCAGGGCGAAATCGAGCGAAGGTCAAGCACCTCGACTGAGAAGCCCTGGGCTTCGAACGCCTTGGCTGCATTTGCGCACAAGGAAACCGTGTTGCCATAGCTGACCAGCGTCAGGTCACGGCCGCGTGCGACATGGCGCGACAGTCCGGGATGGACGAAGTGTTTGTCGAGGTCGGGCGAGGTACGACCGTCGGAATTGTTGAGTACCGCCTTGGGATACATGAAGACGGTGGGGCGCCGCGATTGGAAGGCGGCGTTGAGCAGACCAGCCGCATCGCCGGCGCTGGAGGGCATGACGACGTCTATGCCCGGCGTGTGCGCCAGCATGCTCTCGAAGCTTTGAGCATGGAACGGGCCGAGGCCCGGCTTGTAGCCGCCGCAGCTGACCATCAGGATGACGGGGGCTTCCCAGGCGCCATTCGTGCGCCAGAACATGCTGCCCATTTCCGAGACGATCTGGTTGTAGGCGAGCGGCAGGAAATCGGCGAACTGCAGGAAGGCGACAGGACGCTGCCCCGCAAGTGCGCGACCGACGGCGGTTCCGACGATCGTCGATTCGGTCAGCGCGGCGTTGCGCACGCGGTCCGGGTATCTCGTGCTGAGGCCGCGAGTGACGCCAAAGACGTCGCCCTTCGGATCTTCAATATCCTGGCCGAAGAGCACGACGTCGGGATTGGCGGCGAGCTGGCGTTCGAGGACGTCGTTCAACGCCTCGCGCATTGTCAGCGTCGCTTCGCGTTCATTGCCGCGATATTCAGCTGCATTGCGGAAGGATGCAGGGTAGGGAGCCTTTGCTTCCGGTTCGACCGTGGGAGCATCCTCCCTGCGGGCGAGGCCGGCTTCGACCTGCACTTCTGCCGTCAGCTCCAGCTCGATTTTCTCAAGCTCGCTGGCATCGATGCCGGCATCTTTCAGCAGTGCGCGCAGATTGGGAAGCGGATCGCGGGCGGAACTCGTCTCGATTTCCAGTGTCGTACGGTAGGTCTTTTGATCGTCGGCATTGGTGTGGTCGGACAGGCGCTCGACATTGAGAAGCACGATGCTCGGTGCGCGGCTTTCGCGGCTTTGGCGAACAGCCTTGCGGAAAGCCTCCCGCGAGGCTGTCAGATCGTCGCCGTCGGTGCGAATGATGTCTACGCCATAAAACGAGGAGGCAGGGCCGCCGGGCAGGTCGAAAAAGGTCTGCTTGCTCGTTCGGGTCGAGATCGAGAAACTATTGTCCTCGATAATGAAGACGACGGGGGACTGGCTGCGCACAGCCTCGGCCACGGCTTCGACAAACTCGCCTTGCTGGGTTGTGCCGTCGCCGACGCAACAGATGGCGATCGGCTTGCCGGGCCGGTTTTTCAGCGCTGCGCCGACGCCGGCCGCGTGCAAAGCATTATTACCGACCGGGCCGACGATCGAAGTGATGTTGAGAGCGCGGGAGGAAAGGTGCGCGCTCATCTGCCGGCCGGCGGAATGGGAATTGGCGGTGGCAAGAAGACTTGAGAAAAACTCTCGGATTGGCATGCCGCGCGCCAGCATCAGGGCCTTGTCGCGATAGTGTAGGTGCAGCCAGTCGTCTTCCTGGAGGAATTCGTTGAGCAGCGCCGTCGACTCATGTCCGGCGCCGGAAACATGGAAATGTGCTATGCCTTGCTTGATGAATTCTCGCTCAAGGCGGTCTATCTCTCTAGAAATATAAAATATTCTATGAAGTTGCTTGAGGTATTCTGTGCTGAACCTCCCTTCCATCTCAATGATTTTCCTAATCTTTCATCACGAACAATTGACGTGGACCTAGGTAATCCCCTGGGGGGGCTTTTTCAATACACGTTAAATGACAATATCTTGCCGGTTTGAAACGTAATTACGTGCGTTATCGGGTCGGAATTTTTCGGAATGTTGCTATCCACAGCTCAAACGACGCAAACCAACGGGAGGTTGGGCCGATATCTCCCGATGTTCCAGCACCGCGTGTTCTAGCTGCTTTTGCGCATTCGCCCGCTGTCGCGCTGGGTCGCAGCCGCTGCTGCTGCCTTTGCCGCTTGCTCTTCCTTCAGAATGAGCTCTTTCGGCTTCTTGCCGATGATTTCCTTGCGGCCCTTCTTGGAGAAGGGTTGCGCGATCTGGGCGAGGAAGCCCTTGGCGACCTTGCCGGTGATGCCGATATCCGTGGAGGAAGGGCGCGGCGGATTATAAAAGGTGCCGAGGATCTGATCCCAGATCACAAGATTTTCGCCGTAATTCGTGTTGCCCTCTGAAAGCAGCTTGGAATGATGCCAGCGATGCAGGCGTGGCGTCGAGAATATCCAGTCAAGCGGGCCGGTGCGCATATCGACATTGCAGTGCGTGAGCAGGCCAATGGTGGCTGTCACGGCTCCGATCCACAAAAAGACAGGCAGCGGCGCGCCGAGCAGGTAGAGCGGAATCTGGCTGAGCGCGATCTTGAAGAGCGAGTCGATGATATGGAAGCGACCGGTGTTGATGACCCATAGGCGCTCCACGCTGTGATGCAGCGCATGGAAGCGCCAAAGCGACAAATGCTCATGGGCGAGGCGATGCGCCATGTAGAGGCCGAATTCGGCGATGACGAGACCCAACGCCACCTGGAATATCATCGGCCACTGGTCCGGCCAGAAGCGGGAATGATAGCTCAGCACCGGCTGCGCAACGATCGCTACAGCCATGGGGAAGGACGTGCCGATGGCGGCAGCGATCTGTACGCCTCCCTTGCTCAGCAGCGTATGGGCGATATCGTTGAAGGTTTCGCCATCGCGCTTCTGCCAGGTTCTCTCGTAGGGCATGAGGCGCTCGAACAGCGCAATTACCGCCACGGTCGAGAGATAGACGACATTGAACCAAAGGAGATGCATGTTCGATTCGAAGGCGAAATAGGCGCCAACCAAACCGCCGCAGAAGATCGCCGGCCATAGAAGAGCTGAAACAGCAGCGTAAAGACGCGAACTGCTTTGAAATGTCATGCCATCGTCCTCAGATATTGATCATCGAATAATTTTCGCGTGAGCAAGCGCGATATGTAGCGCGATGATTGTGGAGTCGAAAGTGAAATTTTTCCGTCTTCACTGGCGGCCCGCAAAACGTTGAAGGGGATAGCAGCATGCGGATCGAGATTGCCGGAGATCGGTATTGGGATGCCTGGGCGCGTTTGCGCGCGGAGCTCTGGCCCCATCGTTCGCTCGAATATCACCGCTCCGAGATCGAAGAGATCTGTTCGGCTGAAGGCAGTGTCGGGTTCGTGGCTATCGATGCTTTGGGCCATTCTGTCGGTTTTGCTGAAGCGACATTGCGGCACGATTACGTCAACGGCTGCGAAACCTCGCCAGTCCTGTTTCTTGAAGGCATCTATGTTCGTCGCGAGGATCGACGCAAGGGTGTGGCCGCGGCGCTTTGTCAGGCCGTTGCCGGCTGGGGAAGGGCAGCCGGCTGTTCCGAATTTGCTTCCGATGCGCTGATCGACAATCTCGAGAGCCATGCATTCCACGCCGCGCTCGGCTTCGTGGAAACCCAGCGCGTTGTTTATTTTCGCAAACCTGTGTAGCGAGAACGGCTGCTTAGAGGGCTTGTCTACCCAAACGTCAGTTTGGTCTTCTGATTGCCCGCCTCGTCGAAATTCGCAGGATCGAGCCAGCGCTCATAACCGGCCTTCAGCTTCGGCCAGTCGGTATCGATTATGGCAAACCAGGCCGTGTCCCGGTTCTTGCCCTTGGCGACCATATGCTGACGGAAGATACCTTCGAAGGTGAAGCCGAAACGTTCGGCGGCACGCTTCGACGGCTCGTTGAGATTGTGGCACTTCCATTCGAATCTGCGATATCCGAGCGTGTCGAAGACGTAGGATGCGAAGAGATAGAGTGTTTCGGTCGTCACCCGGCTGCGGGCGATCGCTGGCCCCCAGAGAATGCTGCCGATTTCGATGACGCCATGCGTGCTGTCGATCCGCATCAATGCCTGCCGGCCTTCGACACGACCGGTTCGCTTGTCGATCGTTACGAAGAACAAAGGATCGGTGCCGGAGGAGGCTTTCTCAAGCCAGGGTGAAAAGGCTGCATAATCGGCCGGAGCATCTTCGAAGAGATAGCGGAAGCGATCGGCGGCGCCGGGAGCCTGAGCCGAGGCAAACAGCTCGGCGCCATGTCGTGCCGGATCGAGCGGCTCGATCCTGACATAGCGACCTTCGAGGGTGGTCCGTTCGGGGCGATGCACGCCGCTCCAGTTGGCAAGATCCATATTAACGTCCTTTGGTCTTCGAATGCAGGTCAGCGAATTCGGCCCGATGCTATCAGGTCTGCCAGCGCTTGTGGTAGCTCAATATTGCCGGGCATGCCGGGGGCAGCTTCCGGCGTTGCCAGATGGCTTGCTATCGGTAATACGCCGGCCCAGACCGGGTAGCTTGCCTCGTCGATGTCGCCTGGCGGAGCGTTGCGGATCTTGGCGGTGGCTTCGTCGATTTTCATTCGCAGCACCGACGTCGCCTTGACCTCCTGCGTGGTCATCGGTCGCAGGCTCTCCCACCGCCCGGGAAACAGATCCTCGATGAGTTGGCGCAGAGCATGGTTCTTTTCATCGGGATCGTCGACCAGTCGAGCCGTTCCGAAGACCATCGCCGAACGATAGTTGACCGAATGATTGAAGGCAGAGCGGGCAAGCACATAGCCGTCCATGATGCTGCAGGTCAGGCAGACTGACATGTCCTCGGCAGCGCGCAGGAAGCGGCTGGCGGAGGAGCCGTGCCAGTAGACATAATCGCCTTCGCGCCAATGCAAGGTCGGCGTCACATAGGGGGCGCCGTTGATGACATATCCGACATGACAGAGGGGTGAGGCGTCTAGAATGGCATGCACGTCGGCGCGCGCATGCGTGCCGCGTTTCGGGCTGCGCCGCACACGAGTCCGTTCTGTGGTGGGGTAGTCCGCTGACGATGGTGGCAGGTGATCGCTCATGGCTTCTTCTCCGTTGTGCCATTGATCTCTGTCAGCAAAGAGGTATGATATATATAGCCAGTTCTTCAATTTTTAGCAGACCAGTTGAGGTCTCATGGTGTCCGTGGTGCAATGGGCCGATATCGACCGCTCCGCGGGCGATCTGGAGGGGCAAGTCTATCGCGTGGTGCGCGATCGCATCCTGCACGGCCAAATGACGGCGGGACAGCGCTTGCCTTCAACGCGGGCGCTGGCGATTGCCCTCAGCGTCGCGCGTTCGACCGTCGTCAGTGCCTATGACCGCTTGAAGGCGGAAGGCTATCTGCAGTCGACGACAGGGGCCGCGACCCGGGTCTCGGCGTTTCCATCACCGTTGCTGGGGCAATCCGTGGCGCTCAGGTCCAAGCTGCCTCAGACCACGGAATTCGCCACCGGTGGATTGTTCGAACCGGGGGTTCCCGATGTTGAGGCGTTTCCCCATGCGGCCTGGGCACGCTATCTCGGCGCGCGCGGTCGTTCGTTGCGGGTGCACGATCTTGGCTACGGCGCGCATGGCGGCATCCGCGAGCTGCGGGAGGCGATCCTCGACCATATCGCAACGACCCGCGGCGTGATTGCGAGGCCCGAACAGGTGGTGATCGTGCCGACTACAGGTGCGGCGATCAATCTGCTGACCAGCATCCTGCTTTGGGCGGAGCATCCCAATGACGGCGTCGTCTGGATAGAGGATCCGGGCTATGCCACGGCCCACGCATTGTTCCGCATGGCAGGTGCGACGCTGGTGCCTGTTCCTTGCGACGCCGAGGGTATCGACATCGGGCGTGCGGTCGGGCCACCGCCACGGCTTATCTACGTCACGCCATCGCACCAATATCCGACCGGCGCGACGATGGGCCTTTCCCGCCGCCTTGCGCTGCTCGAGTTTGCGCGCAGCAGAGGTGCTATCGTGATCGAGGACGATTACGATAGCGAATTCCAATATGAGTCTCGACCGATTGCTGCGTTGCAGGGGATCGACCGCGGTGAAGTCGTCGCCTATGTCGGCACGTTTTCCAAAACCCTCGCGCCGGGGCTGCGTGTCGCCTATGCCGTGGTGCCTTCAAGGCTGGTGGCGTCCGTCGAGGCGGCGCAGCGGCTGAGAGGCGCGATCGTGCCGGTCCATATTCAGGCGGCGCTTGCCGACTTTATCCGCGAGGGACGTTTTCGCGCCCATCTACGCCGTATGAATAGCGTCTATGCCGAACGCATGGCCGCTTCCGTTGCCGCCCTCAACAGTCATTGCGGCGAGTGGCTTTGCATCGGCGCAGGGTCGGGAGGGCTGCAGCTGGCAAGCTGGTTCCGGGATGAAACTGTCGATGACATCGCGGCGATGCGCAGCGTCAATGCTCACGGCTTTGCGCTGCGTGCGATGTCGTCGCTGCATCTGGGGCCGGCGCGGCCTGGTCTGCTGTTCGGCATCGCCCGAATGGATGCCGAGGGGGCGGATGCGGCGGCGGTGAGAATCGCACATGCGCTGGCGACGTCATCCGTCAGCGGCTGACGAACATCGCCCTGTATTCGCGCGGCGTCATGCCTTTCAGCGCCTTGAACTGCCTATTGAAGTTGGCGAGCGAGGCATAGCCGGCGGCATCGCTGATGTGATGAATGGCTTGCTCCGTGGAGGAGAGGCGGGCACAGGCGTCGCCGATGCGCATGCGCATCAGATAGTCGGAAATGGCCACGCCAGTGTGGCGCCGGAACATGCGGTGCAGGCCGGAGACACTGAGCGCGGCGATATCCGCCAGCTCGCCAAGGCTGATCGCACGGGCATAGTGAAGATGCATATGCGTCAGCACGCGGTCGATGCGTTCGCGGCTTTCCCTGGCGTCCGGTGCTTGGGCTGGCGTGCTGGCGAGCGGCATTGCCTGCCGGTCCTCTGCCACCGTGACGAGAATACCGAGCAACGACAGCAGGCGTTCGACCGGCGGTTTTTCGAAGATCGTCTCGAAGGCTGGCCGCACGGCTGCCGCCGCATCATTCGAAAAATGAAGGCCGTTATCGCCACGCCGCAGCATTGCCTCGATGGGTCGAAATTCCACGGCTCCGCCCGTTATCTGTAGCAGCCAATCGCGATGGAACCAGAGCACGAGCGCGATGTGCGGCTTCTTCTCCTCGATCTTGGCGCGCGAGGCCCAGCTGTGCGGCAGGTTGGGGCCGACCAGCACGAGATCGCCGTCGTCATAGTCGCCACTGTGATCGCCGATGAAACGCTGGCCGATCGAGTTCAACGTCAGCGTCAGTTCGAATTCCGGATGATGATGCCACTGGAAAGGAATGCAATCGTCCAGCCTGCGGTTCAGCATGCTCCACGATGCTTCGGGTGGGCGAGACAGGACTTCGAGATAGGGCCTCATAGCGCGTCCATAGAATAGCGAAGGCCAGAATAGTATCAGAATTGGCCATGGCCGGGCAACATCATGCCAGCGAACGCGGCTAGAACATTTGCGTCACCCGAAATCAAAGGGGTAGCCAGATGGAGGAAACAGATGCAGCCAGCCTTGAAAAGAGATGCTCACCCGACCGCTTCCGCAGTCACGACGCAACTGAAGGATATCCAGAAGACATTGCCGCTCAGGGTGTTGTCGAAGGACGACTGGCAGCATTGGATCACCAAGGGCTATGTGATTGTTCGCCAGGCTGTGCCGCAGGCGAATGTCGAACGGCTTGTCGAACTTCTCTGGCGTTTTGACGAGAAGGATCCGAGCGACCCTTCGACCTGGTATGCGCCACAGCGGCGCGAGCACAAGATGAAAGAACTCAACAATACCGGCATGCTGGAGATCTACAATCACCAGTATCTTTGGGACAACCGCATGGAAAAGCGCATCTACGATGTCTTCGTCGACATCTGGGATCGCGAGGATCTCTGGGTCACCATCGATCGCGCCAATCTCAATCCGCCGAAGAAAGTGAAGGGCAATCCGAACGGCTTCATTCATTGGGATGTCGACACCTCGATCCGTCCGATGCCCATCGGTGTTCAGGCCGTCCTGAGTCTCAAGAAGCAGGATGGCGACGTTGGTGGCTTCCAGTGCGTGCCGGAGCTCTTCGAGCATTTCGATCGATGGGAAAAGACACAGCCTGAGGATCGCGATCCGATGCATCCCGACATGACCGGCCTGTCGGTCGTCAATATCGACATGGAACCGGGCGATCTGATGATCTTCAACTCGCTGCTCGCGCATGGTGTCCGTCCGAACCATTCCGACAACCGCGTTCGCATGGCGCAATACATCTCCATGCATCCGGCAGAATACGATAATGTCGCTGAACGCGAGGAACGTATCCGCCTTTGGCGGGAACTGGACTCCCCGAAGCGCGACGCCTTTCCCGGCGATCCCCGCGAATGGGAAAAGCACAATGCGACGACAGCGAAGCTGACGCCGCTCGGCGAGAAGCTGCTGGGCCTCAAGGCCTGGTAAGCGGCTGAAGATCGAGTTCTTGAAAAATATCGAGCGGCCTTGAGCCGCTCGATTTGTTGATGGGATGCGACGTCGTCAGATTTCATTCCAGCGGCGGATGACCGGCTCGGTCAGATCATGCTCATAGCCAAGCACGCTGATGCTTGTGGTATCGAGAACAAGATGCGCACCGCCTTCCGGTGGCAGACCGACCCAGCGGGCGGCGAAGACGCGCAGGAAATGGGCGCTCGAGAAGATCAGCACCGGGCCGTTGATGGCCCGAAGCTCGCTGATGATCCTGTCGGCGCGTGCGCCGACATCGGCCGCTGCCTCGCCATTCGGGCAACCATCGCGAAAGACCTGCCAGCCCGGGCGCTCCGCAAGGATTGCCTTGGTGGTGATGCCCTCATAGGCGCCGTAGTCCCATTCCGCGAGATCGTCCTTGACGATGCGCCGGTCGCCGAAGCCGGCGAGCGCGCAGGTGTTTTGCGCGCGCTGGGACGGGCTTGACCAGACGGCGGCGAAATCGATTGATGGCAGGCGGCCGGCCACCTTGCGGGCGGCGTCTTCGCCGGCGGCGGTCAATGGAATATCCGTGCGCCCGGTATGCCGGCCGGAAAGGCTCCATTCCGTCTGTCCGTGCCGTACCAGGTAGACTTCGGGATAGGCGCTGCTCATGCCGGTTCTCCTTTGCGCTTGGCGTGCCGAATTCTTCGCATCTGCGAAGAGTTCTGTCGAGAGTTAAGGTTCTTCGACAGGTATCGTGACAACCCCCTGCAAATCCAAGCCCTTGCAGAGGATTGTGAATCTCATCGTTTCACGGCGCGACGGACGCTGTAAAGCAGGATGGCGAGGCACCCGACCAGCAGCAGAAGCCCGCCAGCAAGCGGCGGCATGGCGAGAAACTCCACCGCGCCGACAATGACGAGGATGAGGATGAGGCAGAGGGTGGCAAGGCTGCCGTCATCGATGAACATGCCGATCAGCTCGGACAGGGCGATACGCAGGACGGTCATTGGGCTGCCTTTACGGTGGAATTGCCGCGCATGGCGCGGATGATGGCGTAGGAGGCGAGGGAGACGATCGCGAATATGGCGATCAAGGCGAGATCCTCTCCCGGCCAATGTGCACCGATGCCTTCGCCGGTCCAGAAAATGCCGAAGCTGGTGAGCATGAGGCCGACGACGAATTTGAGGGTATTTTCCGGCACGGTGGCGAGCGGCCGATGAACCAGAAGCCCTATCATCATCACGAGTACGAAGGCGGCGAGCGCGCCGAGGCCGGCATAGAGCGTGAGCCCATGCGCCCCGCCGACAGCGATGACGATGAAGACCACCTCCACGCCCTCCAGCAGTACCGCTTTGAACGCGGCGAGACCGGCGAGATAATCGGCGCGGCGATCGGTGGACTGTGCCTGCAATGCCGCCGTCTCCTTGGAGAAGGCCGCCTGCTCGTCATGCAGGGCGATGACGCCGAGCGAACGAAGGATCGCCTTGCGCAGCCAGCGCATGCCGAAGAGGATCAGCAGAACGCCGACGACCAACTGCAATATTTCGATCGGTATCAGCGCAAGCAGTGGCCCGAAGATCAGGACGAGCGCCGCCAGCACGGCCAGCGCAAGTGCTGCGCCTGTCAGCGCCGGACGCCAGCTACGGGTGACGCCGACTGCGAGAACGATGGTGAAGGCTTCGACGACCTCGACGAACGAGCCGAGAAAGGATGCCGTCACCGTGGATAGAATGGGTGTGAGGCTGTTCATGAGTTGATTCCCGAATGACGTTTAGGGCTTTGAATTGTCATGTGATTTAGCGGGCAATTTTCTTGAGTGCCAGATGAGCTTGCAAGAACGACGCTCCTGAGCGCCGAGCGGCTTGTCGTTCATTTGCGTTTCCTCGTGCCGCGCTTGCTCCATGACTTGTCGATGGCGCCGCGCAGCTGGCTGAGTTGGTCGAGGCTATCTATGGCGGTATCGCGGTCTTTTGCGGCGAGTGCCACGATCAACGCCTCGACCAGCACCATGGTGCCGCCATGCATGGCAAGGTGGCCGGCGTTGCCACGCGGAACGGGCAGGACTTCGGCGACCCTGTCGGCAACCAGTAGGCCAAGGTCGTCGCTGATCAGAATAACGGGCACGCGATGACGGCCCGCATGTTCGAGCAGCACCTCCACTTCGCGGTAAAGCGGTGCATAGGCGATCATCAGCACGACGTCGCCGGCACCGATCCAGAGAAGGCGATCGGCGAGCGCCACGCCGGAGGCAGAGAGCGCGTTTGTCGGCAGGCCGATGCGATTGAACTGCAGGCTGGCATAATCGGCCATGGCGCCCGATGGCCCAATGCCGAAGACGTGGCGTCGGGCAGCCCCCGCCAGAATGTCGACGCAGCGCTCGAAGCTGGCGGCAAACGCTTCTTGCCGCATGACGCCCAATGCTTGTTCATGCATATCGACGACATGGCGAAGCGCATTGCCGGCCTGACTGCCGGTTTCCGCCAGCGTTCGCTCCAACCGCGCGCCGGGCGAGGGCGTTCCGGTCAGCTCTGCAAGCAGGGCAGCGCGCAATGACGACAGGCTGTCGAAACCGAGGGCGCGGGCGGTGCGGACGACCGTTGCGTCGCTGGTGCCGGCGAGCTGCGCGATCTGGGCGGCCGAATTCAGCAGGACGGCCTGTTTCTGGTCGACGAAGAAGCGTGCGATGCGCTGTTCCGCCGGCGCCAGCGTTTCGATTACTCCGAGAACGCGGTCGTCGAAAGTGTGAGGCTTTTGCGTCTTTTCCGGCATGATCTATTCTTCGTAGTGAATGCTACTAATTCCAATATCTGTAGCATTTACTTCAAAAAAATGACAGCAAAAAACAACGGGCGCTTCGCTGTGATGCGAAGCGCCCGTTGAGCCGAGCGATCAATATGGTCAGGGCAGGGTACCCGCCCCGGATTATGCCGCCAGAGCGGCGCGCACGGCGGGGGTCACCTTCTGGCCGTAGAGCTCGATGCACCGCATCATCTTCTCATGGCCGAGCCCTCCGGCGCTGTACTTGAGCTGGAAGCGATCGATGCCGAGCGTCTTGATGACCGGCGTAAGCTTGGCGGCCACCGTCTCCGGTGAGCCGACATAGAGCGAACCCTTTTCGATCTCGTTGTCGAATTCGGCGCGCGTCATGGGCGGCCAGCCGCGCTCGCGGCCGATGCGGTCACGCATGGCCTTGAAGCAGGGCCATAGCTCCTCGCGCGCCTGCTCGTCCGTCTCGGCGATGTAGCCCGGCGAGTGGATGCCGACCGGCTGCACCGGCTTGCCCAGTTGTTCGAAGGCGCGGTGATAAAGGTCGACATAAGGCTGGAAGCGATAGGGGCTGCCGCCGATGATCGCCAGCATCAGCGGAAGATCGTAACGAGCGGCACGCACGACCGATTCCGGGCTGCCACCGACACCGATCCAGGTCTTCAGCTGGCCACTTTCGATGGTCGGGAAGACCTTCTGGTTGCGCAGCGGCGGGCGGATACTGCCCTGCCAATTCACCGGCTCGTTCTTGAGCAGGGCGGCGAACAGATCGAGCTTTTCCTCGAAGAGCTGTTCGTACTGCGACAGCTCAAAGCCGAACAGCGGGAAGGATTCCGTAAACGAGCCGCGGCCAAGAATGACTTCGGCGCGGCCGTTCGAGACCGCGTTGAGGCTCGAGAAACGCTGGAAGACGCGGATCGGGTCATCCGAGCTCAGCACAGTCACGGCCGATCCCAGATGGATCTTCGATGTGCGGCTGGCGATGGCGGCCAGAATCGTCTCCGGCGAGGAGACCGCGAAATCCTCGCGATGATGTTCGCCGATGCCGAAGAAGTCTATTCCGAGCTGGTCGGCCAGGACGCCTTCCTCGACGACGTTGCGAAGAACCTGGGCATGCGGAAGCGGCGCTCCGTTGCCATCGAAGGTGACGTCGCCGAAGGTATCGAGTCCGAATTCGACATTTTTTGTCGTCATGATTTTTCCTGTCATGTGTCGAAATGATAATGTTGTGACAGCATGTAGTGTCGCTCCCGACCATCCACTACCCGGAAAGTTTCGGCTGAAACCTTCGAAGAATTCGATATGCCGATGGCAACCGTCGGTATTCGGCAGCGCCGGCGTTGCGATCGGTAGCGCTCACGCCAATATTAGCTTCGACGTCAGTGCAGTTGGATCAAGGGAGGAAACACATGGTCGCATTGAAAAAAGTCAATCTTACCAAAGCCTTTGCAGCCTTCGATGAGACATGGAGTCCGCGTGTCGGTGGCGATATCAATGATTTTCAGATCAAGCTTACCAAGCTGGAAGGGGCATTCCACTGGCACCATCATGAGGAAGAGGACGAGCTGTTCCTCGTCGTCAAGGGCACGCTGCGCATGAAGCTGCGCGAGGAAAACGGCGGGGACGTCGTGCTTGGGCCGGGCGAATACATCATCGTGCCGCATGGCGTCGAGCATTGCCCTGTGGCCGAGCCGACATGCGAGGTCGTACTGTTCGAGCGCAATACAACACTCAATACCGGCAACGTCGAAAACGAGCGGACGATCCGGCAGCCCAAGCGGCTTTGAACAACCCTGTGAGACCGGCGGCTGCAGAGCTGCTGCCGCCGATTGCACAGGTCTTTCCTCAGTTCAGCGCCAGCTTGTTCGATGGCGTGCGGCAGGCGGCGAACAGATCCAGCGCGGGATCGTAGACTTTCGTCGATATGTCCATCATCCCCAGGACGCTGTGGAAGATATTGTCGTGCGAATGTACGCCTTGAGCGGCGCGCTTCGACATGCAGGCCATATCGTAGCCTGCCACCTTCGCCAGATCGTCGGCCATCCAGACCAGCATCGGCACCTGCGTCTGCTGTACCGGCGCGATGATATAGGGCGCGCCGTGCAGGTAGATGCCGTTTTCACCGAGCGACTCACCGTGATCCGAGAAGTACAGCACGGCGCCGGAGACCGAATTCGAGCGCTGCTTCAGCTTGTCGATGATCATCGATACGAGATGATCGGTGTATAGGATCGTATTGTCATAGGCATTGGTGATTTCTTCCCGCGAGCAGGAGCTGAAATCATTGGAGCGGCAATCGGGTCGGAAACGGCGGAACTCCTCCGGATAGCGCTGGTAATAGGCTGGGCCGTGGCTGCCCAGTTGATGCAGCACGAGAACGCTGTCTCCTTTCACGTTGTCCAGCCAGCCATCGACCTTGTCGACGAGGATTTCGTCCCGGCATTCGCCGTCCTTGCAGAAGCGCGGATCGTTCGAGGGCGGCAAATAGGTGTATGGGATGCGGTCCGCCACATCGTAGCTGCCGGTATCGTTGTCCAGCCAGGTCACATTGACCTTCGCATGGGTCAGCACGTCGAGCAGGTTTTCCGTCTCCAGCCCTTTGCGATAGCTGTATTGTTCGCGCGTGTAGACGGAGAACAGGCAGGGGATCGATGTTGCCGTTGCCGTCCCGCAGCTGCTGGTGTTCGGGAAGTAGACGACATTGCGCTTTGCCAGCTCCGGATTGGTTATCCTGCCGTAACCCCCGAGCGAAAAGTTCTGTGCGCGGGCCGTTTCACCCGCCACGATGATCGTCACGCGCGGCTTGCCGTTATCGGCGACGCCGACCTTGCGGGCATCCGTTCCCAGGGGCTGGGCGACGACGTTGGCGTTCCGCTGGACATCGATCACGTAACGCACGGCGCTTGCGACCGGTATTACCGGATTGAGGGTATCCATCAGGTCGCGGTGGGCGCGGCCGATGCCGGCATAGGTCTTGTAGAAGGTGGTGCCGGCAATGACGAAGACCGCGGAGCAGGCAAGAATGATGATGGTGTTGTGTGCGAGTTTCTTCAGAATTGGACGGTGGATAATCCGCGCCCAAACGATCAGCAGCGAGGGGAGAACGCCGGTCAACAATACATGTGTCGCGAAGCGCGCCGTAATCAGGTGTCCGGCTTCGGCACCCGTCGACACCGCCGCATTGCGGATCATTTCCTTGTCGATGATCACGCCGAACTGGTCGTTGAACCAGGAGGATACCGACGCCACGAGGACGAAGAAGATCAGGACGGGTTTGGTGACGTATTTGGCGGAGAAAAGGATGAACAGGCCCATTATACCGGCGGAAATGCCCGCCACAAAGGCGGCGAAAGCAGCAGGTTCGGCGGAGAAATAGTCGGAAGACTTGGTCCAGAACGTCCGGTTGGTGACAACAAGCACATAGAGGGTGACCAGGAGGCATAATGTGACGCTGCCGATGGCTGGCCTGACGAGGCGTCGGCCAGATGAGGTCTTGTCGTCGTTCAATGGTTTTCTCCGAGGCGTATCCGGTCGATCGGGCCGGAAAACGCTAACCGCGGGGCGCAGTTTTGGTTGCGAAAGCCGCGACCTTGGCGACCATTCCTGACACTCACCTGAACAACTGAAGTTTGAACACTGGTGCTTGCGCCGGAAACTCGCTGTTCCTTCCTCCCCGCCAGTGGGTGAATTCGCCGATCCGGCCTAGCTGTAGAGTGTCGCTATCGTTGCTTTTTTCAGCTTTCGAATGATGTCATGGAGAAATAGGGCCAAGTGCCGTCATGGCGGATGCAAAGAGCGCCAACGACGGACGCCAGCCCAGAACGTACCCGCCAAGTAATGGGCTTCGCTGAGCACGATCGGCATTGTGATCGAAATGATGACGGCGACATGCCGATTTGACGGCGCAGATATGCCGATTGAAGAGACATAAGGCAGAACAGCCGTCCGCTGGCTGATGCTTCATCAGCCACGAAGGAAAAGTTCAGCTGTGAGTGAACTGCTTTGCAGTGGCGCCTATTCGCCGGTCTTGAAATAGGCCTCGAGCCGATAGCCATCGGGATCGATGATAAAGGCGGCATAGTAGAACTGGCTGTAATCCGGCCGGATGCCCGGCTTGCCATTGTCTGCGCCGCCATTGGCAATGCTGGCGGCGTAGAAGCCGTCAACCGCTTCCTGGCTGGGCGCGACAAAACAGAAATGCAAGCCCGAGCCGCGGTCGGCCGGGACCGGTCGCTCCACTTCACTGACCCAGAACTGGGCGCGTTCCGCACCATAGCCGACCGTGCCATCGAAATTGCTCAAGCGCTCGTAGCCGAGCGGTGCCAATGCAGCATCGTAGAATGCCTGCGCCCGTGCCAGGTCTTTGACGCCGATCGAGATATGGTCGAACATAGAAACAAGCTCCCGCCATGTTGCCTCGGAGCTTTGCTGAAGGCGGTGCCCCTGGGGAGGCGCTTATCTTCGAAGTCCGCAGGTCCTATCTTGCCTCACAATCTTGCAATGGTCATGCGAAGTCAACAAAGCGATACGGCGGGTTGCGAGGTCCCTCGATTGCGATTTTTCAGACGTCGTTCATGGTGTTCGACAGACGCCGATCCCGATGAACGGCATCGCCCGGAAGGGCGTCTTGGCCGCGATGCATTTTTTTTGAAGAGACTGTCGATTTTCAAAAAGCTGTTTCGTTGTCACTATGAGCGGGCTTGTTGAGCGGCAATGGTGCCGACGTCCCGCTCCCGGAGGATTTTTCCATGCGTTTCATGTCTATCGTCATTGCCAAGGATTTCATGCAGCCGTCACCAGCGCTGATGGAGGCCATTCACAAGCTTGCCGATCGGGAAATCAAGGCCGGTCGCATGATCGATACGGCGGGGCTGATGCCGCTTGAGACCGGCGCGCGCGTCACGATCAAGGATCGCAAGCTGAGCGTTATCGACGGCCCCTTCGTCGAGGCCAAGGAGGTCGTCGGCGGCTATGCGATCTTCGAGCTGCAAAGCAAGGAAGAGGCCGTTGCCTTGGCGGTCGAATTCATGCAGCTGCACAAGGATCTCATGCCCGGCTGGGAAGGCACTTGCGAGGTTCGACCATACTTCGAGGCAAATGCCGAGGGCGTATGCGACCCGCTCGCCGAAGCCAGGGCATGATGCCTTCGATCCCTCATCGGGGCAGGCGGCCTTGACGGCCGCCGGCACCCATAGGGCGATCCTTGCCGTCTGGCGGGTCGAGCAGCCGCGGCTGATCACCAGTCTGGCGCGATTGCTGCGCGATGTGCCGCTTGCGGAGGATCTCACTCAGGAAGCATTGATTGCGGCGTTGGAGCGATGGCCGGAAACTGGCATCCCCGAGCGCCCCGGTGCGTGGCTGATGACGACGGCCAAACGTCGGGCGCTCGATCACCTGCGCCGCCGCCGGATGCTTGACCACAAACACGAGATGATCGTTCGCGAGATGGAGGAGGACGAGCAGATCATGCCCGATCTAGACACCCCTCTCGATGACGATATCGGCGATGAGATGTTGCGGCTGATCTTCACTGCCTGTCATCCGCTGATTTCGCGCGAAGCGCGCGTAGCGCTGGCGCTGCGGATGATCTGCGGCCTGACGACGGAAGAGATCGCCAGGGCATTTCTGGTGTCGGACGCGACGATCGCGCAGCGCATCGTCCGCGCCAAGAAGACATTGTCTGAATCGGGGCTAACCTATGAAACGCCGCACGGCGACGAGCTGTCGCAACGGCTGGCCTCGGTGCTCGAGGTGATCTACCTGATCTTCAACGAGGGCTATACGGCCGCGCGCGGCGAAAACTGGCTTCGATTGCAATTATGCCAGGAGGCACTGCGGTTGGGTCGCGTGCTCATATCCGTCGCACCGATGGAGCCGGAGGCGCATGCACTGCTGGCCTTGATGGAGCTCAACGCTTCCCGCTCTGCGGCGCGGACGGATGCCGACGGCAATCCGATCCTTCTGCTCGAACAAAATCGTGCTCGTTGGGATCGGCTGCAGATTCAGCGCGGCTTGCTGGCTCTGAAGCGGGTACAGCAGCTTGGCGGAGCCGGTGGGGCCTATGCCCTGCAGGCTGCGATCATTGCCTGTCATGCTAGGGCAAATACGGCGGCAGAAACCGATTGGCGACGGATCGCCGATCTCTATGCTGAGCTTGCCGATCGCATTCCGTCTCCGGTCGTCGAGCTCAACCGTGCCGTTGCGGTCGGCATGGCTGACGGGCCTCAAGCGGCATTGGCAATCATCGAACGTCTGCATGATGAGCCTGCGCTGAAGGACTATCATCTTCTGCCGAGCGTTCGCGGCGATCTTCTCTATAAACTGGGCCGATACGAAGAAGCGCGGCAAGCCTTTGAAGCGGCGGCCGCGCTTGCTGAAAATCAAAGGGAACGTGATCTTCTGTTGCGCCGTGCCGCAGAAGCTGCCGGCGCGGAGCAGAAATGACCCGCCTTTTGAGGCGGGCCATTTCGCTTTGGGCTACTCCGCAGCCTGATAATTCGCTGCCCTCGCGGTGGATGAGCGTGGGCCGACGGCTGCAAGCAGCGTGATTGCGGCGGCAAGGATCGTCACGAAACCGATGCCGGCGATATAGGGGTTCCAGCCGAAACTCGGTGCGGCGCTGAACACGGCTGAAGCCGCGGCCAGCACGATGCCGCCGCCGATCTGGAAGGAGGCGAAGAGCATGCCGGAAGCCAGACCGGACTCGTCATCGCTGACTTCGGAGAGCGCCGCGACCTGGATCGATGGATAGGTCATGGCATAGCCGACGCCCAGCAGGATCTGCGAGATGGCGACAAGAACCATGGTGTCGATGTGTCCGGCCGATAGAACCCAGAAAAGATAGCTGATGGCCTGCAACCCAACGCCGAAGGTCATCAGCAGGGTGGTGCCCCGGTTCTGGCCGATGGTTGCGAAGCGCGGAGCCAGGAACATCACGCAGGTGCCGCCGATGGCAAATGCGAAGCCGGTTGCAAAAGCTGACCAGCCGACGACGTTCTGGTAATAGAGCGTCGCGATGAACTGGAAGCCGACATAGGCGCCCTGGAACAGTGCGGCGATGGCATTGGCGTGGCTGAGCCTTGCGCGGCGGAACATGGCAAGCGGCACCATCGGATCGTGATGGCGCGACTCCACGATCAGGAACAGCACCACCAGGATCAGTGCGGCGAGGAGCGAGCCCCAGGTCGCAAAGGCCTGCCAGCCGTCAGCGGCGGCGTTGGTGACGCCGAAGACGAAGAGCAGCAAGCCGGGAGTAATCGTCAAGGCGCCAGCCCAATCAAAGCGAGCGCGCGAGCCGCTTCGCTTGTGATCGGCGGGCAGGACGAGTGGGGCGACGATCAGCGCGAGGATGGCGATCGGCGCCCCCATGACGAGGGTTGCCCGCCAGCTGATGAGGGTGGCGGCTCCACCCAGCACCATACCGAGCACGAAGCCGGCAGCACCGGTCGAGGAGAAGACGCCGAGCGCCTTGGCGCGGGCGTTGCCTTCTCCGAAGACGGAGAGCAGAAGCGCGAGGGCAGCCGGCGCCGTGAACGCGGCAGCGATGCCCTTGATCAGGCGGGCGGCGATGAGCGTCGGGGCGCTATCGACGAAAGCGCCGGCAATACTGGCGAGAGCAAACACACCGAGCGACCATAAGAAGACGCGACGATGGCCGAAGAGATCGGCGACGCGACCGCCAAGCAGCAGGAAGCCGCCATAGCCAAGCACATAGGCACTGACGGCCCATTGCAGCGAGGTCGCCTGCATGCCCAGCTCTTTCTGGATCGCGGGCAGGGCCACGCCGATGGTGGAGACGTCCATGGCGTCGAGGAAATTGGCGGCGCATAGCAGCAGCAACGCCAATCCCGCCCCGCTTCGGGTTTGGGATGAAGTCATCGGAATCGTTCCTTTCTGTGCTGCCGTCTTTTGGGAGGTTGAAAGCGGCAGGGAACGAGAAAATGTACATCTTCAAACCCTATTGCAAATTGATAGTAACCATGTCAGGTATTACTGACGATGATGAATGATGCGGTACTACGAAAAATCGATCTCAATCTGCTGCTCGCCTTTTCCGTGCTGATGCAGGAGCGGAACGTCAGCCGTGCAGCCGAGCGCCTGCTGCTCGGCCAGCCAGGTCTTTCCGCAGCACTTCGCCGGTTGCGCGAGACGCTGGATGACGAGTTGTTCGTGCGGGTCGGTCGCGGTTTGCAACCAACGCCGCGGGCGCTTTCCATTGCGCCGGCGATAGAGGATGCGCTTTCCGGCATTGAGCGCGCCATTCGGCCGCCGGCCGCCTTCGATCCGGCTGACTGGCATGGCGAGTTCCGGATCGGTCTCTGCGACAACCTCGAATCCTCGTTCTTCGGGCCGTTGGTGGCGCGGCTACGTCAGCTTGCGCCGAACGCCCGACTGACCAGCGTGGGCTTCGATCGGCGCGACGCCGTGCGCCTGCTGGACGAAGGTGCGTTTGAATTCAGCATCTCCGTACATGACGAGCCCGCCTCCTGGCATGTCCGGGCACCGCTGTTCGAGCAGGCGTCCGTGTGCATCTACGATGCGCGGCATCTGAATTGCGCGGCGCCCCTCAGCCTGAAGCAGTTCGCTACAGCGCCGCATGTGACCGTTTCGCTTGAGGGTGCCACGTCCAGCGGTGTCGATGTTGCTCTTGCGCGCCTTGGTCATCGTCGCCAAGTCGTGGCGACCGTACCTCGGTTTTCAGCCCTGCCGACGACGCTGAAAGCCATTCCCGCTATCGCCACGGTTCCTGAAGCCATAGCCCGCTGCATGGCGCAACTGCACGATCTGACGATTTCGAAGCCGCCGTTTGAATTGCCGGCCGATCCGGTGACCATGCTCTATCGACGTGTCGATCAGGCCGACAGCCGTTCGGTGTGGTTCCGCCGCCTGTTCGTGGAGGTGGTTAAGGACGCACTCGATGCGAGCGGCTGCAAAATGGACGTATCAACCGACGCCTGCTGCTACGATCCGCCGGTGCTGGCGGAAGCGGTGTAATCCTGCCGTTCAGCGTTTGGAGGGGAAACCGAATGACAGCATCTCGGGAAGCATTCTAATCATCGGGATAGGGCATGCCGTCTTTGTGCACGAACCGTCCATCGGTGCTCGAGCTCATCATATCGACGTCGGAACAGGTGATGAGATCCGTCGGCGAGCGCGTTCCGGCCTCAAGGTAAATTGCCGTGCTGCCAGACTTGTTGATCAGGTGGTGACCGTTGCCCGAAGCCTTTGGGAAGGCTGCACAATCGCCGGCGCGCAGCACCGTCTCGCCATCATCTTCGATCAACGTCAGTTCGCCTTCGAGCACGTAGACGAATTCATCCTCTTCCGAATGCCAATGCCGCTGGCTCGACCAGTTGCCCGGCGGAAGTCGCATGAGATTGATCCCGAAATCCGTTAGGCCTCCGGCATCCCCAAGTCGTTGCCGTATACGCTCTGCACAGGGGTCGTTGAATGGGGCTGGATAGCGCGTACCTTTGTGTTTCGGCACCGCCGCAACATCGATCTTCGGCATGAGAAACCTGCCTGCGATTTGCCATGGATGTGGCGAGTTAAAGTGTAGGCGGGAGCTTAGCAAAAGCCGCCGCAGGTCGTCCAGCGAAAGGCTTGAGCTTCGCGCCGTCGTTGTCCCGATCCTGGCATATATGGTAGTTTAGGCTTGGAGCAGCGGACGGGTCGAGATGAGGCATCTTGTACATCCAAGTTACCAATTTTGCGCACTGCTATTGGCGGGATCGTTTTTCGCGCCGTCGGCAGATGCATTTACCCCAAACGATGTCTATGCAGTCGTCAGTGTCGTAACGGGCCAAGGCGCGGAAAATCGCGCCAAGGGCTTTGTCGATTGCCTTGAAAAAGTTCTTCCTCGCGTGTCGGGCAATTCACGGCTGGCAGACGGCAAGGAAATGCAAGCTGCTCGCGAACATGTTGCAGACTATATCGAGGGATTTTCCTATCGCGACCGGCTGGCGGACCGGCCCGTCCATGACGAACAGGGGACTTACGACAGGCCTCACGATCTCACATGCCGCTTTCGCAAGGATCGGATCGATAATCTGCTGGGGAGGATCGGTTTCCATCCGTGGCTAGCCAAGCGGCCCGTGCTCCAAGTGCTACTGAATGTGCGCCGCGGTGACGTGACCTATCAAGTGACGGCAGAGAATGGCCGCGATCTGGCCATGCGACAGGCATTCGGTGCTGCATCCGATCTTACCGGCATCGACGCGATCTTTCCCTCGAAAGAGGGGGGAAGCGGGGACCCGGTCGCGGGTGTCGTGCCCTTGTCAGGCGAACTGGACTGGAGCGATAACGAAGGAGGCTGGATCGCAACATGGGGGCTGAACATTCAGCAGAATGCGGACAATAAGCCCCATGAGGTGAGGTGGCAGGCGCGAGGTGTCAGCTTTGACGATGCCTTTCGGCTGGCGCTCAAGGGAGCCGCGCAGGTCCTATCCGGCAATGGTGAACCCGTCGGCATGTTGGCTCCTGCAGCGAAATGAGGACCGCTCCCGTGCTTTCACGATCGACGCTATAAACCCTTCCCAAAAGCCGGCAGGCTCTTCCAGCCAGACCAGCGGCCGGAGAAGATTTCCCGAGACCGTCTTGCGAGGCCGGGTTTTCCGCTCAGCGTATAGACGACAACGCCCATCAGCGGCCGTATCAGATGAGGCAGGAAGAACTTGATGCTGTAATTGTGCTTCCGCATAACATAGCCCATGCCCATGCTGTAGGCGCGCATCTTCGCAACGTTGGCGGCGGAGGTCCGGTCGCTGTGATCTTCAGGATGGTGGCCGATCAGCGTCGGAATGTAGTAGCCCCGGTGCCCCGCTTTCAGCAGCCTCAGGGCAATGTCCTGAACTTCGTAACCGCCCCAGCCTGTCCCAGCACCAGGGCCGATTTCCCCGTCGAAGCCTCCGACGTCCCGGAATGCGCTGGTGCGGATAATGACTGCCCACTCGATCAGCGTCGTCCACACGGTCTTCCTGTCGATGAACGTCGGAGCATTTTCAAAATTGCCCATGATGGTCTTGCCTTCGACATTGGCGGCGCGACCGCTGTAGAAATCGCTCGGTTGGATCGACCTCAGGCTATCGAACTGTGCGATGAAATCGTCGGGATACCAACAGTCGTCGTCGGGAAAGAGAAGCCACTGGCCGCTCGCGAGACTGGCGCCGAGGTTGCGGGCACGGCAAACGCCACGGCTCTCCGCCCGTTCCCTGATGATGTGCAACCGGCCGGACCAGGCGTCGAGAATGGCTCCCAACCGATCATCGCTGTTTTGATCGACGACGATGATCTCAAAGCTTCCCGTTTTCTGACCTGCAAGCGAACTCAGGAGTCTTTCGATTTCGTGGGTTCGACCCAGCGTCGCGATGACTATGGAAAGCATAATTTCAGATTCTTGCAGTACCATTGCAATTCCAACTAACGAATAGACAGCTAAAAACCGGTATTACAAATTTCATTGTTTTCCAATGCTTTTAGCCGATCGAAGATTAATTTAAGAAAATCGATTTAAACACAAGTTGCATGAGGGCTTTACGTTGATCCTGTGGAAGGCGCGTGTTCTGTACGAGGTGCCGTAGTTGACGAGGAAACGCCCGGGATCTTGTCTCCAAAACAATCCGCATATCGCAGCAGTGCGATATTACATTGAAATGCCTATCAAAATCTCCAGCAGTGCTCAATGCCGCCATGTGAGTGGAAACTCCATATCAGCCCCAAAATGGACTGTGATCTCATGACCTATCTATTCTAACAGGTTGGTATTTCCAAATTTCTCCAAGATTTGGCTAGGCAGCCATTTTCATAGGGTGCGTTTATTGTCTGTAAAGTCTCGCGAGTGCGGGAGCGAAGCGCGCAAAAGGTGTTCTCAAAAATGAGCATTACTGAAACAACATCTACATCCTGGCTTGGGCGTCTGAAGAATGCGCTGATAGGCGTCCTCATCGGCCTTGTCGTGCTGATCGCATGCGCTTGGTTGCTCGTCTGGAACGAAGGGCGCGCCGTCGGCACTTACCGAGCGCTGGCAGAAGGTGCGGCTCACGTCGTATCGATCCCAAGCGACGCCGTGCAATCCTCGAACGAAGGCAAGCTCGTCCACATCAGCGGTGCGGTCAAACCGGGTGGCGTGCCGCAGGACGGCGATTTTGGCGTGTCGGCGCGGGACGCGATTGCCTTGTTCCGCCAGGTCGAGATGTATCAGTGGGTCGAACACAAGCAGATCAGCTCCGAAAAGAAGCTGGGCGGAAGCGAGGAAACGACAACAACCTATTCCTACACGACCGAGTGGCGTTCGGAGCTTGTTCGATCCGGCGATTTCAAACAGGCGGAAGGGCATCAGAATCCGGCGCGCATGCCCGAAAGCAAGACTTTCGCCATCGAACGCGCCAGCGTCGGTGCGTTTTCGGTGTCGGGCAAAGCAATTGCCGATATCGGTGCCTATTCCGATCTGACGCCAACGGACGAGGAGCTTGCAAAGCTCGGGCAGGGGTTCGGAACAGGCAAGCCGGTGAAACGCGACGGCCATGCCGTCTACATCGGCGGCGGATCCTCATCGCCTGAAGTGGGCGACCTTCGCATTTCGTATCAGCGGATCGATGCGAAGGAGGCCAGTGTCATCGGCAGGCAAGATGGCGCCACGCTCGTCCCTTACGAGACGGCCAATCACCATAGCATCCTTCTCAGCGCTGCCGGCGACACCGATGCCGCGCAAATGTTCAAAGCCGCCGAGAAGGAAAATACTGTCATCACTTGGCTAGTGAGGGCGGCAGGCATGGTCGGTCTGTTCGTCGGCTTCGTCAGCATCTTCTCATTGCTAAGTGTGGTCGGCGATGTGATTCCGTTCATCGGGTCAATCGTCGCGTTCGGAACGACGGTTCTGGCCATTATTCTGACATTGATCGTCGGCCCGCTGCTAATCGCCATCGGCTGGCTGGCATATAGACCGATGATTTCCATCGGCATCATCGCAAGCGGCGTCGTGCTGGCCGCACTTGTGGTCTACTATCGCAAAAGCAAAGCCGCGCGCTCGGCGGGGTAGCAGCGGATCACCCAACAAAACAGCGGTCCGGCAGATTTGTCTGCTGGACCGCTTGTTATTGGCTCTTAGTATAAGCAATTGCATTCGACAGGAAGGTTTGTGCCGCCCAGGATGATACGGCTCCAGGTTAGTTCGGAGGCTTTCCGCCTGTCATATTGAGGAAGTTCTTCAGCTGGAAGCCATGAATGCCTTCGACAAGCGATCGGTTTTCGTCGGAAGCCATGAAATCATAGAGGGTCTCGAATGCGAAATCGCGAGTATGCGGATTGACGTTCTGCGAGAAGATGAAATCAGCCAAATAGAATGGAACCAGTCTGGCATCGTCGAAGCGGTTACCAGCATTCTCGGGAAAAATCAGATTGAAGTCGGCGATCGAGGGGATCTCCAAATAGCGTCTGGCAAGCTGCTTGTGTTCGAGCCGCCAGCGATGGCTTCCGGCACTCGATGGAGCACTGGCCTGCGCCTCTCCGTCGCGAATGCGGAAGCGAATAAGTGGCTTCGGCATGACATGGATTTCATGCTTTAAGCAAAGTCTGATCCACATTTCATAGTCCGGCAGATTGCCGAATCTCGGATCGTACAGCCCCAATTCCTCATAGCACTCACGGCGAACCAAACTGCTCGGATGGCACAGCGCGTTACGCACGAAGAAGAATCTCAGCCATTCGTGCCGGGTCCGGTTTGGCTGGTCGAAAATGCGGCCGAGATGATGCTGATGATCGGCGAGCGGCTCACTTTGCTCTCCGATGAAGCTTGCCGGGCTGAAGACTGCCGCGATCTCCGGGTGTGCGTCTAGGAATGCGACCTGCTCGGCAAGTTTGTTGGGCTCCCAAACATCGTCAGAGTTCAGCAGCGCTATATATTCGCCTCTGCTTTCGAGAATGCCGTGATTATGCGAATGGGCCGCGCCGCGATTCTTCTCGAAAAGGAAAAGCTTGATCTTAGGGTTGTCGGCATAGCGGCGCAGGATCTGGGGCGTTGCATCCGTAGAGCCATCGTCCATGATGAGCAGCTCGAAATTCTGAAAGCTCTGCGCCAGCACCGACTCTACAGCCTCAACCACATATTTCTCGTGATTGTATGCCGGTATTACAACGGAAACCTTGGTTCGGGCCGACGTCTCTGATGCGCTGCCCAGGATCTCGGTTTTTCGTTCGGGTGCCGATGGTGTGGCCGCAGCACTCACGGCTTCTTTCATGCCAAGATAGATGACCGATCGCTTATTGATGCCGTATGCGGCGGCTTGCTCTTCCGAAACCATTTCCAGGATCGGATATTCGCCCAGAGCAACCCCGCCGCGCGTCAGGGTGTCGCGAAAGCCGGACTTGGAAAAAATGCGAACGTGGTCATCTTGCCCGAAGTGACGCCAGCGGTCCGCAGGCGTAACAGCGGCGGGGTTTTCGTAGGTATCTTCGATGCTCAACAGGATAGGAGCCATGATGATCGCAAAACCGCCCGGCTTTAGTACCCTACGGAGTTCCGAAACCGCTTTGACCGGGTCTTCGACATGCTCCAAAATGTGTGAGCAAAGAATGAAGTCGTAGCTATTGTCAGCGTAGGGCAGCGCGTGGATGTCCGCCTTATCGTCCGCCTCCGGCATGTAGAGATCGCAGCTGCGATAGGAGATGAAGGGATGGCTTTTCACCCAACGGCTGAATAGTGCTGCCGGTGCGAACTCCAGAAACGTGTAGGTTTGGGTCTTGTCAAGGTGAGAAAACACTCGCTCGAGGAAGAGTGTATAAAGCCTGTCACGATCATTGCTGAGGCACTTGGGGCAAGTATAAGCGGGGACATTCAGCGTCTCGAAATTATCGAGCCCGTGTGCCCAGCCATGGGCTGCAAGATTGTCCGCGTAGTAGGACGGAAGCGGCTGGAAACCGTAGCCGCTCATTCGGCAGACGGGGCAAATGGAATTGCTTTGCATTGTCGTCCTCTTAAATCGCGCGTCGGGAAAGCGAGTTGTCGCCTACGGACACTCGATCAGGATTTTCGTGCGCTGCCAGAAGCGTGTTGAATACTCTCGCCAGCTCATTTGCCGTCAGTGCACCATAGAATGGCAGGCAGAGCACTTCGCCCGATGCTTTTGTTGCAACCGGGAGATTGGACGCCTGCGCCGATGGCAGATCCTTGTAGTGCGGAGTTGAACTGCACAAGGGATAGAAGTACTTGCGGGCCAGAATGTTTTCGTTCCGGAACCGCGTATAAAGTGAATCGCGGCTAAAGCCGGCTTTTTCCGCATCGATGCGGATAGGCAGATACTGATAGCTCGGGGTTACATTTGCCTGCGGCTCCATCAACGTGACGCCGCGCATGGCGCTCAGGAAGGGCCTGTACCGATCGAGCAGGGCTTCGCGGCGCTCCCACTCGGCCTCAACCATGTCGAGTACCAGCAGGCCGATGGCGGATTGAATCTCGTTTGCCTTGCCGTTCAGGCCTGGGCTGAGAATTGTCTCTTCATTTGCGATGCCGAAGTTGCGCTCAAGATAGATTTTTCGCTGCAGTGACGGATGCGGCGAGAGCAGTCCGCCACCCTCGACTGTGTGAAACAGCTTGGTGGCGTGAAAACTGTGCATGGTAACGTCGCCGAAACGGCTGATTGGAATACCGTCGATCCTGCTGCCGAACGCATGTGCCGCGTCATACACAACCTTGAGGCCATGACGCGTTGCAATCGCGTCGATGGCCCGTACGTCGCACGCTATTCCATAGACATGAACGCCGAGGATGGCACAGGTTTTCGGCGTGATGAGCCGTTCGATGCAGGTGGGATCCAGAGTAAGTGTGACGGGATCGATATCGCAGAACACTGGGGTGAGCCCACATGCCGTTATGACATGAACACTTGCTGGAAACGTGAACGGTGTGACGATGACCTCTCCACCCAAGGGCAAATCCAATACGCGAAGAGCGGCGTAGAGGGCGTTGGTGCCGTTGTTGAACAAGCTCACAAACGGCATCTCGAGGAACTCGGCGAGCCGGCTTTCAAGCGCGCCATGCTGTGCACCCATATTTGTCAACCATTGCGAGGACCAGATCTCCGCAATCTTGCGCTGGACCTCCTCTTGATCGGGCAATAGAGGACGAGTGACCGCGATGGATGAAAGCTCGTTGCTCATGGGTGTTCCTCAAGTTTCTTTTCGTGGAGAAGAAAATCCCGCTGGCGGGATTTGAGGCGCCGAGCGGGATTTCCTGCATATATCGTAAACGGCTCCAGGCTTTTCATTGCCAAGCTCATAGCACCCAACGCAGCACCCTCACCGACGAGGACGCCGGGCAGCAGGACGCTGCCGGTGCCGATGATAGCGTGTCGGCCAATAGAGACATTTCTGGATATGATGTTCGTCAGTTCCTTGGGAACCGTCGGATTGGTCAGCCATAGTCCGCTATAGTCGTCGCTGTGAGCGTAAACGGAGACGCGAGCGGAGAGGCCGCTGAAGTCCCCCATGGAGATACCAGCAGCATCGCTGCCGCCATGGAGCACGCAGTGGCTGGCGATGTGGACGTAACTACCGAGAGTAATCGCGCCGCTTAGTATCGCGAAGTCATCGATGCGGACGTTGTCCTCCATGGACATCGATGCGGCGCCATAAAACCTTGCATATCTGCTGACCTGGCAATTTCTCCCGAAACTGCGGAAGCCGACAGCCTGCAACTCTTGATCGGACAAGAAGCTCGTACTCATTCTCAGTTCCGTTTTGGTACCTGCAACCGGATAGCTCCGGCCGCTTGCGTGGAGCTTGAGGGGAGGGCTGGTAGCCGATACGAAAGGCCCTGCCGGATATTCCGGTAAGTCTTGGTTCGACTAGCCGGCGATGCCGGTATAGAGCCCCTCCGCGAGCCGTCGCCATGTCAGGCCGCTTATGCTTTCCATGGCGGTTTGCCGCATTCTGTGGCGCTCATCTGAAGAAAGCGAAACGGCGCGCTCCAGCGCCTTCGAAAGGCCTGCCGGGCTGGTGGAATCGTAGACGATTCCGTTTAGGCCGTCGTGGACGGTTTCCGGCAAGACCCCGAGGTCGGGAACGATGACCGGTCGGGAAAATGATAGAGCGTTCAGCGCCGAGCCGGAGGTAAGAATTCTGCTGTAGGGCAGAACCGCAAAGTCCGACGCATTGAATATCCATTGCAGTTCCGCATCGTTGAGGCGACGCTCGATCAGTGTGATGCCGGGCACATTGCCGGCCATATGAGCGACCGTTCCCGGGACGTAGGGTGGCATCGGTTGACCGGCGATGATGAGGCGGATGGATGGATGTTTCATGCGCACGAGGCGGAATGCCTCAATGAGAGGCTCAATACCCTTGTAGGGCCGCAGCATGCCGATGAACGAAAAGACCATGTCGCTTTCGGCAAAGCCCAGGCGGGCTCGGGCCGTCGCTTCGCTGACGAAATTCTGGTAGACGCCGACGTAGTTCGGGTGGGGGAGGATGACGATCCTGTCCTCCGGCAGCGGAAATTCCTCTTGCACGACCTCTATTGCGCCTGCCGAATGCAGATGTATTCGATCGGCGCAGGCGGCGATTTCCGTTGACAGCGCCCTCTCTATGGCAAGGTAGGGGCTTTCGTGTGAAAGTGCGTTATGAATCGTCCAGATGACGAAGCCGCCGAGGCTGCGGAACGTCCGGAGCTTTGAAATGAATGCATCCTTCAACGCTTCGGCAGTGGCATAGTTCGGCGCATAGGCAATGATAGTATTTGTCCAGTGCAGATGAAAGATGTGCTTGCGTCGCACGCTGCCGCGTTCAGCCCGCAAGGCGGCAATGGCCTGATCTATCGTGCCGGGCCCGATGGTGCTTTCATCCGGGAACGAAACTTGTATCAGCGGCTGATAGGGGTTGGCAGAGCCGTAGTCGGGAAAGAAATGGATCCGTGCCGCGCTTGATGTCGGTAGAGGCATGGGGCCCACATCTTGCGGAAGAACCGATCGGGCGGATGTTGCTTTGGCATGGTGCCCATCGCCGAGAGCATCGAAGCATCGCGTCTGCTCCGTTCGCAAAAGCTTGAACAGCTGCACCATCTCCGCTTGGAAGTCCGTCAGGACTTGCTGCTGAGCAACCACTTCCGAGATGCGCGTTTCAAGTACGGCAAGCTGCGCCTGGTCGATAACTCCCCCATGCACCGCAGCCTTCATGAGATTCAGATCGTCCATTCTGCCCAAGCCCAGTGATTACCGAAATTGGCATATCGTCTAATCTGGAATCCTTGCGCCGGCCTGTCTTTGCCGCGCGCGAATGTCGGCTTGGCATGGGCGTTTCCGGTGCGGCGGACGGCTGTTTCCAACAGGCTCACGCAAGCTTATCGACCTACCACGAAGGGGAGGCGGAGACGACCTTGCTGCTCGTGGAGATCCATGCGGTTGGTCGGCCTCATGAAGCTTGCGTCCGGGGCGGGCGTATGCCTTTCGCAATCGTTTGGTTCGGTAATTTCGAGCGAATTGGCGAGAGAGGCGATCGTCGTCGGCGACTGTTCCGCAAGTGTCATGAGTTCGGTGCCCGTCGCATGTGAGGCACATCCGGAATCCATATTTGGGCGATACGCTAATGGCTGACGACATCATCACGAATTCCGACGACCATCATGACGACGCGAGCCGCCGGATCGCGGCGATCAACAGGGACCTCGATGCGGTTCTGGCGCAGCAACGGCAGATGCTCGATCTTTATGTCGAAGGTGCCGAGTTGCTGCAGGGCTTGTTCAAGGATCAGCAGGATCGGTTTGCCTCGCTGGGTAGCCCGCTCCCGACGGAGCTCGTTGCCGATCAGAGCGAAGTGCAATCGATCGATTTCGTCGTGCCGGTTTACAATTCGCTGCACCATGCGAGGCTGTGCATCGCCAGCATATTGCGACATGCGACGCCGCCCTATCATCTTTACGTGGTCGATGACAAAGGCGACAGCCACACGTCGCGCGAACTGGCTGCTCTGACAGCTGGCCTCGACAACGTGACCTTGATTGCCCACAGCCAGAACGCCGGCTATCTGAAGTCGGTCAACGAGGCGATGGGGCTCGGAAAAGCGGGAATCTGCGTTCTCGTCAATTCGGACGCGATGCTTTCCCCAGGCACCTGCGAGCGGCTTCGCAGCGGCTTTGCAAGGGACGCTCAGATCGGCGTCATCACCGCCGTGTCCACCTGGGCCAACTGGACGAAGATACCCTTTCCTCCCGGCACAAACATGCTGGATCTGCGGGAATTCATCGCACGGCAGAATGATCTCGGCATTGCAGATATCGGAAATGCATCAGGCTTCTTCTTCGCGATACGGCGTGAGTTGTTCGACACGCTCGGCCTGTTCGACGAGGCCTATAATCCAGGCTATTGGGAGGAAACCGACTTCTGCATGCTTGCCCTGGAGAAAGGCTGGCGCGTCGTCGTCGACCGGCAGCTCTACATCTACCATCACGGCTGGGGCAGCTTCCAGAGTTCTGGTCGCGACGTTCACATGGCACGCAACAGAACGACCTTTATGGCGCGCTGGGAACGGCAATATGCGGCGCTGGATGCAAATTGGCGCTTTCACAACCCGACGGATGCCGTCTCCTCGCGGCTTGCAACCGTGTCGCAGACCCGGTCCGGCAAGCCGCGCATTCTTTTCGTGAGCATGGATGGCCGCAGGACTGAACAGTCGATCGCACTGATCCAGCTCGTCAACGGATTGGTGGCTGAAGGTATCAGCGCAAACATCGTCTATCTCAGCGGTATCGACGAAACGCTGCTGGACATGACCCCCATGTATTTCCGGCCGCTGATCATCGAGGCATCCGTCGAGCAGATCAGCAGCTACAATATCTATGTCGGAACCTGCGAACAAACATCCGAATTGATCGAGGCTTTCGATCCGTCGCTCGGTGCTGCCTTGTTCAGCTTTGCCGCGAACGATCGCGGTTCTCCGCAGCTTCGGCACGGCCAGAAAAAAGCCCGCCCGATCGCACGTGTGCCCAGTTTGATGTATGGCCACAGGGATGTCCCAAGCGTGCTCCCCGGCGTCAATCTCGATATCTTCTATCCGCGCGACACGCCGCGCACGAGCGACGTTCTTCTTTGCATCGCCGACGCGGCGTGGAAGAAAGATCGCGCCGGGATTGTTCGCTTCTGCGGCATGCTGAGCGAAGCGATGCCCACTATCCGCCTTGCGGCAATCGGCCCGGCTGCGATGAAGATCGACCTTCCGGCGATTGTGCATCGTGGCAGCCCGCACCGGATGACCGAGCTTGCGAATTGCTATTCCGAAGCCGAGATCGTTCTTCATTGGGGCGCTGAAAACCAGTCGAGGCTGACCTTCCTGGAAATTGCCGCCTGCGGCGGCATTGCGATGATGGATGTCGGCGCGGCGGAAGTCTGTGGTGCGGAACACATGAAAAACAGCCTGCTGACGGATAGCCGCGATCCGCAATCGATGGTGGCCGCAATCACCAGCTCGCTCCAATCGCCTTCGCTGCTGGCAACAATGCGCGATGCGGCGCTTTCTACCGCCAATGCCCGGTCGCTACAGGCCGAGGCGGCGCAGATGGCATCGATTTTTCTGGACGCCGGCACGATCGCTCATTCCGACGCGATGCAAAAGGCATCGTAGCTCGCGATCTGGCAAAGAGCGTCTTGCTGGCAGGCGTCGCAAACCGGCGGCGCACAATGAGGTGTGCCTATTGCTGAGGCGACTTGATGAGGATAGCCGTTCGTTCCGGATAGGTAGAATTTCAGATCTGCATCGCCACATAAGCGTGGACTGGATACGTTGAAATCATACGCATATTCGGTTCGTCGGATTGCAAAAGCTCGAACTCAAAATCCATAAGCGTGGATTCAAGATCCCTTATCCGGCATAAGCGCGGATTCCGATTTTCTTCCTCGAACAATTCAAAATGAGGTATCGGTTCATCTATTAGCGAGCGTATTCGACGCCTCGTCAAGACGCTAATCCGAAAGGTAGGATTCCATGTTCACGCCGGACTTTCTCACGGCACTCGGGCGATGGCTGCGTGGGTGGAATCAGGATCCGGCGCTTAGAGATGATATAGCAGAAGTCCTGATCGCGCGATCTCTTGATCTGCCTTTGCGGTTCCGGCAGCACGATGACACTCCGCTCTATCGCAAGCGGCATCTGTACCACGTTCCTGGGAAAGAAGAATTGCTACCTCTCTTTCTCGAGGGAGTCCTCCACGAGGGGCCGGCCACGAGCTGGACCAAGAATCGCAACATAGCCGAGATGTTCGACCGGATATTTGACGACACCAACCCACAGTCTGTGGCGGGAGCAGTTTTCCGCCATATCCCCGTTGAGCAGGAAGTAGTGCTGAACATCCACAACCTATGGCAGGACCCGGACTTTCTTGCGGCCGTCGACGAATATGTCGGTAATGCGAGGCCAGAGTCAGCGGCTCTCCAAAACTTCGGGAGGAATCAGCAGGAAGAAGTGATTCTCAACGCGCCCTTAAGACGTGAAGAAATCTTGCTCCTCAGCAGGGTGAGCACCTTCGATAGTCTTGCCGCCGAAGCGGGCGCTTTTACGCCCGAAAGTCAGGATGCACTGCAAGATCTCTCGCTCGCAGCGAATGTTCATCCGGAGGATCCGAGGTTCCTGAACGAAGAAGTCACCCAGCGCGTCATCGAAAACTTTCTCCATAAAGTCCATGAAAGGATTCAAAAGGCGAAGGCAGGGGGCAGGGACATCAATAGATGAGACGCAGCCGGGAGCGCTTCCGGCTGCGTCTTTCAGTCTGACACGCATACGATCACGGCATCTGATATCGAAAGTGCTTCGTGACTTCGCCAATTTCCGCAGTGATGACGTTGATGTCGTCTCGGGAAGATGCCCTGGCTGTCGCGGTCAGCCATTTCTCGCCCGACTCCCACTGAAACGACGCCAAGATTTCCTGCATCCGGTCTCCGTGTTCTTGGTAAATCTTCCACATTCGCGTGGATTGATTTGCTCTGAAGACGATCTTGAAGAAGAGCGACTCATCCTCGATGTTTACGCGGAACACCCATTTCCGGCTGGTTGTGTAGATCTTCGTACTGCCGTCGCCTGGAACTTGCGGAATCATTGATGACGGGCAGTTCTTTCCGGCGAGAGCAACGAAGTCGCGCCACATCTCGAGTCCTTTCGGCGTAATCTCTCGTAACGAGCCGATTCTCTCTGCCAACTGGGATCTTCTGACTACTAGCGCCTGAACGGCTTCGTATGAGAATTCGCGCGTGAGTTCGAGATCCTGCGCTATCAGGACATTCACCCGCAACTGCGTCTCGTCAGCGTTCAGGTATTGCACGACGTTCACGAAATCGCGGTGGAAGGCTACCGCACTTTCCCGGTCAAGGAGCATTTCAGACATGATGTGCGCGCGGACATATTCCGTCGAGACAAGATGGGAAATGCCACGCGATGCGATGCCCGTCATGGCGGTAAACTCGGCTTTAAGCATCGCGCCGCCCGGAACATGCTTGCGTCCGATTTCGGCAGCAAGGCCCCGCGGCTTGAAGAATTGCCGCCGGAACCTGAGCGAGGCGAAACCTCGGCCCGAGCCATCCTGAAAGCATTCGACTTTCCCTGCGAGCACTTCTGCCATGACGTGTGCCATGGACTTTAGCGCGTATTTCTGAAACTTCATCGATGCCGATGACCTGCATCCTTTCCGGAACCAATGGAAACTCGGCGAGGCGCTGGACAATCCTGTTCAACTCGCTCCTCAGGTAGTGCCGGACCATCTTCGCTCCCCGTCGAAGAGACATGCATCCGGGCCAGCCGGCGGCGGCGAGATACCGTGCGAGAAGGTTCGCCTCGGATGCTGAACAGCCAAGCTCTTGCGCGGCGCTCTCCAGCGATACCAGGTCAATCAGCTCCTTTCGGATACGATCGACTATTGCAGGGGTGAAGTGGACCGTGCCCTTGTCCGTCCTTTCCGGTGTAATTTCCAATTTGGCGAGCATTTCGTTCAGTCCCTTGACGGTCACGCTCAGCGACTTGTGCACCTGCTTGAACGTAGGAAGAGACCCGACGCCTTGCCGGCGATGCGCGCTATCGGATCGAGGTCAGGCAACTTAAGATACTAGAGGAGGCGGTAAAACGGCTTTCCAAGGAGGAGGAACCGTCTCCCGCCACACTCTCAGGAAGGATTGTGGACTTACATTCTGACGCGGATCCCGCTGACGTCGAAGATGATCAGTTTGAACGCTGGGTTCAGATCGTCTGGGAAGCACCCGGCTATGGACGTAAGAAGGTACAGGTGATGGTCAACGCCAAGCAGTACGTGACGGCGCTTGCGGCGCACGGAAGAGGCCTGGACGTAGAAGCTGTCGGAACTCTTTCGCAAGGCCGGACATGGGTGCTCGAGAAGGTCTTAAGTTTGCGACCGCTCTAGCGCGACATTTGAGAACGGTTGGCGGCGCCAACGATTGGCTGTCGTCGGACAGGGAGTGAACGAACTCGCCTAGGGAAAAACGCGCTCTTCCAAGCGTCGTAACAGTACGGACGCAAAGCCGATCATCTGGGTGATGTTGCCACTTCCCGAGATATAGGGATGCGATGCCATAGGGCGTCTCCAAGGACTCGTGATGACGCAAGATCCGTCTCGCAATCAATTCTTGTCAATCCTCGCAATATACAGGGCTGCGGTTGTCCCCAAAGCAATCAGGGCGTTCACCCTCGACGAGTCTTTCCCGAGGCAACGCGCGCCAACGTCGCTTTATCGGCTACTGGTGCGCTGAGGTCACAGATTGCGGACGCGCCGGCCGCATACTGGACTGGGGCAGCCGGGCCACGAGCTAGCCCTTAAAGCTGCCCTTGCGCCTCAGAATGATCGAAAGGCGTGGCGAAACAATGCGGTGACCGCGATTGCCGAATGTTGACAAGAAGGTCGATTTCGTTAACGAATTCTATTCACCTTCAACTGCGGCCTTGACAAGAAACATCGAAGAAGTTGGTGGAAGCACGCGATGAAATACGCGGAACTAGCTCTCTATCGATTTCGATCGCACGGCGAGACTTTGTTTGCGGGTCTTTCTGCAAGTAATCGCATTAAGGTTTTCCGCGCTCTTCGACGAAAAGTACGAAATGACGGGCGGATTCGCCTCGACACGGGGGGGCGAGAACGGCTGCCATTCGAATCTGTATGGTTAACAAAGGCTTAAAAACTGGCAGGGTAACCGGGTTCTGATGCGGAAGCTAACTCCTGCTCTGCTTCCTTGGCCCCCGCCGGGACGCTTGTCAGGGCAATCAGAAGAAGGGCCGATGGCAGAAGTCGGAAAGATTCGCGCCGGGAGGCGTGCCTGCAGCGCGCACCCACAGAAGTTGAGTCCACGCTTATGGGTTCACCGTCCACGATTAGTGGTATCTAGTCCGCGCTTATGTGGCGATGCAGATCAGAGGAAATGGCGCACCCGACAGGATTCGAACCTGTGACCTTTGGAATCGGAAGGCAAGCGTGAACGATTTTCCGTTGCTTCCTCTTGTTTACCCCATTTTGATTTTGCTATTCAGATCAAGCGGTAAGCCATTTCCGCAATTACAACGGTCTGGATCAAATTTACCCTAATTTGCTTCCTGCTGCTTCCTATATGCTTCCTGTAACGGGTGGGGTTGCCGGCTTGGCGAAACTGACGAAGAGAATGATAGACGCCCTAGCGGTGCGCGACAAAGACTATTTTGAATGGGATGACGAGTTGCCGGGATTCGGCGTGCGGGTCTGGCCTAGTGGTCGCAAGACCTATGTTGCGCAGTATCGTTCCGGCAAGCAGACCCGCCGCTTCAAGATCGGGGCTCACGGTCCGTTGACTGTTGAAGAGGCTCGTAAGGAAGCGAAGGGCGTTCTAGGTGACGTGGCTCGGGGTGATGACCCACAGCTTGACCGTTCGACACGGCGCAAGGCGCTTACGGTGAAAGAGCTTTGCGACATGTATTTCGAGGCGGCTGATAAGGGGCTTGTCTTCGGCAAGCGCGGCAAGCCGAAAAAATCCTCAACTCTGTATGTCGATAAGGGGAGGGCAAACCGCCATATTGTCCCGCTGATAGGCAACCGACTCGTACAGGAACTGACGACTGCCGATGCCATCAAAATGATGCGTGACGTAACGACGGGCAAAACTGCAGCGAACGAGAAAACGGGAAAGCTGCGGGGAAGGGCGGTTGTCACTGGCGGGGCCGGGACCGCATCGCAAGCGGTCACTCTTCTTAGCGCAATCCTCACCTATGCCGTTTCTGAAGGGATCATCCCGGCAAATCCCGCACGCGGCATTAAAAAACCAGCAGTGGGAAAGCGTACGCGGCGACTTAGCCCGAAAGAGTATCGGGCACTCGGTAAAGTTCTTGAAGCTGCGGACGATGAGCTGTGGCAAGGCGTTGTCGGCACCAAACTGTTTTTGCTGACCGGATTTCGTTTGAGCGAGATTGCAGGCCTGATGTGGTCTGAACTTGATAAGGCGGCAAGCTGTTTGCGGCTTGATGATTCAAAAGAGGATGCTTCGATTCGTCCCGTTGGAAGTGTCGTCTTTGATTTGCTTGGTCACGTTTCACGGGAGGGCCAAAATCCATTCGTGTTGCCGGGGCCACGAAGCGAAAAGGGTCATTACACCGCCTTAGATGACGCCCTCGAACGTCTCACAGAAAGAGCAGGGCTTGAAGGCGTCACGTCGCACACGCTGCGTCATTCTTATGCCAGCGTGGCAGGGGATCTTGGATTTACTGAGATCACCATATCCGCGCTATTGGGCCATGCTGCCGGTAACGTTACACAAAGGTACGTGCACCACCTTGATAGTGTCTTGATCGCGGCAGCCGACAAAGTTTCCGGTGAAATCTTCAAAATGATGACAACCGATAGCCAAGTCGAAACTACGATCTAGATCGAATTGTCTGCGGCATTAGAATCGGAACGAGATAGAAATACAGGAGTAGGCCGAAGTTTATCGCAAGGGGTGGTATGTTCACCCATCCGTCTGCCGCAACATCTACTAAACCTGCGTATGGCCCAAAAACATATGTAGTGGTTGCCTCTGCTGCTGAAACGCTGGAGATCGAAGCGATGAAAATAAGAAACAGAGCGTAACGGACGTTTGTGCTAGTCACTAAGCGCTTCAAGAGAAAGAGATGTAGCGCAAAATAAAGTCCGAAGATCACAAGAAAAAACCATACGCCCCAACCTCGAATATTCACCATTATCCCGCCGCCACCCGGCAGCGTCCTTGTCAGGAAGTCCGGTTTCACAGTTATGGAAGGAAGATTAGCAACTCGCGCATCGAAGGAAATCGGGGCGGCATCACGCCTGAAAATTGCTGCTTTCGCAACATCTTCACTTGCTGTCAAATAAACACCTACTGAAACTTCATCACCGCTATTCAGAAGGATGGGCGAGCCTGTATACAAATTGTCCGAAACGCGCTTCCAAACCACAGAAACGTTTTGAGACCCGCGCCAAGGCGAGTTGCCCACGGCAATGATGCGCCAATCAGGCAGGGCAGTTAGCTTGATATCACTAAAAAAATCCGATGGCAGTATTGGCGCGTCACCAGTGTTTTCAAGCGAAGCACGATAAATATAAAGCTTCTGAACAGGCTGTTTGCCGTTGGAAACGGAAACCGAAATATTCGTGCCAGTATCCTGCAAATCTCTTAGTGGATCGATAGGGCCGATATAGTCTGCAGACAACTGTTTGGGTGGTATCGGCCCTCGCCCAGCCATGTAAAGTGTCAGCCAAATTGTGGCGCCAATTGTAAGCAATCCGACCAGTACAACAGCTGTACTCAGTATGTGCCCAACCCAGTCACTTTTCGTCATATTTCACACTAATTGCGAATCTTCCAACTAAGTTACCGCATTCTACGATGCTATCTAGATCTTCCGCAATTCATTGCATCTTATAGATTTCTTCGACCCCTTTCCGAGGTTGAGCGGACTGCCTTCGACAGACGTTCTTCGGCCCAGGCGTCCAAGTCCTGAACGTGATAGAGGGGAATGCGACCGCTGTATTGCATGGCGGGTCCTCCCCCAATAGTTGCCAGTTTGGCAAGTGTCGAAACGGCAATATCGATGCCGTGTTTAGATGCAAGGTAACTCGGCACATCGCTACGACGCAGACGGGGGCGCTGCGCGGGCATCGGATTGCCAGTTGTAGTTTCGGTAGCGATCATTTTAGCATTTTCCTTTCAAGATGCGGACGGTTTCAACGAAGCCGGGGCGCTGGCGGCGAGCTTTCTGCTCGGCTTGCAGGGCGTTTGCGGCGGTGGTGGTGACGGTCGCACCGTCGTAGAAGCGGACACGGAAGAGCCGGCTTGTTGCGGTGGCTTTGGCGGCGGTCGGCTGTTGCATGTTCTTCGCTCCGTTCGTGGGAGCGGAGCGGGCGAGGGGTGACGCCCGCTCCGCTGCTATCAGATGCCTGTCATTTCGGGCTTGCCGGTGAATTTCGGCAGGTCCAGCGCGGCGGCAGTGTCGTGAAGGGCGAAGTTGACGGCCTTGGTGATATGGATATCCGGGCGATAGAGCATGAATATCCATGAGAGAACGCCATCGCGCAGGCGGTAGCGCAGGCGAACCGGCACGCGGATGCTCTCCCCTTCGAAGAACGGGGCGATATTCAGAATGAAGATGCCCGGCACGGTGATGGGCTGGCCGCTGGCGTTCTTGTGATCTTCCTCGAATACGATCTGGCTTTCACCCGACTGCAACTTGACTGCGTTCTTGACGCGGGTCTCTGCGTTGATCTGCAAGCCGCGCGAAAGCTCGATCAGTTCGTTCGGATAGGCAACCTTCGTGTTGAACATGCCGCCAAAGTCCTTCGCCTCGTCCGGATCGGGCGACGACAGCTCGGCAATGTGGTCTTCGATAAACTCGGCAAACTCGCCCTGGCTCATTGGCTGGCCGTTCTTGGCGACCCAAGCTTTCCACTCTTCGGAGAGCGGGAAAGCGTAGTGGATGCGATGCTTGCCGTTGTCCGGGTCTGCGCCGTGATAGTCGATGACGGCGGTGAAGCTCGGTCGCTGCCAATCGGTGATAGCAAAGATGGCACTGCTTGCCGTCTTGTGTCGGCCCACCAACGCAATGAAGGAATCCAGCGTCTCGACGGTCGCCGTGCCGGTCTTGCGCTCCGGGCGGTCGCGCCAAGGTGCGAATACGTTGGACAGCTCGGTAACGCGTCCGTTCGACGGGTCCAGCAGCGCCGGCACGCTCGACGGGATGCCCTTGGCGTTTGACGGTGCGGGCACGGTGATAACGCGGGCGTTCGCTTCGGTCGCGAGCTTGGCGATATCGAGCACGGCGGCCTTTGAAGATTGATCCATTTCAGTTCCTCTATTGGTGCGCGGGTGCGCGGTTGAAAAAGGCGGGAAGGGTTATTGCTGCGCGCTGGTGACTTCGCGCGGCGTGAACATGTCGTGTTGGCGGGGATGCTCGGTCGAAAGCGCACCGTCCTCGACAACCCAAAAGACCGAGTTCTTGCGGGGCAGCTTCGGCGTCTTGGATTCCATGTCGGCTGAAATCGTCACCATGCCGTCCTTGACGGCGAGGCCAAGCTTGAGGGTCACGGACCCCTTGAAGGTGGCAAGCGGGTTGTCTTCGGACATTCCGGAAAGCTTTTCGAGCGTGTCGCCGATCTCTTTCGAAAAGGCCGGGTTGAGCTGGCCGTTTTCCAACATGCCGATGATCATTGAGGCATCGCGTATTTTCTTCATGCGCGGTTTCCTTTGGTCGGTTAGCGGGTGAGCATGATTGCCAGCACGGCGAGGCCCATGCCGGCGGTGATGAGGCCAATTGCAGCGCAGAGCGCGCGCACTTCCTGATGCAGCCTTGGCAGGCTGGCGGGGGTGATGATCATTGGGGAAATGCGGAACATGATGTGATCTCCGTTCATCCGTTCGGGAAGCCGGCCCGAAGGCCGGAAACCGGAGCGGATGCCAGATCAGGCGGCGCGGGCGTTCTCTGCCGCGCGCAGCATCTCCGCAGCCTTGCCGGCGTGCTTGGTGATTTCGTCTTTGGTGAAGCCTTCGGCCTTCAAGTCGGCCTCGGTGAAGCCGCCGCCGCGTTCGCGTGCCAGATCAGCCATCTCTTTCGGAATATTGCGCATAGCTCTCTCCATCCGTGTTGGGTGCCGGTCCTTTTCGTCCGGCTGCTTCCCGGCGCTCATTGCGCTTGGATGGTCAATTAAGTTTCATAACTTGCAACTTTTGGCAAGGGCCAAAAGTTTCTTAATATGCAACTTTTTTGAGCACAACGTGAAACTGGTTTAGGACCTAACGGATGGCTGCGTTGTTGGTGTGTGGATTTTGCTTTCGCGTCGACTATGGTGGCATACTTCGGCAACGTGTCCTCGGAGGCTTGCTCGGTGCGAAGTTGTCTCAGTGAGTGTTTGTCAGATTGGGGAAGGATGGCGACGAATGTCTAAAGGGGAGGGAGCAGACAAGCCGCCTAAAACGGTGGACGAAATTATGAGGGAGAAGCCGCCGGGGCAGACGGCCTATCTTGTCACGCTATTTATCGCGGCACTCCGCTCGGCGTGGCCCAAGTCAACGAAGGACGACCAATAGCTTCGCTGGCCGTCGTGGTGCATCGATCTATGTTATGTGTTTGTGGATTTTGCTACACGCAAGGCATCTGCTCGCTCGCATCATTTGGCAATTCAGGCGATGGCTACTTTCCGTCTGTGCCGGTGCCATTGTCCTGTTGATCAAAGAATAGCTTGAGCATCGATATTGCCCGGTCTTTCTGCTCTTCGGTCTTGTCTCGGAAAAACTTGGCAAGCCAATCGTCGTGCGGTTCGCGGAATAACCCCTGCACGTCCGTTCCAAAGAGGGCGGCGAGCTTTTCCAAATATTCGGGCTTGGGCAGGGTTCCTTTGAACCACTTGGAGACAAGCCCTTTATCAACGTTTAGCTCTTCAACGATGTTCACTTGCTTGAGGTGGCGCGTTTCTGCCCACTCAGGAATGTAGTGGATTCTCTGAGGCGTCTTATTCGTGTGAATACGGCTAACGTTGCTCATGTTTCAACTTTACTCGCGAGAGAGATGGAAGGCGTTAGCGCATCGTGAAACCGTGCCTCTTGCGAAAAGTGTCAACTTATGAAACATATCGCCTATGGAACATCCAATTGCGAGATACCGGCGTGAACATAACCTGACGCAAGATGCGTTCGGGAAGCGCGTTGGTGCGACTAAGGGGATGGTTTCCAAATGGGAGGCGTGCCGTGTCCTGCCGCGCCCATCACTGCTAGTTCGCATGGAAGACACCTCGG
>NZ_JAELTU010000385.1 GCF_016429015.1 Rhizobium sp. ASV20
GTTGAATGCGTGGCGTAGGCCGCGCGAGAAGGACGTCCTGTCAGTCACTCACCGAATGGCTTCGTTCCGGCGGCGGTTATATCTCCAATCTTGGAATTCGGTAGATTTTGATCAATCCCCTCAACTCGACCGAAAGCGCGGTTTGCTACGTCTCCCGCAACCGGGAGATCCGAGAATGTTCAAGTTCGCTGTGCTGGCCGCGCTCTGTTTGGCCGCATCCTTCACGATGGCGGGAAGCTTCACGTTGCTTCCGAAGCCTCTGAGCCTTTCTGTGCGGCCGGACACGGATCCGGCTTGCAACGTCAAGGGCAACATCAGCTCCTCTACGGGCAAGCGGATCTATTATGTTCCGGGCGAGCAACAATATGACGCGACGCGCGTGAACTATTCGCGTGGCGAACGCTGGTTCTGCAGTGAGACGGATGCTCAGGCGGCCGGTTGGCGAAAGTCCCAAGCGCAATAGCGACGACGACCGCAATCATCCGCGGGCCGTGCCACAGCGTCTCTGCGCAGCTATGAAATAAAGCTGTATTCGTCGGGCCGGTAGTGTTCGCGGATATAGGCGGCGCGCGCCAGCACATTGGGCTGCGAATTGCTGATGTGATCACGCATGGCTTTGCGCAACCCTTCCTCATCGCGTTTTTGCACCATCTGGAAAACACCGATGTGCTCGGCAAGGAATGGCTCGTATTCGGGCTTTTTGACGCGGCTGCCGACGACATGCTTGCTGAGCGTGAGAATGCAGTGCGTTCGCTTCAGGATATTCAGGAATTCCTTGTTGGGGCAGGCTTGAAGACTGCGCTGATGAAGGTCAAGCTCCAGCTCATACATGGTGGAGGCCGAAACATCGGGGTAGTCCGCAAGCGCCTGCGACAAGCGTGAGAGCATCGCGTCGACATGTTCGCTCGAAAGCCCGCCCACGGCGCTTGCCAGCGCCACCGGTTCGATTTGCGCCCGCACCTCATAAAGGTCGCGGATACGCTGACTGTCGAGCGGCACGATCGACCAGCGAAAATTATCGTCCTTCTCGATGATGCCGAGCGTCTCCAGCTTCAGCAGAACATCGCGCGCCACGCCACGCCCGACGCCGAAATGGCGCGCAAGCTCATTTTCATTGATCCGATAACGACCGAAGAAAGAACGATGGACGACGACCCGTTCGACGTCCTCATAAAGCGCCTGCCAGGCAAACATCGGTCTGTCGTCATCGCCGGCAAATAACTTGCCCAGATAGTCGCCAAGCTTCAGCCGTGTCGGCGGCGTCCCGGCCGCACCAACGATAAAGCCACGCCCGTCGAACCGGGCGATCAATCCATCATCGAACAGCAGTTGTAGCGCCTGGCGCACCGGCGCCCTGCTAGAGCCTA
>NZ_JAELTU010000386.1 GCF_016429015.1 Rhizobium sp. ASV20
GGTTGCTGGGCGCCGAAGATTCCTGAGTTTGCCGAGCGCCTGCACCTGTCGAAATTCGAGCTTGGCCTGATGATTCTCGTCTTTGGCGTCGGCTCGCTGACGATGATGCCGCTTGCCGGCGCGCAGATCGCCGTGCGCGGCTCGCACATCGTTGTGAAGATACTTGCCGTGCTGACGCTGCCGATGATCCTGGCTCTGACGCTGGCGCCGAATGTCTGGACAGCCGCGATTTCGCTCTTCCTTTTCGGTGGCTTCATCGGCGCCATGGATGTGGCGATGAATGCCAATGCCGTCTCGGTCGAAAAATCCATGCGCCGGGCGATCATGTCCTCGTGTCATGCCTTCTGGAGCCTTGGCGGTCTGCTCGGTTCGGCGATCGGCGGCCTGCTGATTTCGCGCTGGGGCACTCTTGGTCATGCCGAAGCCTCGACCGTAATCGCCGCCCTTTTCCTGGTGATTGCGTGGCCGATGGTTCTCAGTGATCAGCCGCATCATGACGAGGCCAAGCCGAAGGCAAAGCTGCCGATGATCCCGCTGCCGTGGTTGCTGGGCATCGTTGCGCTGTTCTGCATGGTGCCGGAAGGGGCCGTCCTCGATTGGAGCGCGCTCTATCTTAGCCAGGAAAAAGGTGCGTCGGTGGCGCTCTCGGGCTTCGGCTTTGCCGCTTTCTCGGCCACGATGGCGACGATGCGCTTTGCTGGCGATTTCGTCCGTGACTGGCTCGGCGCCATCAGGACGCTGCGCGTCTGCACGGTCTTTGCCATCGTCGGCATGCTGACCGCAGCACTGGCTCCCAGCGCCGAACTCGCCATCCTCGGCTTTGCGCTCTGCGGCATCGGCATTTCCAACATGGTGCCGATCGCCTTTTCGGCAGCCGGCAATATTCCAGGCCTCCAGCCTGGTATCGGCATTTCCGTTGTCACCACGCTCGGCTATTCGGGCATGCTGGTGGCGCCTTCGGCGATCGGTTTTGCTGCCGAGCATATCGGCTTCTCGCCGGTGCTCATGGCGTTGCCGGCGTTGCTGCTTGTCGTGCTCGCCCTCTCGTCGCTGGCGCGCTACGCCGACGGTATTGGCGATGCCAAGCATTAATTTCGTCGCTTTTGCTCGGTAACGGGTGGATCCCTGTCGATCAAAAGAGATCGCCGGAGCGGTTGACAACGACCGCTTCGTGATCCACCTGAAAGACACCCGTTTCAAAGGCCTGCGAGAGCTTTCCATGTCGTCCGCCACCGATTTCGACCCGAAACCGCGCCGTTCCTCCGTTGCCGTCGATGTCGGCGGCGTGATCGTCGGCGGCGGTGCCCCCGTCGTCGTGCAGTCCATGACC
>NZ_JAELTU010000387.1 GCF_016429015.1 Rhizobium sp. ASV20
CTTCACGACCATGCAGGACGAGAGGGGCCGGCTTTCTCAATCGGAAATCCGCATCGCCGACATCGTCCTCAACGACTTCGAATTTGCCGTCAACGCTTCCATCATCGAGCTGGCGGGCAAGGCGGATGTTTCTCCGCCGACCGTCACGCGTTTCTGTCGCCGGCTCGGCTGCGAAAGCTTCTCCGATTTCAAGGTGCAGCTGGCCCGCACGGCTTATGTCGGCATGCGCTACCTCAAGCCTGAATCGAAGAGCATTGCGCCTGCCGATGTCGCCCAGGACATTATTACCAAGGCGCAGAATGCGCTCTTCCTGCTGCATCGCGGACTTGATGTGGCGGCGATCGAGGCGGCGGCAAACCGGCTTGCCGACGCGGAGATGATTTATGCCTTCGGGTCCGGCGGCAATTCCTCGATGATCGCCAGCGAGATACAGAACCGCCTGTTCCGGCTTGGCCTGCGTATTACCGCAAGCTCCGATCATAGCATGCAGCTGATGATGGCCGCGGCGGCCAAGCCGGCGGATCTGCTGATCGGTTCGTCTTTCTCCGGTCGCAATACCGAGTTGGTGCGCGCTTTCACGCTGGCGCGCCAGGCCAAGGTGCCCACCATCGCGCTGACGCAGAGTGGAAGCCCCGTGGCTGATGCCGCCGATATCACCGTGCCGATCGATCTGCCGGAAGGCGACAATATCTATAGGCCCTCATCGACGCGCATCGCGTACTTGGCCGTGCTCGACATTCTCGCCAGCCTGGTCGCCTATCGTCTCCGACCGCAGGCCACAGCGACGTTGCGCCGTATCAAGCAGCAGCTCGTTACCCATCGCGACGGCGACGATCGGCAGCTTCTCGGGGACTAGCTCCATTCCAGGAAAAAATACGTGGCGGCTCTCCGCCGGCAATTGCACAGAAAATGACGACAGGCGGCGGCAAGCGTCCGCCGTTCGGGAAACCAATCAGAGGAAAGCCATATGAGTAAATCCGTTGCCATCGTGACCGGGGCTGCAGGCGATATCGGCCGTGCGATCGCAAAGCGTCTGGGCGATGACCATGATGTCATTCTGCTCGTCGATATCGACGAAGCCGCCGTACAGAAGGCGGCGCAGGCGCTGGGACCAGCAGAGCGCTTCGTCTCCTTCAAAGCGGATATCACGAGCGAGGTCAACACAGCCGCAATGGCGAAGGCCGCATCGACTCTGGGCACAGTCAAGACGCTGGTCAACAATGCCGGAGCGGCTCGTGCAGTCAGTCTTCACGATACGACACCGGAGATCTGGCGCGCCGACAGCGCCCTCAATCTCGAGGC
>NZ_JAELTU010000388.1 GCF_016429015.1 Rhizobium sp. ASV20
CCATTGCGGAGGGCACCGGGCTTGCGCTGGATGACAGCAAGGTAATGCCGCCAGTCGTAAATCGTCCGTGGCGGTTTGTCGTGACTGCGCTCAATCACCCGCTCGTGCTCGCATAGGACGTTGCCCTCGGCAACTACGACCAGCCGCTCGGGATAGATCCGCAGGCTGACGGGCCGATTAGCAAACGATGCTGGCACGCTGTAGCGATTCCGCTCGAAGGTGATCAAACATGTCGGCGAGACGCGCTTGCTCTGCTCGACGAAGCCGTCAAACGCAGCGGGGAGTGCCATCAATGCTGGTTGTTCTGCGGACCAGACGTCGGCGATCGTGCCGGGCAAGGTGCCGTGCGCTGTGTCGCGCCACAGGTCCTGGCAATGTTGTTCCAACCAAGCATTCAACGCCGCCAAGTCTGCAAAGTCCGGCATTTGTTGCCACAGTCGCGGTCGGGCATCCTGGACATTCTTCTCGACCTGCCCCTTCTCCCAGCCCGCGGCGGGATTGCAAAACTCAGGTGCAAAGACGTAGTGGTTCGTCATTGCAAGGAAACGAATATTGACCTGTCGCTCCTTGCCGCGGCCTACGCGATCGACCGCTGTCTTCATGTTATCGTAGATGCCACGGCCAGGCACGCCACCGAACATACGGAAGCCGTGCCAGTGAGCGTCGAAGAGCATCTCGTGCGTTTGCAGCAGGTAGGCCCTGACCAGAAACGCCCGGCTGTGTGATAGCTTGATATGGGCAACCTGCAGCTTCGTGCGCTCGCCGCCTATCACGGCATAATCTTCGCTCCAATCGAATTGGAACGCTTCACCTGGCCGAAAGGACAACGGGACGAATATGCCGCGGCTCGCCGTCTGCTGCTCAATTCGCCAGTTACGGGCGAACGCAGCGACCCGACCATAGGAGCCGGTAAATCCGAGAGCCATCAGATCGGCATGAAGCTGCTTCAACGTTCGGCGCTGCTTGCGCGACCTCCCGGCCTCGGTCTTCAGCCAGCCAGAGAGCTTGTCGGCAAAAGGATCAAGCTTGCTCGGTCGCTCCGGTGTCGTAAACGTCGGCTCGATCGTGCCGGCACTCAAATACTTCGCGATCGTGTTGCGTGACAGCCCTGTGCGCCGGCTGATCTCTCGGATCGACTGCTTCTCGCGAAGCGCCATCCGACGGATGATGTTTAAAAGTCCCATGTGGATCACTCCGTTGCCCCCGTCGCTCTCCGCGTTGGGGGAAGGTTCACATGGCTCAATTCTCAATGGAAATTATGCGCCTAACCGGCTCAGTTCTGCGTGGAAACCAACAG
>NZ_JAELTU010000389.1 GCF_016429015.1 Rhizobium sp. ASV20
AAGGCTTTGAGCTTTGTCGTATCGCCCTGCGCGTCTATCCAGCGCTGCCAAATATCAGCCCATTTTTCGCGGACCGCGTAACCGGCCCACAAATGATAGCTCGGTTGCCAATCGCGACAACGCCCCTCGCACGGCGGACAAATCCAGTCGGCTATTTCGTCCGCCGAAATCTCAAGCGGAACCGGCTCTTCACCTTCATGGACACGGCGGGCAATCCAGTGTGCCCGCTCTTCCATCTCCCGCTTGTGCCCGTCGAGAATCACACCATCGCAGCGCATGCACCGAACATGAACCGGTAGCCCTTGCTCTCTGTCAGGCCCGCGCATCATGTCGAAGATGATCGGCTGATAGGTGTCGCAATGCGGGCAAGGAACGTAGCGGTAACGCTGGTCGCCGCCCTCGAAGTCCTCCGAAATCGCGCACTCACCTGCTATACCCGGTGTCGACCCCTGCCATTCCTTGGCAAGATCGCCATACATCTTTTGACGGGCGCGCGCCTGATCGCGAGGACTGCCGCGTCCGTCAACGTCTTTCGGGTAGCCCGTAACCTCGTCCATCGCGAGATATTTGATAGACACCATCTGCAAGCCCTTGGAAGAACCTGCATTCACGATCTGACAGAAGCCGCCGGCATAGCGCTTGAATGATGTGGTGCTGCCCTGCTCGTCGCGGCTGTTGACCGGCAAAACCTTATGCGCGATGCGCTTCGAGGCTTCGATAGTCGGCTGTAGCTTGATGCGATTGAACTTCGTCGCCTCTTCAAGCGTCGGCAGCACGATCATCATCGACCCCGGCGCTTGGTCCACGATGAAGCAAAACCAGTTTTCGATTGCCGTTGATTTCCCGAGCTGCGCCGCCCATCTGCAAGTTACACGCCGGGCAGGATGATCGGGGTGCAGGCAATCTTGCGGCTCGCGCAGATATGGCACGCGGTCTGTGCGAAAGTCGCCGGGCCACGGTGAACCCGATTCCGGCGATACTTTGCGGTGACGGTCGGCAAACTCGCTTATCGTCAAGTCTTCCGCAGGCCGGCTGGCTGCGGCCAAGCCTGCGAAAAGGACAGCCGCGCCGTTTGCCAGCTCTGGAAATCGCGCACGAACATCATGAAAGCTCACTGTAAAGCCTGCCCTGTCTCGTGATACTGGTTATCGCCGCCGGCCTCCGACTGACGCCGCATACCGTCCAGCCGTTTCAGGATTTCGCGGTTGAAGACGCTCAAGCCTTCCCGCGCAAAACCTTTGAGTGCAAGGCGAGCCATGCGCTCATCCCA
>NZ_JAELTU010000390.1 GCF_016429015.1 Rhizobium sp. ASV20
TCATGACCGGCCGGCAGATCTGGCGTCAGATGACGAAGTTCTGGGGAACGCTCTTCGGCATCAACTTCGTGCTCGGCGTTGCCACCGGCATCGTGATGGAATTCCAGTTCGGTATGAACTGGAGCTACTACAGCTATTATGTTGGCGATATTTTCGGCGCCCCGTTGGCGATCGAAGGCCTGATGGCCTTCTTCCTCGAGGCGACCTTCGTCGGCCTGTTCTTCTTCGGCTGGGACAAGCTTTCCAAGGTCGGGCATCTTGTTGCCACCTGGGCTGTCGCGCTCGGTTCGAACTTCTCGGCATTGTGGATCCTCATCGCCAACGGCTGGATGCAGAATCCGGCAGGTTCGGCGCTCAATCCGCAGACCATGCGCATGGAGATCGTCAGTTTCTTCGACGTCGTCTTCAATCCGGTGGCGCAGGCGAAATTTGTCCACACCGTTTCGGCCGGCTACGTCTGTGCCTCCGTTTTCGTTCTCGGCGTTTCGGCCTGGTACCTCCTGAAGGGTCGCAGCGTCGAACTGGCAAAGCGCTCGATGACGGTCGCTGCCTCCTTCGGTCTGGCCTCCGCACTTTCCGTCGTCGTGCTGGGTGACGAGAGTGGCTATCTGACGACGGAGCATCAGAAAATGAAGCTCGCGGCGATCGAGGGCATGTGGAAGACCGAGCCGGCACCGGCCGCCTTCACCGCTTTCGGCTTCCCGGATCAGGAAGCACGCGAGACCCATTACGCCGTGCACATTCCCTGGGTCATGGGTCTGATCGGCACGCGATCGTTGACAACCGAGATCCCCGGTATCGACAAGCTCGAGCAGGAGGCCAAGGACAATATCCGTCAGGGTATCAAGGCTTATGATGCGCTGACGAAGATCCGCGCGGCAAAGCCGGTCGCGGCGGGCGATGCTTCCCAGGATGTCGCCACGACGGAGGCCCGCACTTCCTTCGAGGATATCGGGCATCAGCTGGGCTACGCGCTCTTGCTCAAGCGGTATGTCAATGACCCGCGTCAGGCGACCGAAGAACAAATCGCGCAGGCGGCGCGGGATACCATTCCCCATGTGCCGACGCTGTTCTGGTCCTTCCGCATCATGGTCGGGCTCGGCATGTTCTTCATTCTGCTGACGGCGGTCTTCTTCTGGCTGTCGGCCCGCCGCAAGCTCGACAGGTATCCGCTGCTGCTGCGGATTGCCGTCTTTGCAATTCCGTTGCCATGGGTCGCGATCGAGCTCGGATGGGTGGTTGCCGAATTCGGCCGCCAGCC
>NZ_JAELTU010000391.1 GCF_016429015.1 Rhizobium sp. ASV20
GGCGCCATATCCTTCCTGGCGCTAGAGGCGATCGGCGGCACGATCACGCTTTCCTACGGCACGACGAACGCCTTCTATGCCATCATCGTCGCCAGCTTCGTCATGCTTTCGGTCGGCCTGCCGATCAGCCGCTATGCCATCCGCCACGGCGTCGATATCGATCTCCTGACGCGCGGCGCAAGCTTCGGCTATATCGGATCGACCATCACCTCGCTGATCTATGCCAGCTTCACCTTCATGCTGTTTGCGATCGAGGCGTCGATCATGTCGGGCGCACTGGAGCTGACGCTCGGCATACCCCTCTGGATCGGCTATATCATCAGCGCCGTCATGGTGATCCCGCTCGTCACCCATGGCGTGCGCCTCATTAGCCGGTTTCAGCTGCTGACGCAGCCCTTCTGGATCGTTCTCAACATCCTCCCCTTCGTCTTCATTGCCTGTGCCGATTGGGGAAAATTTGATCTCTGGCGGGCCTTTGCCGGCATCCATCATCCCGCGAGCGTGCCAGGCACCGCCGCCCCCTTCGATCTGATCGAGTTCGGCGCCGCCTCCGCCGTCGTCCTGGCGCTGATGTCCCAAATCGGCGAACAGGCCGACTTCCTGCGCTTCCTGCCGCCGGACGGTCACCGCAAATGGCGCCATCGCCTCGCCGTCTTCCTGGCGGGGCCGGGCTGGGTCATCATCGGAGCGCCGAAGCTGCTTGCCGGTTCCTTCCTCGTCGTCCTGACGCTAACCTCGGGCGTGCCGGTCGATCAAGCCGCCGATCCCGCCCAGATGTATCTCACTGCCTTTGGTTACATGATCCCCTGGCACAATGCTGCGCTGCTTCTCATGGCCGCTTTCGTGATGATCTCTCAGCTAAAGATCAACGTCATGAATGCCTATGCCGGCTCGCTCGCCTGGTCGAACTTCTTTTCGCGGCTGACACACAGCCATCCCGGGCGCGTGATCTGGCTGGTCTTCAATGTCGCGATTGCGCTGCTTTTGATGGAGCTCGGCATCTACCGGCTGCTCGAAGAAACGCTCGGCATCTTCTCGATCATCGCCATGGCCTGGCTCTGTACCGTCTCCGCCGATCTCTTCATCAACAAGCCGCTGGGGCTCGCTCCACCCGGCATCGAATTCAAGCGCGCGCATCTCTACGATATCAATCCGGTCGGTCTGGGCGCGATGGCACTTTCGGCAACCATTGCCCTCATGGCGCATTTCGGCGCTTTCGGCTCGATCGCGGCATCGCTTGCGCCCTATATTACCC
>NZ_JAELTU010000392.1 GCF_016429015.1 Rhizobium sp. ASV20
ATAAAGAAAAAGCGCCTCCTGGGCGCCGTGTAGCTTGCGGATGCGGGCGGCGATCTGTTTCGCCTCCGCATTGTACATGTCGGCCAGTGTCACCGTGCCGGTCCAGAGCGGCGGCGCCAGCTCCGCCTGCCAGACCCGGCCATCGCCGGAGCCGGAAAGCTCGTCGTTGCGCTGGATGTCCCAGACGATGCTGGAGATCTTCAGAAGATCGGCAAAGGCCGGCAGGCTGTAGGGATAGGAAACGGCCATCAGCGCCTCCGGGGATTGCGGTTGATCTGCGCGACGCGATCGGGAAGCTGCTGATTGAAATCATTCAGCCCCTGCCGCGTCGAACTCTGCGCTTCCGATTGCGCGACATTCTTCACATAGGCTTTCAGATTGCCGTCCTCATCGACGGAAACGCCGACCGTGACATGAACGCCGGAAGCCGAACCGGAGGCATCGTTCTGGTTGTCGGCCCGGAGGCGACGGACGGGAACGGCAGCATCCGGCTGCGCCCGCAGCAATTGCGGCCCGCCCTCGCCGACCACGCCGCCATCGGCATAGCCGCGCCGGCCAAGCCGCATCGCCTCAACGACGCCGACGCCGCCGGCGCGGGCAATATCCTTCTGGCTCCAGACGACCTCGCCGGCATGAACGATGCCGGCAGGATCAAAAACGCCGCCAGGGCCGGTGTAACCGCCATTTGCAAATGTGGGGCGCGGCATAGGGATCGGAATATTTGAGCCGGTCGGCAAGGCTACCTCGCTCCCTCCTCCGAACCCCAACAAGTTGAGAAGGCCTCCGAAGAAACCGCCACCTCCGCCGCCACTCGCCGCGCTGTTGACCTGGAATAGGCTATTCAGCACATCGTTCAGCAACCTGTCGGAGATCTTTTTGAGTACGGTGACCGCAGCGTTCCCCATGGACTTCCAAAAACCTTCACCGCTTCGCAAGCCGTTGACAAGTGTCGTGGTGAAATCGCCAGCAAGCTCGCGGGCATATTTCAGCTGTTCATTGTGGCGAATGATACCGGCCGAGGCCGAATTCATGTCGATCGGCAGGCCATATTGCTTCTGTGTCGAGGCGACCGTCTGATCGACGGTTGAGCGACCCATCTGCGCCTGCTGGAACTGGATATCGCCCTCGAGCTTGGCGTTCGCAGTCGCCGTCGCCAAGGCATTGTACTGTGCAATTTTGTTCTTGATATCTTGTATTTGGCCGGGGGCCGCCGCATG
>NZ_JAELTU010000393.1 GCF_016429015.1 Rhizobium sp. ASV20
GTCCCAGATCGCGGACGAACTCGGCATCTCCAGGTTCAAAGTGGCCCGCTTGCTGGATACTGCTCTTGCCGACGGCATCGTCAAGATCGAGATCAACGACCAGGGCGACATGAACACGGAGTTGGCGGAAAAGCTTCGACAGAAATTCGGGCTTAAGGCGGCACTCGTGCTGGACGGACCCGATTTGCACTCAAACGAGCTCGTCGAGCCACTGGGCCTGCTTGCTGCTGACTATCTCGAAGAGTCGCTGGTCGACGGCCAACTGCTCGGCCTGTCTTGGGGACGCACACTTTCCGCCACCGGCAAGGCTTTGGGGCGGCTGCCACGGGTGGATGTTGTGCAAGCTGGCGGCAGCCCAGCAGGGCTGGATCTTTCTCAGAACCCGACCGAGCTTGTGCACCGTGTCGCCCGGGCAAGTGGCGGAGCCGCCTATCCGTTGTTCGGCCCGATGTGGGTCGATGATCCCGACCTGATTGCCAAGCTCCGCAACGAGACATCGATCGCGAGCGCCATGTCCAGGTATGACAAAATCGACGTTCTTGCGGTTGGTATCGGCTCTTGGCGTCCGGCAGAATCCTGTCTGTGTTCCGGTTTCCCTGAGGATTGGCGCCGGGATGCATTGAAGAAGAATGTCTGCGCCGATGTGTGCGCCACCCTTATCGACGTCTCGGGGGAAGCGGTGCCAAGCCCGCTCGATCAGACTGGACTATGTCTCAGCACCGAACAACTCAGGAGCATTCCTGAACGCATCGGTATCGGCGGCGGCATCGAGAAGACCGACGCGATCAGAGCAACACTGAAGGGGAAATGGGTCACGACGCTCATCACCGATGCCGGGGTTGCACGGAGGCTTATGGCCAGCGAAAACTAATACCGCTCAAATGAGCGCACAAGTACTCACTTGACGACTTTTTGAGACTGACATATGAGTCCTGCCATCAGGGAGGCTTCCTATGCAGTCAGAACACGAATGGGTCGGTCGCGCTAAGCAGGTAATCCGTGCGGATGCCGCGGCTATTCTTGGAACGCTTGACGGGGTCAATGAGACCTTTCTCGCGGTGGCCAAGAAATTTATCGAGTGCAAGGGCAAGATCCTGGTCACTGGAAGCGGTACGTCTGGTGCGATTGCCAGCCGGGCCGCACATCTTCTCTCCGTCGGCGGCACCCCCGCCTTCTACCTGCCGCCGGCCGATGGTCTTCACGGTGGTCTGGGC
>NZ_JAELTU010000394.1 GCF_016429015.1 Rhizobium sp. ASV20
GTACAGAAGCCGGTCTCCGTAGCTTCGAAGCGATCCCGCACGCCGCCGCCGCTGAAGGGCGAAGCCGCAAGAAAACTCGAGAGCATGATGGACGGCATCGAGGACGAGAAAATTCGCGCCGCGATCCAGAGGCTGGGCACCGCAATGGTTTGGAAACGGCGCTGAGAGTGCCTGCAATGCGGCCATGCGAAGAATTGTGGAAGAAATTTAAGGTGTTTGTCTTCGCGAGGTCACAATTCTTTGAAGAAAGTTGGTCAACCGTGCCTTGTTAGCGGCAACCAGCCGTTATATCGCATGAAACATTCGAAGACCTCTTTTAACGACGGGTGACTCTATGCCGATGTCCGACATGCTTTTGACCAAACGCCATCTGCTGGGCGGCTCTGCCGTTGCAGCTCTTTCGGTGGCGTTCGCTGCCGTTGCCGGTACTGCATCCGCCGAGTCCGGCGATGACGCCATTCCGCCAGCGGACGGCAGCGTCGACATGAACGAGGTGATGAAGCCCGGCCCGCTGCCGGAGATCGCCTTCGGCAAGGAAGATGCACCGGTCAAGATCGTCGAGTACATGTCGCTGACCTGCCCGCACTGCGCGCATTTCGCCGTCACGACCTTCGATACGATCAAGCAGAAATATGTCGACACCGGCAAGGTTCGCTTCATCATCCGCGAATTCCCGTTCGACCCGCGTGCAGCAGCAGCCTTCATGCTCGCCCGTTGTGCACCGCAGGAGCAGTACATGCCGATGGTCGAGATGCTGTTCAAGCAGCAGATCGCCTGGGCATCGCCTGATGTCGATGGCCGCGCCGCGCTGCTGCAAATGTCGAAACTCGCTGGTTTTACTGAGGATAGCTTCACGAAATGCTTGACGAACCAGAAGCTTCTGGATGATGTCAACTCCGTACGTGAACGCGCAGCCAAGGATTTCGGTGTCAATGCGACGCCGACCTTCCTGATCAATGGCAAGCGCTACGCAGGGGACATGTCTGTTGGTGCCATGTCGAAGCTTATCGACAGCCTGCTCTGATCCGCGCCTTTTTGAACCAAAGGCGGGCGGCCAAGGTCGTGCGCCTTCTTTCTATCGCCTCTCCCTTGAAGGGGGAGGTCGCGAGGGTTGGGGTGAACGCATGATCATCCCACACCGAGCCTTTGGTCCGGCCCTCTCCGTCAAGGGGAGGGTGGAGATCAGCCGATGAAGTTCAACAAGCTTAGAC
>NZ_JAELTU010000039.1 GCF_016429015.1 Rhizobium sp. ASV20
TTCGACTGCACCGGTAACACCAAGGTCATGCGCCAGGCGCTGGAAGCAAGCCATCGCGGCTGGGGCAAGTCAGTCGTCATCGGCGTTGCCGGCGCTGGCCAGGAGATTTCGACGCGTCCATTCCAGCTGGTGACGGGCCGCTCGTGGATGGGAACTGCCTTCGGCGGCGCCCGCGGCCGCACCGATGTGCCGAAGATCGTCGACTGGTACATGGAGGGCAAAATCCAGATCGATCCGATGATCACCCACACCATGCCGCTCGAAGACATCAACAAGGGCTTCGACCTCATGCATTCCGGAAAAAGCGTCAGAGGCGTCGTGATTTATTAAGGGCTGACGGCATCGTTGGAAGTTTTTTGTCAGTCCGAGCGACGGATCGGCCGCTCATCATCGTTCAAGAAGAACGCCGGCCTCCTGACGAGGTCGGCGGCTTGAACATGAATGGCCTTAAGGCAAAAGGATATGCCCATGACCCGCAAGCTGCTAAGTGTGACCGCCGCCGCTCTCTTCGCCCTGTCTTCGGCAACCGTGGTCTTCGCGCAAACGACGACCCCTGCGACGACGGCAACACCGGCTCCCGCTGCGACCTCGTCGGCTTCGGCGCCTTCTTCGGCTATGCCGACGAAAGATGAAATCAAGACCGCTCGTCAGGCCTGCCGACAGGATGCAACGGGCCAGGGGCTCAAGGGTCAGGCACGCAAGGACGCCGTCAAGAGCTGTCTTCAGCAGAAATACCCGGTCCTGGCGAAGCGCAAGACCTGTCACGATCAAGGCACCGCAAAGGGCTTGGAGAAGAAGGCGCTGCGCGACTTCGTCAAGCAGTGCGTCGCCGCAAGTTAAATCCGCGCAGGATGCGTCTCTCGGATTTTATCCGCGACTGAAAGTGGCCCGTTCGTAGAGAGCGGGTCACCCGATTGTGACTCTGACCCGAAACCATCTGGCCTGCGACCTGCTCTTTTCTCACGGCCGATCGTTCTTATCTGTCTGTGAGGGCAATAGTTTCGGGACATGATGTGCTTTTCCATCCAGATCATCTTTCATTCGGCATCGTCTTGCCGGCCCAGACGCGGACGCATGCCGACGTTCAATTCGATACTCAGCTTGGCATTGCCGGCAAGGCGGATGGTCTGGGTTTCGACGCATTGTGGGTGAGGGATGTTCCCCTCAATAGCGAGAGCTATCCAGACCCTGTGGGACATGCCGATCCATGGGTTTTTCTCGGAGCATTGGCTGCTGTTACATCCCGCATCGGCCTTGCGACCGGCGCGATCGTTTTGCCCTTGCGACACCCTCTGCATATCGCAAAAGCCGCGCTCTCGGTCGCATCTCTCTCGAAAGGACGATTTGTTCTAGGGCTTGGGTCGGGCGATAGGCCCAGCGAATACGAAATGTTCGGCAAGGATATCGAAAGCCGTAAAGTGCTCTTCCAATTGCGGTGGGAGCGTCTTGCCGCGGCATTGCTTCCAAACCAGGCCGTTATCGACGAAAAGGGCGATGTGCGGGACGAGTTCGTCATAAAACCTGCTCTGCAGCAATCGGCCATACCGATGATCGCCGTCGGCTCATCGGCTCAATCTCTCGAATGGATCGCCCGGCATGCCGGTGGATGGATGACATACTATCGTCCCTTGCCGATTCAGAGAGATCGGCTGGCACTTTGGCACAACGCGCAATCGAAGACCGCGACGGGGTTTCGCGGGTTCGGTCAGTCCATGGTCCTGGAATTGCTTGACCAGCCAGAAGCCCCCTATGAAGAGATAAATCTTGGCGGCCGAACGGGCAGGCGAGCATTGATCGAGATGGTGTCAGCCATGCGGGATGCAGGCATCCATCACGTCGCGTTCAATCTGATTTCCGACAAGAGACCGCCAGGCGAGGTTATGGAGGAAATTGCCGGAGACGTGATCCCGGCCCTGCGATAGACGTCTCGTCGGCATATCGCGCCGTTAAGGCTGCGGACCATTCCGTCCATCCACGTGGGCTCAGCCTCGTTCTGTCTGATCTTCGTGGCGATCGAGCGTTGCGCAAAGCATCAGTGCGATGATCTCGACTGTGGCGTCGGCGTTTTCCGGGCGACGCAGACGATCAAAAGCGATGCCGATAACGAGTGATTGATCGGATTTCGTTGGAGCCGGCCAAAAATCGAACCGTGACTGGTCAAAGGGATAAACACCGCCGGACACGAATTCATTCGAGGTAGCTGCCATTTTTGCCGCTTCCATCTCCAGCTTTGTGAGTTGTGCTTCACCTTCAATCTTGAGTGCGTCGTTGCTGTGAACGAAGACGATCGCGACTGGTGCGTCAAAAAGCGATGTGAGGACGGATCGGGTCAGGTCCGTCGCTTCGTGCGCAGATCTCAAGGCGGTCATCGCTCGCGCATAGACCTGCATCTTTGCCTGGTGGAAATGGAGCCGATCGAGCTCGGCGGAATCGTGCCGCTTCGTTGCCGAAATGGTGCTCGTGATACAGCCGATGACGAATAGCAAGGCGATCGCCCATATGTTTGATGTATCGGCAACCGCGAGTGAGAAGCGTGGCGCGGTGAAGAAGAAGTTGTAGGCGAGCGCGCCCAGAAGGGCGGAGAGCAATGCGGGGCCGAGACCGAAGGCAATGCCGCTGGCGACGACGGGCAGAACGTAGATAAGCGAGAGATTGGGTATCGCTTCGTAGCGATCAAAGCCGGCTGCAATTGCAGTGGCCATCGTCGTCATGACAAAGGAGCCCAGATATTGGATGATTGACGGCACGCCGGAAAGGCCGATATCGCGAGTCATGACGCTTGGCACCACGCCAGTTGCAATCTCATCAACATGGTTGTTCGTGGACATGGCCGATTTCTCCTTTCCACTGAAGGTGGATCATCGGATATTTGAATTCCATGTCGAATATCAGTTAGTTTTATAAATCCGGCATAAACGCGCGGGGGCCGTGAATGCCAGCATCCGCGTCATGTCTGTAGATTTGCTCGCGCAGCCCAAAGAATCAATGGTGTATCAGGTCTTGAATAATTGAATGATTACATTGTGATATAGGCGTTATCTAAAAATTTTTTCTCGGTTCTGGGCGCCAGCCGACCGTTTCTGACAACAAGTCGCAGGAGATGCTGGGAAAGGCCAAGCCTACTGCCATGCGCGACGAGGAGCCTGGTTTCCGGCGAGGATGAAGTCCGCGCAGCGCTCGGCGATCATGATGGTGGGCGCATTGGTGTTGCCGCTGACGAGTGTCGGCATGATTGACGCGTCCGCGATCCTCAAGCGCGGGACGCCGACGACGCGCAATTGATGATCGACCACCGCCATCGCATCGCGGCCCATCTTGCAGGTGCCCGAGGGATGGTAGACGGTCTTGGCGATGGAACGGGCATGGCTGACGATAGCTTCGTCGGTCTGCGCGCCGTCGCCTGGGGCAAGTTCGCGGAAGCCGAGCTTTTTCATCGCGGGGGCTGCGAGGATTTTTCTGCCGAGCTTGATGCCGCGTACCAGCGTGTCGACATCGGCTTCCTTCGTCAGATTATTGCCGACGAAGATGATTGGATCATCGGCATTCCGGCTTCTAAGCGATATCTTGCCGCGAGCCTCCGGCCGCAGGATGCACGGATTGATGGATACCCCGTGCCCGTCCATCTGGCCGCGCGATGCATCGCCGACAAGGGCTGGCGTGACGTGAAACTGAATATCTGGCCGACCGCAGCCCGAAGTGTCGATGAAGCCGCCGCTTTCGACCACGTTGGAAGCAAGCAGGCCCGACCGGTTCAGGACGTATTGCAAACCGTTGATGGCGGCGCGGAAGCCCTTGTCCTGTCCCTTCAGCGAAATTGGCCGGTCGGTGACGCCGTAAACCGATGCGGTGATATGGTCCTGGAAATTTTCGCCGACACCGGGCAGATCGCGCAATACAGGAATGCCGTGCGACGACAGGTGTTCCGCCGGGCCGATACCGGAAAGCATCAGGAGTTTGGGCGTTGCCAATGCGCCTGCGCACAGAATGACTTCTTCCTTGGCTTTGGCAGTATGCTCGATGCCGTCGGCCGTTCTATAAACGATGCCCGAGGCCGCGCCGTTTTCCATGAGGATGTTCTGGACGGCACTCTCCGTGCTGATGGTCAGCAGCGGGGAGCTCCTCACGGCTTTGAGGTAGGTCGCCGCCGTCGAGCCGCGACGCGCCTGGAACGTCGTCGTCTGATAGAAGCCGATACCTTCCTGCGATGCGCCGTTGAAGTCATGGGAGAAGGGCAGGCCGACCTCCTGGGCTGCCCGCACGAAAGCGGAGCTGATCGGATGGCGAAACCTCGGTTCGGACACCTTCAGCGGCCCACCTGTGCCATGATAGTCTCCCGCCAGCGTCTCGTTGTCCTCGCAGCGCCGGAACACCGGCAGCACCTCGTCAAATCCCCAGCCGTCGCAGCCAAGGTCGCGCCAGCTATCGTAGTCCTGGGCCTGGCCGCGAATGTAGATCATCGCGTTGACCGAGGAGCCGCCGCCGAGCGTGCGACCCTGTGGAACCACCAGCACACGGCCGTTTGCGCCGGGCTCGGGTTCGGTCTCGTACATCCAGGTCCGCTTCGTGCCGAGCACGCGCACGAAGGTCGCTGGTATGTGGATGAACGGCGTGTTGTCGCGTGGCCCTGCTTCCAGCAGCAGCACGCTCTTACCGGCCGAGACCAATCTGTTTGCAACGACGCAGCCTGCCGATCCCCCGCCGGCAACAATGTAATCGAAGACCTTCATTCGCAGTCAGCTCCTCCGACGCGCCTAACAAGAGACTGCGCCGTTTGCCGGCGCAGGATTAACGCGGCGCCTCAGGCGCCGACGTGGCTGACGAATTTCACGGTCTGGTAGGCATCGAGACTTTCCGCTCCGCCTTCGCTGCCGTATCCGCTTTCCTTGATACCGCCGAACGGCGTTTCCGCCGCAGCAATGCCGAAGTGGTTGATCGAGACCATGCCGGTTTCGAGTTCGGCAGCAAACCGGTCGGCCGTCGCAAGTGAACGGGTGAACGCGAAGGCCGCGAGACCGAACGGCAGGCGGTTGCTGCGTTCGATCGCCTCGTCGATGGATCCGACGCGCACCAAGGCGGCAACCGGACCGAACGGCTCGTCGTTCATGATGCGCGCGGTTTCCGGCACATCGGACAGGACGGTGGGCTCGAAGAAGAATCCCGCATTGCCAATGCGCCGTCCGCCGCATTCCAGTTTTGCGCCGGCTTCGACCGCATCCTCGACGAAGCTTTCCATGGCATCGAGGCGACGCGGATTGGCAAGTGGCCCCATCTGGGTGCCTTCAGCAAGGCCATCGCCTACTTTCAGTGCTTTAGCGCCGGCAATGAAACCGTCCTTGAAGCTGTCATAGACGGAATCCTGGATGTAGAAGCGCGTCGGCGAGGCGCAGACCTGGCCGGCATTTCGATATTTGAGCATGACGCCGAGTTTAATCGCCGCGGCCACATCAGCGTCTGCCGCAACGATGTAGGGTGCGTGACCGCCGAGCTCCATCGTCGAGCGTTTCATATGCGAAGCCGCCTGTGCTGCGAGCGATTTGCCGACTGGAACCGAGCCGGTAAAGGTGATCTTGCGGATTATCGGCGAGGCGATCAGATAATCGGACACTTCGGCGGGGACACCGAAAACGATGTTGATGACGCCATCCGGTACGCCGGCCTCCTGAAAGGCCTTCGCCAGCTCGATACAGGCCGAAGGGGTCTCTTCCGGCGGTTTGGCGATGATCGAGCATCCGGCGGCGAGCGCAGCCGAGATCTTGCGCACAAGCTGATTGATCGGGAAGTTCCAGGGCGAGAAGGCGGCCACAGGCCCGACCGGCTCCTTGATCACCATCTGGCGTGCGCCGGGAATGCGGGCCGGGATGACGCGACCATAGGAGCGACGCCCCTCTTCAGCATGCCATTCGATATGTTCGGGGGCGGCATTGGCCTCGCCGCGCGCCTCCGCCAACGGCTTGCCCTGTTCCCGCACCATATGCTGGGCGATCGTCTCGGCACGCTCACGCACCAGGCCGGCGGCACGAAGCATGATGCGGCAGCGCTCGAGCGCGGTCATCTTCCGCCATATCTCGAAGCCCTTCTGCGCTGCGGCGAGCGCGTCATCGAGATCTCTGCGTTCGCAGATTGAAAGCTCTGCGATGATCTGCCCGGTTGCGGGGTTCTTGACCGCTGCGGTTCGGCTTCCAGAGCCGGCACGCCAAGTGCCGTCGATCAATAGCGGTTTATCCAGCATGGCTGATTTTCCTCGGATTGCTTTCAGGAATGGGGGTGGGCAGGGCGCCCAGGACTTGGGCATATTCCGCTGCGATGCGGCCGACGATCTCGGCGGCCGGCAGAATTTCAGAAACAAGGCCGGTACTTTGGCCGGCTTCGACCTTTCCGGCGGTAACGTCACCGTCGAAGGCTGCGGCCTTCAGCGAACTGGCGACGAACAACGCCTTGCGCCGATCATCGGAAAGACCTTCCGCTTCCGCCTTGGCCATCTCCTCGGCAAAGCGATTGCGAACGACCCGGATGACGCCAAAGCCTCGCCCGACCACCATCGTGTCCGCGACGCCCGCCTTGACCAGCAGATCCTGATAGGCGGGATGGAGGCGTGCCTCGTTAGACATCATGAAGCGGGAACCGAATTGAGCGGCGCCGGCCCCGAGAGAAAGTGCGGCAGCAAGACCATGGCCGTCGGCAAAGCCACCGCTCAATATCAGCGGCATGTCCGGCACGGCTTTTGCGATCGCGCGGCCGAGGACAAGGGTCGAGACAAGTTCCGGCGGCGGATGACCGCCTGCCTCGCCACCGACGGCGATCAGTCCGTCGACGCCGGCGTCGGCGGCTTTGCGGGCATGCACTTCGCCGGATACGACGTGCAGGCAGATGGTTCCGGCGGCCTTGAAGCGGTCGACATACTTCTTCGGACCGCCCTGCGAGGCGATCAGGACCGGAATGCGCTTTTCGATCAGCATGTCCATGATCGCCTCGGCACCATCGCGATAAAGCGGCAGGTTGACAGCGAATGGCTTGTCTGTCCCGGCCTTGATCTCGTCGATCGCCTCTTCGAGATGATGCGGGAACATCGGGCCAGCTGCGAGCACCCCGAGGCCACCGGCATTGGAGACGGCGAGCGGCAGCGCGGAGTTCGAGGATACCCAGGACATGCCCGCCTGTATGATCGGCAGGTCGATACCCAGCAATTTGGTGACACTGGTTTCGATGCGCATAATCATATCTCGAGGCCCGCGAGCTTGCGCGCATGGGCGGCAAGCTGCTTCTTCTGAATTTTTGAACTGGCCGTCATGCCGATGGACTCGAAATCCGGAACGATCCAGACGTGCCGAGGGACCTTGAATCCGGCCATTTCCCGCTTCGACCAGTCGATGATTTCAGCCGGAGTCGCCGCGCAGCCTTCGTTCAGGATGATGAAGGCGGCCGTAACCTCGACAAGCCGTTTGTCGGGTATGCCGACGACAGCTGCCTGACGGACGAGCCTGTTCTGGTGCAGTACGTTTTCGACATCGGCGGGTGACACGTTCTCGCCGCCGACGCGGACGATATCCTTGACACGGCCAAGGAATTTCAAGCGGCCGGCGGCATCGAGTTCGCCAAGATCGCCCGTCGAAAGCCAGCCCTCGCCATCGATTGCTGCTGCGGTTTCCTCCGGCTTGTCGAAATAACCCTTCATCACATTCCAGCCGCGGACCTGGATTTCTCCGGCTTCGCCAGTGCCTCCAATGCGGCCATCGTCAAGGCGGATGCGCACGTCGATACCTGTCTGCACACGCATGGCGGCGCTGACGCGAATTTCTTCCGGTTCCCACCAGCAGGATTGCGAAACGTTGGGTGACGCTTCCGACAGGCCATAGCCGACGACGCACTCGCGGGCACCGAGTTCATCGATGACACGACGAACGATGGTCGGCGAGGCGGCGAGCCACGCGCCGCGAAGACCGAGGCGGCGTTGCGGCAGATCGGGATGCGAGAGCAGCATCAACGCCATCGTGTCGTTGCCCGAGAAATGCGTGCAGCGCTCTTCTTCCATCAGGCGCAGCGCCTCTCCGGGCTCGAAGCGCTCCATGCTGACGAGTGTGACGGCGTGCTGAAGGCAGGAGAGGATCGAAAGCGTGGTGCCGGCAACGTGGAAGAAGGGCCGGGCGCTGTGAAACCGGTCGCCGGGGCGCAAGCCCATCCGCATGCCGGACAAGTAGCCGTTCGGCAGCATGTTGCGATGTCTGAGCAAGACACCTTTGGGGAAGGATGTGGTGCCGGATGTATATTGGATCAGCAGGACGTCGTCTGGCTCGTCGCAGGGCGCGATCGGTTCCGACTTTTCCGCGCAGAGGCCCTGCCAGCTGGCTGCTGCGACAGGCACGTCCTCGCCGAGCACCAGGATCCTCTTCAGATCGGGGAAGGCATCATGAGGCAGGCTGCTATCTATGCTCGGGCAGATCTCCCGGAGCATTCCAATGAAGTCGATCTTCAGAAAGCGATCGCATGTGATGAACATGCTCACCCGCGATTGCCTCAACACGTAAGCCATCTCTGCGGCGACGAAGCGGGTATTGATCGGTACGGTGACGGCTCCGAGCGAGCCGAGCGCCAGAAATATGACGACCCAGTCGGTTGAATTGCCAAGGCACAGGCCGACGTGGTCGCCTTTACGAACACCTGCGCCTGCGAGCGCCGAGCGGGCATCGTCAACCTTGCCGGCGAGTTCGCGAAAGGTCAGTCTGCCGCCGGCAGCAACGATCGCTTCGACGTCGGGCGCAATGTTTGATGCGCGCCGCAAAGCCGACGAGACTGTGAGCGGGCAAATTTCCGCAAGATCAGAAATGCTCATTTGCCACCCTTGCTGCCAATCGCTTCAGAAAATTTCTCGATGCCGGATCGCCATCCCCCGTCGGCAAGGCAGCGTTCGATTGCTGCCATTTCGATGCGGATGCCGTTTGCGAGATTCGTCTCGTGCCCGAGGTCCACGGCCTGCTTGGTCAGGGCCATCGCGAGCGGTGGGGCGGCGGCTATGCTTTCGGCGATTTCCTGTCCCACCTGCGCCAGTGTTTCGTCCGGCACGATCCTTGCCACGAGGCCCCGCCGATAAGCTTCTTCGGCAGGCATCGTGCGGCCGGTGAACAACAGTTCCTTTGCGCCCATGCGGCCGATGACGCGCTGCAGCCGCTGCGTGGCGCCCACCGTTCCCCATTGCGGTTCGGGAAAGCGGAAGGTGGTTTTCTCGGTTGCGACGACGAAGTCGCAGCTCATCAGGATTTCACCGCCGGAGCCAACAACGGGACCTTGCGTGAGGGCGATAACAGGCTTGCCGCATCGCCCGATTGCATCGTAAGCGGCAAAGGAGGCATGTCTGCGGGCGATCACCCAGGCTTCGTCCTTGTCGGCTCGCTCCTTCAGATCGGCGCCGGCGCAGAAGACCGGGCCATTCGCGGACAGCAAGACGACCCGGATATCGGGATCGGCGTCCATCCGTTGGAACGCCTCGCGAAGCGCGACGCACATTTCCAGATTGAGGGCGTTGCGCGCCTGTGGCCGATTGAGAATGATCCGGGCAATCGCGCCGTCTCTCGTCACCAATACGGCATCCTGGGTTGACGTCATTAGATGACCCCCTCGCTGCGGAGCGCACCGATATCGGCCTCGCTCAAATTCAATTCGTCCCTGAGAAGACGTTCTGTGTCTGCGCCGAGTAGCGGCGGGCAGCTGATCTCAGGCGGTTCGAAGCCGTCAAAGCCGATCGGCGTGCGCAGGGCCGGGAATTCTCCTTCGGTCGGGTGAACGAACGATCCGACCACTTCGCGGGCGCGCATATGCGGATCTTCGAGGATCTCCCGGACGGTGTTGACCTCACCCGCCGGTATGCCAACATCGCGCAACGCCTCCGCGAGCTCTGCCCGTTCGCGGGCGGCAATCGCCGTCCTCATATTGTCCATCACATGCTTGCGATTGGCGACGCGACCGGCATTCTGTGTCAAGGCGGGGTCGGATGCCAGATCGTCGAGCCCGAGAACTCCGCACATCGGCAGCCAGTGTTGATCGCTACCGCTGATATGGAGCCATCCGCCATCGCGGCACTGGAACGCCGCCGAAGGGACCCTGCCTGGATGCTCCGTGCCGGATCGCGATATGTCTTCGTCGAGCGCGAAAAGCCGCGCTGCTGCAAGGGCGAGAAGGCTCGCCTGAATATCCATCATGGCGAGATCGATGTGGCAACCCTTCTGGCTGCGCGCACGCCCGACGAGGCCGGTGAGAATGGCGATGGCGATCCACAGGCCAGCCGTCATATCTGCAATCGGCACGCCGGTCTTGGCCGGCGGCGAGTTTTGATGACCCGTCAGGTGCATCACGCCGGACAGCGCCTGGAAAACGGTGTCGTAACCTGCGCGGTCGCGATAGGGTCCGGTTTGACCGAATCCGGTGTTCGACACATAGATCAGTGCCGGATTGAGGGCCGAGAGGCGGGCATAGCCCAGATTGAAGCGATCCATGTCACCCGGCAGGAAGTTTTCGAGCACGACATCGTGGCGCGCGGCGAGCCGGGCAGCGATGTCCTGAGCTTTCGGCGACTTCAGATTGAGCGTGAGAGATCGCTTGCCGCGATTGAAAGCGAAGAAATAGGCGCTTTCGCCGCCCGGAAGTCGGGGCTCGAAGAGGCGGGATTCATCGCCGCCTTTCGGTCTTTCCACTTTGGTGACCGTCGCGCCGAGTTCCGCCAGGATTTGCGTTGCCATCGGCCCCGCCAGAACGCGCGAGAAGTCCAGGATGCGAATGCCGTCGAGAGGTTTCATTTCGCCTCCCTGCGGAAGCCGCGCATCTTCGCATTGAGGTCACGACCCGCCGCCATCGCCTCGCCATAAGGGAGGTCGGCAACCCGGTAGAAAAGAGACTTGGCGGCGGCCATGGCTCGTGGATTGGCGGTCGCCCAGGCTGCGGCGATCTCGATCGCCGCATCAAGCACGCCTTCCTCACCAACAACCCGATTGCAAAGACCAAGAGAAAGCGCTTCGTCGGCGCCGATCAATCGCCCGAGGCTGATCATTTCGAAGGCTGCCTTGCGGCCGAGTGACCGTTGCAGCCCGGTCATGACCAGGGCAGGGACGATCGAGTGCTTCAACTCGGGATAGCCGAATTTCAGGCTGGTGGCGGCCACCATCATATCGCAACCGATGGCAAGGCCTGCCCCTCCGCCGACGGCTGCTCCCTGCACTGCCGAAACCACCGGCTTGGAAAGGCTCTGCATCATGGCCTGGGTGCGGCATGTCAGATCGGCGCGCCTGTCGACGAGATCCTGGTTGTCCGGGGTCAGCGTGTCGAACTCGGCGAGATCGGCGCCGGCGCAGAAGCCGCGTCCGTTGCCTGCGAGCACGATCGCGCGGACTTCGGGTGCGCGATCAGCGTCAAGCAATGCATCATGGATTGCCTGCGTCAGTTCGGTGTTCAAAGCGTTGAGCTTGTCGGGGCGGTTCATCGTGATGATGCGCACCGCGCCGCGGGTTTCGACAAGAAGAACGGGTGTGCGTGGTTCAGTCATTTCCTGATCCTATGCTGCGAAGTGGCCGTAGCCACTGCGTGCGACCCTGCTTAGTAGTTGGCGTCCGAGGATTGTCTCGCAGAGGCGGGAGGCCTCCCGCAATTTCTCGAGGTCGAGGCCGGTATCGATCCCTTCCGCTTCGAATAGATTGACAAGATCTTCCGTTGCCACGTTTCCCGTATAGCCCTCGCCATAGGTAATCTGTGTCGGGTGACCGCCAACCCCGCCCATTGCGCTATCGAACCAGCGACATCCAGCCTCGTAGGCGGCGAAGCAATTGGCAAGTGCGGTGCCGCGGCTGTCGTGAAAATGCGCAATGGCCGTCACTTGCGGCAATTCACGCGTGATCCGTGCGAACAGGCCGTGCACGCTTCCTGGCGTTCCATGGCCGGTGGTGTCGCAGACCGAGACATGATTGACGCCGAGTTCCGCAAAGCGCGCGAGATCGGCAAGCACGGCGCTCGGATCCACCTTGCCCTCGAAAGGGCAGCCGAGCGCCATGGAAATCACGCCGATCAGGCGAAAGCGCCCGGCGGCAAGGTCAACCATTTCGGCGACATTTGCCCATTGCGCTTCTCGTGTAGTTCGCAAGTTGCGTTGCGTATGCGATTCAGTCGCGGAGACGAGAAGGCTGATCTCATCTGCCCCATGGCCAGCTTCCGCGTCTGCGATGGCGCGTTGGACTGCCTTTGGGTTGGGGCAGGTCGCCTTGTAGCTCGATCCCGGCCGCTTGCGAATGCCGGCCAAAACTTGTGAGGCATCGGCAAAGGCCGGGACATGCGCGGGGCTGCTGTAGCTTGTCGCCTCGATGCGTGGAAAGCCTGCTTCCGAAAAGGCGTCGATCAGCGAAATCTTTTCCTCGGTGGAAATGGTGACAGTTTCGTGCTGAAGCCCGTCGCGTGCAAAACATTCGCAGATTACAACCTTGGCCGACATGCCTCACCTCCATCCGACTGTTCGTAGAGATGGATTTATTTGTTCACATTGTCAACTAAATTTCTTTTGGAAAAATCCGAGCACCTCATTCCTCTTCGATGCTGCTGAGATCCGACTGGGAGGCTGAGCTTCGCAGTTCGTGATAGTATTTGCTGCTGGTTCGGGTGACGCGGCGCAGGAGTTCCACGAGAATTTGCTGCTCCGCATGGCTGAGCGTTGAGAGCATTTCCTCGTTGCGCTGGAAGGAATCGTCCAGAATTTTGCGTGAGAGATCGAGCCCTTCAGGGCTAAGGGTCAGCAATATGCTGCGCCCGTCATCCGGATTGGCTGTCTTGGCGATATATCCTCGCTCGATCATCGTTGAAACGGTCCGGCTCATCTGGCTTTTGAGCAGGCCACTGTGTTTCGCGAGCTCCTGCAGAGGGACTTCTCCCAGGTATTTGAGGACGGCCAGCACGCGCCATTCGCGCGGTGTTATGCCGTATTTCGGCCGTATCGACAGCGCGGCGATCCGTGTGGAGAGCCCGGCCAGCCGCTGTAGCTGAAATGAAAAGAGATCGCGGATATCCGCTTCCTTCGTGGGGTTGCGGGCGTGTCGCTCGAAGTAGTCGCCGGATTTCGCTTCAAGTTCATCGCGGTTTCGCACTCTGCATTCCTTTCGTGGGTCTTGTTGTGTTCCGGCGTAGCGAAACTTTGCGCTGCGTTCCATGCCATCGCAAAATATCGCATCAAATTAGTTGACAAGGTGAACGATATAGTTAAGTCTGTGAACTAGATTGGCATGGTGCTGTCGACTTGTCGACCGTGTCGATCCCGTCAGGGGAACGACGGGACGCCATTGGATCTGTCTCTTGGGAGGAGCAAGCATGATTTCGCTTCGGCATGGAGTGGCCGGACTATTAGGTGCGGCAATGATGGCTTCGGTTGCGGTTCCGGCTTTGGCTGCGAATACGACGCTGACCATTGCCGGCTTCGGTGGCAACCTGCAAACCGATTTGCGCAAAACGATCTGGCAGCCGGCAGCAGATGCCGCCGGCGTCGATCTGCGTGAAGAGACGCATGATGGGCTTGCTGCGGTCCGTGTCCAGGTGCAGTCCGGCTCTCCGACGTGGGATGTCGTTCATCTCGGCGCCGACGAATGCGCGGTCGGCGGCAAGGAAGGCCTGTTCGAAGCGCTCGATTACAAGGTGATCGATACGAACGGCTTCGACAAGCTCGCCTACGGCGACAACTGGATTGCGACCAACACCTATTCGGTCGTGCTGGCCTGGCGGACGGATGTCTACAAGGACAAGAAGCCCCAGTCCTGGAAGGACCTTTGGGACGTAAAGAATTTCCCGGGGCGCCGCGCGCTCAGCACCTATCCGCAGGAGATGATGGAAATCGCCCTTCTGGCTGATGGTGTCGACAAGGATAAGCTCTATCCGCTCGATACAAAGCGCTCGCTCGCGTCGCTGGACAAGATCAAGAAGGATGTCGCGGTCTGGTGGTCTTCGGGTGCCCAGTCGGCGCAACTGATCAAGGATAAGGAAGTGGACATGATGGCGATCTGGGGCAGCCGCGTCGCCAATGTCATCACGGATGGCGCGCCGGTCGAATATACCTATCAGGATGCCATTCTCGGCTATGGCTGCCTGGCAATTCTGAAGGGCTCGCAGCATGTCGCCGCCGCGCAGAAGTTCATTGCGGGTGTGGTGTCGCCGGAAGTGCAGGCGCGAATTCCGGAAATGATGCCCTATTACGGTCCGACGAATGCCAAGGCCTTTGAGGTCAAGAAGTTCTCGGCCGATGTTCTTGCCAAATCGAACATGTCCCCCGAAAACATCAAGAAGCAGACCTTCCTGAACGCCAATTGGTGGCGGGATAACAATGCCCTCGTCCGCGAGGACTACAGCCTGCTGATGTCGAACTGACGTATATCTACGGAGAATGGCAATGACATCGGGTTCGGTTTCGATACGCCAGATTTGCAAGGCTTACGGAAGCTATCAGGCTCTGAACGGCATATCGCTCGACATCGCCGCCGGAGAGTTTCTGACGCTTCTCGGCCCGTCGGGCTCAGGCAAAACGACGCTCCTGAATGTCATTGCCGGCTTCGAGCGGCCGGATAGCGGAAGTCTCCTCGTCGACAATGCGGAATTCATCACCAAGCCGCCGCACAAGCGCGATCTGGGCATGGTTTTCCAAAATTATGCGCTTTTCCCGCACATGGATGTGTTTGCAAACGTCGCCTATCCGTTGAAGTTGCGGAAAGTCGAGTCCGCGCTGCTCAAGTCGAAGGTGATGAAGGCACTGGAGACCGTTCACATGGCGCATCTGTCCGGTCGGCGCATCAACGAGCTGTCGGGCGGGCAGAGGCAGCGCGTCGCTCTGGCGCGGGCCATCGTCTTCGAACCGAAGCTGCTGCTCATGGACGAGCCGCTCTCGGCACTCGACAAGAACCTTCGGGAGCACATGCAGATCGAGCTCAAGCGTCTGCATCGCAGGCTCGGCATGACGACGGTTTATGTTACCCATGACCAGCAGGAGGCATTGACCATGTCGGATCGCATCGCGGTCCTGGATGGTGGTCGCATCATGCAGCTGGACTCGCCGAAGAATATTTATGATGCGCCGAACAGCAAGTTTGTCGCCGGCTTCATGGGGGATACGCGTTTCGTTGCGGTGAAGGGCAATGGTTCGACCTTCCTGCTCGACGGCCGTGTATTGAGGCTTGCACACAGGCCGCAGCTTACCGTCAGTGATGCCTGGCTGATGGTTCGTCCCGAGCGGCTGCGCTGGCAGGGCAATTCCGAGCAGGACAATTGCATAGAAGGAATAGTGACCGACGTGACCTATCTCGGCGATAGCCACATGGTGTCGCTGGAGCTTCAGGAGAGCACGGAGATTTCGATCCGCCACACCGGCAGCGAGACGGTTGCGCTGCCGACGCCGGGCGAGCGGCTGGCGCTATGGATGACACCCGAGACGAGTGTCATCATCGAGGGAGTTCGCCAGTGACGATGGTAGAAACGAATGTCATGACATCGCAGCTCAATATCGGCGTGCTGCAAAGCTCGAGACGCAAGACCGGATTGGTCTTTGTCGGCCTGTCGCTGCCGGCGTTCTGCCTCGTCACGGTCATTTTGATCATCCCCTTCGCCTGGCTGGCCTGGATGTCGCTCTACGATGCCTCGGGCGCGCTTTCGGTGGAAAACTATGCACGCCTGTTGCGGCCGGCCTATGTGGACAGCTTCCTGACGACCTTCAAAGTGGCGGCGATCGTCACCGTCGTCTGTGTCGTGCTCGGCTATCCTGTCGCCTATCTTCTGTCGCAGCTTTCCGACCGGGCCGCGCAGATCCTGATGATCTTCATCATCCTGCCATTCTGGACGTCGGTTCTGGTGCGCACCTACGCCTGGCTCGTGCTGCTGCAGCGCCAGGGGCTGATCAATACCTGGCTCGTCAATCTCGGCCTCATCTCCGAGCCGCTGCCGCTGGTCAACAATCTGACGGGTACGATCATCGGCATGGTCCATATCATGCTGCCGTTTCTGATCCTGCCGCTGTACGCGTCGATGAAAGCCATCGATCCCGTTCTGATGCGTGCGGCCGCCAATTGCGGGGCCTCTCCGGCGCAAGCCTTTCGCCAGGTTTTTCTGCCGCTGTCGCTGCCGGGCGTCGCCACCGGCGTCGCGCTGATCTTCGTACTGTGCCTTGGCTACTATCTTACGCCTGCCTTGCTGGGCGGCGGCCGCGTCGCGATGTGGTCGACCCAGATCGCCGACATGATCGCCAAGTTCTCCAATTGGGGGGCGGCCAGCGCGCTCAGCGTCGTGCTGCTCGTGGTTACGGGCGCGATCCTCTGGATCGTCAGCGCGCTGTTCAAGGCCACAAGCGTCACAAAGGGAGGCGTGTAATGTTGAGAGCTCCGGCTACGTCGACCCAGATCACCCATACGGACCGGCTCTGGCTCTATGCTATCGTCGCGCTGATCCTGGCGTTCCTGATCATACCTTGTCTGATCGTCATACCGATGTCCTTCTCGGAGTCGCAGTATCTTGAATTTCCGCCGCGGGCCTGGAGCCTGCGCTGGTACGATGCCTTCTTCTCGTCTCCGGAATGGCGGCAGTCGGCCATCGTCTCATTCAAGGTTGCCGGCGCCACGACGGTGCTTGCGACCCTGCTCGGGACGCTCGCCAGCTACGGGCTCTTCAAATCGACCAGCATTTTCAATGCTGTGATCAGGGGCGTTCTTCTGTTGCCGATGATGGTGCCGTTGATCTTCGTTGCGATCGGCGTGTTCTTCGTCTTTGCAAGAGTAGGAATGAACAACACGCTGACGGGGCTGATCCTGGCGCATACGACGCTTGCTATCCCCTTTGTCATGATCGCCGTCTCGAACGGTCTTGCCGGGTTCGACTTGAATCAGGAGCGGGCAGCCCGCAGCCTCGGGGCATCGCCCGCATATGCCTTCTTCACAGTCACGCTGCCGCAGATCAGGATCTCTATTCTGTCGGGTATGCTTTTCGCCTTCATCACCTCGTTCGATGAGGTGATCGTCTCGATGTTCGTGTCGAGCGGTGCGAACTCAACTCTGACAAAACGCATGTTCGCCAACATCCGCGATCAGGTCGACCCCACGGTCGCTGCCATCTCGTCGATGCTGGTGGTGGCATCGATCATCATTCTGATCGGCGCCCAATTCATCAGACGGCCGAAAACCAAGGTGGCCGCTCAATAATATGGCGGCCCGCTTGGCCGTGTTCAGGAGGAAATCATGCTTCACAACTCGCTTCGCATGCGCGACATCGCGGTGCAGATCCATCCGCAGACCAATCTGGCTCTTCACGAAAAGACCGGTCCGACGATCATGGCCCGCGGCGAGGGCGCCTATGTCTACGACGATGAAGGCAAGCAATATATCGAAGGCATGTCGGGCCTTTGGTGCGCCGCGCTCGGCATGAGCGAGAAGCGTCTGGTCGATGCTGCGACACGCCAGCTCAACACGCTGCCCTATTACCAGAATTTTGCCCACCGTGCGACTGAGCCGGGCATCGAGCTTTCGGACCGGCTGCTGCGGCATGCTCCCGTGCCAATGTCGAAGGTCCTGTTTCAAAGCTCGGGATCGGAAGCGAACGACACGGCCGTCAAGCTCGTCTGGTACTACTTCCATTCGCAAGGGCGCTCGGAAAAGAAGAAGATCATCGCCCGCAAGCGCGGCTATCACGGCACGTCGATCGCATCGGCCAGCATTACCGGCTTGCCGCATCTGCACCGCGACTGGAACCTGCCGCTCGACGGGTTCCTGCACGTGACTTGCCCGCATTATTACCGTGAGGGATTGCCGGGCGAAACCGAAGAGGATTTTGCCACCCGCCTTGCGGAAGAGCTTGATGCGCTGATCGTTGCCGAAGGGCCGGAAACGGTCGCCGCCTTCTTTGCGGAGCCTGCAATGGGAACCGGCGGCGTCGTGTTGCCGCCGAAGACCTATTTCGAGAAGATCGAGAGGGTGTTGAAGAAGCATGATGTGCTTCTCGTGGCGGACGAGGTCATCACCGGTTTCGGCCGCACCGGCAATTGGTGGGGAACCCAAACCTATGAGATGCATCCCGACCTCATCACCTGCGCGAAGGCGCTGACCTCGGCCTATATGCCCCTATCCGCCGTTCTGCTTTCCGAGCGGATCTACGAGGGAATGCGCGCCCAAAGCGAGAAGATCGGCGTGTTCGGTCACGGCTATACCTATGGCGCACATCCGGTCGCCTGCGCGGTCGGTGTCGAGGCGCTGCGCATCTATGAGGAGGACGGCGTCATCGACGGCGTCAAGGTGCTCGGCGACCACATGGGCAAGCTGCTCCTGCCGCTGATCGACCATCCCCTCGTTGGCGAAGTCCGCGGCGTCGGCCTGATGTGGGGTGTGGAGCTCGTGCGCAACAAGAAGACCCGTGAGGCCTTTGCCCCGGAGCTCCAGTTCGGTCTCGGGGTGCAGAACCATGCCTTCGAGAATGGTCTCGTTTGCCGTTCTCTCGGCTCGGCGATCGCCTTCGCGCCGCCGCTGATCTCGACGGCCGCACAGATCGAGCAAATCGCTGACCGCTTCAAGCGTGCGCTCGACACGGCGCTCGACGATTACAACCGGTCCGGCGGAAAGCTCGACTGAACAGCGACCGAGGGAGGAAGCCGATGCTGGCCGTATGCGATGATCGCCAGTCGCTACACCGACCGTTGACCCGGCTGGCGGGGGGCAGGCTTGCGCCGAACCCTGAGCAGCCGGATCGCATCGTCATGCTCAAGCAGGGGCTTGAGATGTTCGGTGCCAGGCTCGTTGCGCCCGCTGAACATGGAGGCGACGTCATTACCGCTGTCCATGACGCCGATTATCTCGACTTCCTGCAAAACGGGTTTGCCGAATGGCAGAAATCTCCGGCCAATGGGCCGGAGATGCGCGCAAGCGTGCATCCGACAGTTCATATGAACCGCAAGCCGGTCGACATATTGGGGCGTGCCGGATATTTCCAAGCGGACGCCAGCTGTGTCCTCCTCGATGGAACCTGGGAGGCGGTCAAGGCAAGTGCCAATACGGCAGCGGACGCGATGATGCGGGTCTTGGATGGCGAGGAGCGTGTCTATGCCCTCTGCCGGCCGCCGGGCCATCATGCCTATGCCGACAAGGCGGGCGGCTTCTGCTACCTCAACAATACTGCGATCGCAGCCCAGCTCGCGACGCGGAAGGGATTTCGCGTGGCGATCGTCGACGTCGACGTGCATCACGGCAATGGCACGCAAACCATCTTCTATGATCGTTCGGATGTGCTCACGGTCTCGGTGCACGGCGACCCCGCCCATCTTTATCCCTATTACGTCGGCTATGCGGACGAGAGGGGCGAGGGACGCGGTCACGGGTTCAATCGGAACATTCCGGTGCCGCTTCTAAGTGACAGCGACGCCTATCTCGATGCCGTGGATATTGCCTGCAATACAGCGGTTTCGTTCGCGCCGGATGTGGTGATCGTCGCGCTCGGCCTGGATGCTTCGTCCGACGATCCGTTCGCTTGCATGAATGTCGACGATGATGGCTTCAGGCGCATGGGGGAACGGCTGGGCAAACTATGCCGGAAGACTTTGGTGGTACAGGAGGGAGGCTATCCTTCGCCGCGGCTGCCGAACCTGCTGCAGAGCTTTTTGATCGGCTTTAACGCCTGATCCGACACGTCTGCGGTTGCGTAGCGCGCCGCTCTGACGTCAATCAATAGTGGAGGAAACGATGGTGGAGCTTGCACCGCAAGCGACGGCGATCAGCCATGTCCGTGATCTGGCATACAGAAAGGTCGCCTGGCGCATCATGCCTCTTATCATGTTGTGCTACATCGCCAACTACATAGATCGGACGAATGTCGGCATCGCCCAGATCCATATGCGAACCGACCTTGGCTTCACCGACGAGGTCTATGGAATCGGAGTGGGCCTGTTCTTTGTGGGCTTCATTCTCTTCGAGGTGCCAAGTAACCTCCTTCTTGCCCGTATCGGTGCGAGGCGAACCTTACTGCGTATCATGGTCGGTTGGGGAGTGATGACTTCACTCACGATGTTCGTCCGGACGCCCTACGAATTTTACGGCGCGCGCATATTGCTCGGCATGGCCGAGGCGGGGTTCTTCCCTGGCGTGCTTCTCTATCTGACCTATTGGTTTCCATCGACCAGGCGCACGAAGATAACCGCGGTCTTTTTTCTGGGGCTTCCCATTTCCGGTATCGTTGGATCGCCGTTGTCGGGTTGGATCATGCGCACTTTTGATGATGCATTCGGGTTCCAAAGCTGGCAGTGGCTGTTTCTTCTCGAGGGAATACCCGCCGCTTTGCTCGGTCTTGCGGCATTTTTCTGGCTTCAGGACAGGCCAGCCGATGCGACCTGGCTGACAGAGGAAGAGCGAGCGATCATCGAGGCAGACCTTGCCGATGAACGTCGGCAGAAGCAGCAGGGCGAGCGTGAGCACCGGTCGGGACTTCGAAAAGCGCTCAGCGATCCGCGCGTCTATGTCCTCGGCTTGATCGGTTGCGGCACCTATACGCTGGCCAATGCGGTATCCTTCTGGTCACCTCTCCTGATCAACGCGTCCGGCGTGAAGGAAGTGCTTGATATAGGCCTGCTTGCGGGACTTCCCCCGATGGTCGGTATTGTCGTCATGATCCTGGTTGGTATCCATTCTGACAAGACCCTTGAAAGACGCTGGCATGCTGCCATTTGCGAACTGATCGGTGCCGGAGCGCTTGTCGCTCTGTCGTTTTCCATCGGTCAACCCGTACTCACCATGGTTTTCATCGCAGTCATGACGGCTGCCCACTATAGTGGCCTTACGGTTTTCTGGTCCATTCCGTCGGTCTATCTCTCAGATGAAGCGAAGGCGAGCGGGATCGCCATTTCAACGGCGATGGGTTCGGTCGCTGCGGCCGCGACACCGATGATGCTTGGTTATATCCGCAGCGCGACGGGATCGCTCTCGCTCGGCCTGCAGATTTCGGCCGTGATCATAGCGATCGCCAGTCTGATCTTACTGGTCGGTATTCCAGCCTCGGCGCTGCGCGAGAAGCATCGGTGATCTCTCGTCGGCACTGCATCGATTTTCAACCAGCGAGGGCCTGATGGAATTGCCTACCTCTTATGATCATTGGACCCAGCTCGATAGCCTAGGGTTTTCTGCATTGGTCGGCCCGATCTTCGGCCGGATCGAAGATGATGGGCGCAGCCTTTATCGTCTTGATCCCCAGGAGCATCATCGAAACAGGAGTGGTGTCGTTCATGGTGGTGTGATCATGACGCTAGCCGATATTGCGGCGGCGCACACCTCGCGAAGAGCGGCGCCGGGTTGCGGCCTCACGACGGTTCAGACGGATGTTCATTTTATGCGCGCAGCCTCCATCACCATGCCGCTGATCTGCGAATGCATCATCGACAAGCTGGGGCTTTCTTTGGCCTTCGTGGACACAGGGTGACATCGGATGAGCAGGTCGTCGCAACGGTTCGCAGCATCTGGCGTGTCACCGAAAAGAAAGGCGCGCGGATTGCGATCGAAGCCTCCTGACATATGCTGGCGACCGGTCCGTGTGGTTTCGCAAAGGCTGTGGGGATACTCTGGGCACGACAAGCATTCGCCGGAACCGCCGCTGATTCCCGAGTGACGCACTTATTATTGACCACGGAGATCGCCTTCCTGCCGTATGGAATTAGCGTGTAGTTTCTAATAAAAACTACACGCTGGCGATCTCTCATGATTTTAGGCACACCAGTTCAGTCGCATGCGGTTAGGATTGATGGATGAAATCGATGATGAGGCTTGCAACGTTTTCCGGTGCATCCTCGAAGCAATAATGTCCGACGCGGGGGAGGCGTTTGACCGGGGCTGTCGGGAAGATCGCGGAAAATAGCGGTAGAAAATGCTCTGCCGCAAGCGTGCGGTCGGCTTCTCCCCAGATTGCCAATGCCGGCTTGGTGCGGATCGCCTGATAGGCGGCCGCGTCGGGCATTTCGAACGTGTGAGCACCCATGGCGAACCCCTTGGCCCAGCCGATTGCGCCGAGACAGTCTTCCGGCGCTGTAAAGGGTGCCGCATAGGCAGAGAGCCACTCGTTCGTGATGATCGCGTTGTTCTCAAAGCCGTTCAGCTTCAACGTGCTCAGGATGTTGAAGGAAAGCTGGCCAAGAACAGCGTCGAGGCTACCATCTTCGTTGGCCTTTCTGGTCCACTTAAACCAGGGTGCGGCGCCCGCATTGGCGATGATCCGATCAAGCAGATCAGGTTGGCCGAAAGGCGTTGGCGCGTTTGCCGAAATCACTCGTCGGATTCGGTGCGGGTGCCGGCTCGCCAGCCCCATGCCGACAGGGCCACCGAAATCATGCATGACGAGCGTAATGTCACGCAGGTCCAGCGCAAGCACAAATCTCTCGAGGTTATCGATGTGATCCTGAAGCCAGTAGGTGCGGTCTTTCGGTGTCTCGCTCTTACCGAAGCCCATATGGTCAGGAACGATCACTCGATGCGTTTGAGCCGCGATCGGGATCAGGTGGCGAAACAGATAGCCCCAGGTGGGTTCGCCGTGCAGGCATAACACCACGTCGCCGTCTTGTGGTCCTTCATCGACATAATGCATCCGAAAGCCGGGTGCCTTGGTGTAGTGCGGCGAAAATGGAAACGTACCGCCGAATGTTGCGTCGGATATGCTCATGGAATGGCTCTCTCTTTGGGGCGGCTGCGTGTCGGGATCGGCACGCAGCCGGCTTTCAGGCAGGCAAATGTTGTGAGTTGCGCCAGGCGCGTTTAAAGCGCAGCCGCGAAACGCTTGATGTGCGCGGCGATCGCCTCGGATTGTTCCTCAAGCGCGAAATGACCGGTGTCGAGCAGGTTGAAGTCGACTTTGGTCAGATCCCGTCGATAAGGGTGAGCGCCGGAGGCCGGGAAGATGTGGTCGTTCTGACCCCAGGTGATCAGCGTCGGTGGTTGATGCTTGCGGAAGTACTCATGCCATTCGGGATAGAGAGCCGGGTTGGTCCGGTAGTCGTAAAGGAGATCGACCATCATGTCCCTGTTGCCGGGTCGATCCAGAAGTGCCTTTTGAAGTATCCAGCTGTCCGGATTTATCGTCGATATATCTTTGACGCCGTGCGTGTAGTTCCACTCCAACGCCTCGTCCGACATGGCTGCCTCGCGGATTCTTTGGAAGTTTTCCGGTGAGGGGTCGCGCCACAGCGCTTTTGGCAGCTCCCAGAAACTATCGGGCAGCCCCTCTTCATAGGCATTGGCATTCTGCACGATCAGAAACGAGACTTTTTCAGGGTGCCGGACAGCCAGGCGAAACCCGACCGGGCCGCCGAAATCCTGCATGTAGAGCGCATATTTTGTAAGCCCGATCTTATCGGTAAATTTTTCCACCACCTCCGCCAGATGGTCGAACGTATAGGAGAAGCCCTCCCTGGACGGCGCTTGGCTGTGACCAAAACCCGGGTAATCGGGCGCGACCAGATGAAACCGATCGGACAATCGATCGATCAGCTCGCGAAACATGAAAGAGGATGCGGGGAAGCCGTGCAGAAGCAGGATTGTCGGATGGTCGGGATTCCCTGCCTCCCGATAGAAGACTTCAACCCCGTCAACATCAATTCGGTGATAGTGCGTCATGTCAACTCCAGTTCCGCAGCCGCCTCATTTGCGGCTGCCGTGGTTGCATATTGAAACCACGGAATGGCTATCACTTGCGGTTTTAGTTTGCAACCTTTATGTTTGAGGCTGATGGTGATCGCCCAAAAGCGGTCTGGGTGCCTTTACGTGGAGCGCGGGTCGAGCGAGAAATGGCAAAGAGAATTAGCCACAGGGATTCAATGTGCGGTGTTGCCCGACCTTTGGACGCGATTGGCGATTGGTGGTCGCTACTGATCGTCCGTGACGCTTTCAATGGTCTGCGGCGTTTCGGCGAGTTTCAAAAGAACCTGGGGCTTGCGAAGAACATTCTCTCGGCTCGCCTGCGCAATCTGGTCGCGCACGGCATCATGGACATAGTGCCGGCGTCGGATGGCAGCCCCTATCAGGAATATGTGCTCACGGAGAAGGGGCGGGGCCTTTTCCCGCTTCTGGTCGCTCTGCGGCAATGGGGAGAGGATTTCTTTTTCGAACCGGACGAGAAACACGTGCTGCTGGTCGATCGCAAGGTCGGTATGCCAGTGCGAAAACTCGAGTTGCGCTCGCAGGATGGACGTGTGCTTGGTCCGGAGGACACCGTGGTGAAATTGGTGCCGGGAACCGGCGAGCTCGAACCATAAAGCGTGCCGTGCAAATGGGCTGAGCCGTTTGCACTGAACGGCAGCTATGCACCATCCATTCTTCGGGCTGGAAACAGATTCTGGGCCATGAAGTCGATGAAAGCGCGAACCTTCGGCAATATCTGTTGGTTCGATGGCCATAATATTCGAAAGGGAATGGCGTTGTCCCAATCCGACCACTCGTCCAGCACGATTGTCAGCTCGCCACGCGCCAATGCCGCTTGCACCGCAAAATCGGAAAGGCAGGCAATGCCCAGGCCCTGCAGGGTCATATGCAACAGCACTTCGATATTGCCGCAGCTCATGCGCGCGCGCAGGCGTACGTTCGCATCCGCACCGGCCCGTCGCAGCGGCCATCTCTGTAACTGACCGGTGGTGGGAAAGCGGTAAAGCAGACAGGCGTGCTGTTCCAGATCTTCCGGCTGTTGGGGCATGCCGTGGGCTGCGAGATATCCGGGTGTGGCGACATAGAGAAAACGGCTCTCGCCCAGAAGCCGGCTCATCAGGCGTGAATCGCTCGTCCCTGTCCCGCCTCGTATCACTGCGTCGAAGCCCTCGCCGATCACGTCGACCAAGCGGTCGCTGAAATCCAGGTCCAGTTCGATCTTGGGATAACGCTCGGCGAATGCAGCTAGTGCGGGCTGCATCAGGCCGCTGACCATCGGCAGACTGATGCGAAGCCGACCGCTGGGTTCTGAAGAGGCATTCATCAGCTCACGTTCGGCTGCGGCAAGCTCGTCGATGATCCGACGGCAACGCTCCAGAAACAGACTGCCCTCCGTCGTCAACGCCACTTGCCGTGTGCTGCGTTGAAATAGTCGGACGCCCAGTTTTCTTTCCAGCCGGGCCACGCCCCGGCTGACGGCAGGTGGCGAAATCCCCAATCGTGCCGCCGCGGCGGCAAAGCTGCGGGTTTCCGCGACGCGTATGAAGATCGTCATGCCGCTAAGGCTATCCATGTCTTTCAATCATATCAAATAGGTTATCAATGAAGTGATCATTGGGCCATTTATCCCTCATTGCAACGAAAATAGCATGAATATCCTGTTGTTTCGCCTTGCGGCCGGGGGTCGCATCGGCCCATCCAGAGGTCTTTCATGCTCGATAATCTTCAATCCATCCGGGATGAACCAACAGCAAGGAATGTTGAGGCTGCGCCGCTGGCGCGCGCCGCGCTTTCGGCGCTCGTCGCCCTTGCGCTGATGGCCTTCGGTATGGGTACGACAGAGACAATCGTCACCGGGTTGCTGACCGACATCAGCCGTGACCTGATTTCCAGGGACGTAACGGCCGAGGTTCTGCAGTCGGCGGGCTGGCTCGTTTCCGCCTACGCCTGGAGCGTCACCATTGCCGCACCCTTGCTGACGATGCTGACATTGCGCCTACCAAGGCGCGGCATATTGATCGCTTCCGGCGTCGTTTTCACCATTGTGCATATAGTCTCCGCCCTGGCCAACAACTACGGGCTGCTTCTGACGACGCGCATCGTTGCGGCGGGCGTCCACGGCGTCACCGCCGGCATCGCGCTTGTTACGGCGGCGGAGCTGGTGCCCGAAGACCGTAAAGGCTGGGCGATCGGGATCATGCTGTCCGGCTTTACGATCGCCAATATTCTCGGCGTTCCGCTGGGAACGTTTCTCGGCAGCACGTTTGGCGACTGGCGCTCCGCCTTTTGGGCGATCGCGGCATGGGGAGCTGTCGCGACATCGGCATTGGTATTTCTGCTGCCGCCGGTCCGCAGCAACAACGATTCATCGCTTCTGCAGGAAATGGCAGCGTTCAAGAGGCCATTGCTGCTACTGGCCCTGCTGGTTTTGGCGCTCGCCTTCGGCAGCAGTTTCGTTGTCTTCACCTATATCAAGGCCATTCTTGAGGATGTCACGCGGGTTCCACCTATGGCGGTGACGCTTGCGCTGCTGCTGTTCGGATTGGGCATGACGGTCGGCAATATCATCGCCTCTCGCAGCGCCGATCGCTGGCCGTTGCACACGATCTATGCGAGCCTGGCGCTGCTTGTCGCTGTCCTGCTGGCGTTCACACAGACCGCTCATGATCGAATTCTGGCCTTTCCGACCATTTTCCTTTGGGGGATAGGCAGCTATGCCTTCATGCCAGCGGTACTTCTGCGTGTGTTCCAGAAGGCGCAGACGGCCCCAAGGCTGGCTTCGGCCATGAACGTTGCAATCTGCAATGCTGGGATTGGTGGCGGTGCATTGCTGGGCGGTTATGTTGTCGCCAGTCCGCTGGGTCTTATGGCCACACCGATCGTTGCGGCAATGGTTGCCGTCGCCTGCATGGGAGTGATCTTGTTTTCGACCTGGCTCGAACGGCGCATGAGTTAGATCCCATGCAATGGCGTAGAAGCCGGCCATCATGGAACACGGTCAGTTTCTGGTCCGACGCAAGGTTTCCGAGGGGCTTTCGCCGAAGCGCTCGCGATAGGCGAAGGCCGTCCGACCCAGATGGCCAAGGCCGCAAGCAAAGACGGCATCAGCGACGGTGAGGTCGGTCTGGCCCGCAAGCAGCGTCCGGCGCAGGGTTTCGAGGCGAGCGTTCTGTACGGCCTCGAGCAATGTGTGTCCTCGAGCTCGGCGATAGCTGTCCTGCAAGGTGCGCAGGGGAATGCCGGCGGCCTCGGCGATATCGCTCACCGTGATTGCACGCGTCGCGTTTGAACGGATGTATTCGTCTGCCTTGCGAACGGCCATAGGCCCACTGTCTGGTGTGGGTCGCGCAAGGGCCGGCTGATGATTGTGCCGCAATCCGGATAGAAGCAGGCTCGTCAACCCGTCGCGGAGCATGGTTTTGTACGCGAGCGGCATATTGGCCTCAAGCGAGGAACACAGCATGAGATCCGCGTGGCGCAAAATGCCTTGCCCGATCGGCGACGTCAGATCGACAGCGGAATCGAACTCAATCCGGCCGGGTTCATTATCGATGAGTTTCCTCAGATAGTCTTCAACCGGGCCGCGCTCCATCAAGACGATCACCTTCTCGCAGCCTTCCTTCCAGAGCATTCGCGTCGAGAGTGTTGGCGACAGAAGCGTGGCGCTTTTGCCGGCAACCGCAAGCGTCTGGCTAGTGCCGCATTTCACCAGCGATTCGCCCTTGATCGGGATTTGCAGCAGAAAGAAACGGGAAAGCTCTCCGGGATCAATCTCTACTTCGGCACCGTAGGAGACGAGATTGATGGAGTATCCGGTCTCTTTCACCAAGCGATGGCGCGCATGAAAACCTTGTTCCGCCTTGCCTGTTACCATCAGGAAATGCGGGCAGAAGATCTGTCCGATCGCCATGCGCGCATCATCGACATCGCAAGTATCCACCCGCTGGTCGCCGCTCGATCGTAGTGCCTCTATTCCGATCATTCCGCCCATGACTGCTTTCGCCGCGATTGCTTTCGAAAGTGAGGTTTCTGACCGCCTGTTGCCGGATCTGGACATCATCTCGCGCAATCTGGATTGCCCTGCGCTCCACTTCGCCGGAACATCGGGGAAATTTTAAGCATGAAATGGATCCAAAATCCATTCGCCAAGGGAACTAAAAAGATGGGTAACGAGGAATTCCGCGCCGGCATGCGCAAGCTGGCTGGCGGCGTCACGATTATTACTTCCATCGACAGCACGGGTCAGCGCTGCGGGCTGACCGCGACTGCGGTTTGTTCGCTCTCGACGGAGCCGCCATCTCTGGTCGCTTGCGTCAACCGCAATAGCTCCGTTGCGGCGGTGGTGGAAAGCACCCGCGTTTTTGCCGTCAACGTTTTGTCGTCCGATCAGCTTGATGTCGCCGAGGTCTTTGCCGGTCGCGCGGGTCTCGTAAGGGAAGAACGCTTTGCCTCTGGTAAATGGCGAGCGATCGAGACGGGCGCCCCGGTGCTGCATGATACTGCGGTGACGTTCGAATGCGAGCTTGCCGAGATCAAAGAGTTCGGCACCCACCTTATCCTGATCGGTCAGGTCGCGGCCACGCATCTGTCCGAAGGGCGGGATAACCCGCTGCTCTATGGCAACGGCGCATTTTTGACGGCCGCTGCCGTCGCCTGATCGCATCTTTTTTAAAATCCAAAGCAAGAAGGGGAATGTCCATGCGTGGACTGGAAGGCAAAACTGCGATTGTTTCCGGCGGTGCTACGCTGATCGGTGAAGGCGTTGCCAAGGTGCTGTCTGATTATGGGGTGTCGGTCGTTATTGCCGATATCAACAGCGAAGCCGGCAAGGCGGCGGCGGAGCGTTGCGGCAAGAATGTCCGTTTCATCAAGGCCGACATCACCAGCGACGATGACATCAAATCGCTGATCGACGAGACTGTGAAGGTGACTGGACGGCTGGACTTTCTCGTCAACGTCGCCTGTACCTATCTCGACAATGGCGCCGACACCACCCGCGCCGATTGGCTCAAGGCCTTCGATGTCAATATCCTGGGGTCAATTGCGCTGATGCAGGCCGCCCGCCCGCATCTCGCGAAAAACAAGGGCGCCATCGTCAATTTCGGCTCCATTTCCTCGCGTGTCGCTCAGACTGGGCGTTGGGTCTATCCCGTGTCCAAGGCGGCGATCCTGCAGCTCACCCGAAACCAGGCGATGGATCTCGCGCCGGAAGGCATTCGCGTCAATGCCGTCTCGCCGGGCTGGACCTGGAGCAACGTCATGGTGGAACTCACGAAGAACACCCGTGACAAGGCCGACAGCGTTGCGAAGGATTTTCATCTGCTGGGCCGTACGGGCGGGCCGGAGGAGGTGGCGGAGGCCGTCGCCTTCCTGCTTTCCGACAATGCAAGTTTCATCACAGGCACGGATATCCGCGTCGACGGCGGTTACACGGCAATGGGACCGGAGCGGAACGAACCGGCGATCCCGCGGCTGATGGATTGAGTGCCGAGCGTCGCGATTTCAAAGAGATAAGGGGAGCGAGATGACAAAGAAGCGAAATTTCACCATTGTCGGCGGCGGTCAATCAGGACTGCAGCTTGCCTGCGGCCTGCTCGATGCAGGCCATGCGGTTCATGTGGTGCAAAACAGAACGGCCGAAGAAATCGCGGCGGGACGCGTGCTTTCGAGCCAATGCATGTTCGATGCGGCGCTTCAGAACGAGCGCGATCTCGGGCTGAACTTCTGGGACGAGACCTGTCCGACGGTGGACTCCATCAATTTCGTCGTGCCCGCGCCGGATGGTTCTGGCGGCAAGGCGATCGAATGGAACGGCAAGCTGGACGGCCCGGCCCATAGCGTCGATCAGCGCGTCAAGGTACCGCGCTGGATGGCGGAGTTCGAGCGCCGTGGCGGTCAATTGACCATCCATGACGCCGGCATTGAGGACCTTGAAACCTATGCCCGGCAAAGCGATCTCGTGATCGTCGCGGCAGGGAAAGGGGACATCGCCAAGATGTTCGAGCGGGATGCGGAGCGTTCGCCCTTCGACAAGCCGCAGCGGGCGCTGGCATTGACCTATGTCACCGGCATGACGCCGCGTCCTGAGCATTCGGCCGTAAACTTCAACTTGATCCCTGGCGTCGGCGAATACTTCAACTTCCCGGCACTTACAACCACCGGCCCCTGCGACATCATGGTGTTCGAGGGCATTCCGGGCGGCCCGATGGATTGCTGGAAGGACGTCGCATCTCCGGAACAGCATCTCGAGAAATCAAAATGGATCCTCGATACCTTCCTGCCTTGGGAAGGCGAGCGCAGCCGTCATGTGTCACTGACTGATGACAATGGCCGTCTGGCCGGCGCTTTTGCACCGACGGTCCGTAAGCCCATCGGCCGTTTGCCGTCCGGCGCACTGGTGCTTGGTCTTGCCGATGCGGTCTGCCTCAACGATCCGATCACCGGTCAGGGCTCCAACAACGCCTCAAAGGCGGCGAAATGCTATCTCGATGCCATCCTCGCGCATGGCGAAAAGGCATTCGATGCGGCCTTCATGCACGCGACCTTCGAGGCTTACTGGAGCTACGCACAATATGTTGTCGGCTGGACGAACGCGCTGCTTTCGCCGCCACCGCCGCATGTGCTCAACCTGATGGGATCGGCCCAGGCCTATCCGGCGCTTGCCCGCCGTATCGCCAATGGTTTCAATGACCCGAGGGACTTCTTCCCCTGGTTTGCCGTACCCGAGGAAGCGGACGCCTATCTGCAGCGGCTCGCCGCCTGAGCGCCGCAGGAAACGCGGTGTGCCATGGCGGCCATCACAAAAGAAAACGCGCCTCGCCGCATTCGGCGAGGCTTTTTCCTGCATGAGGTAGATTATGGCTGAACCGGATTACATCATCATCGGAAGCGGTATCAATGCGCTCGTCGCGGCCGCCCTGCTCGGAAAGAAGGGTAAGAAGGTCCTGATTGCGGAGCGCAATGATCGCATTGGTGGTTGTCTGCGCACGGAGGAAATCACCGTCCCCGGCTACCGGCACGATGTCATGGCAACGACGATGGTGCTTTTCCTGACGTCTCCGGCTTTCGGCGCCATCGGCAAGGATCTTGAGGCGCGCGGACTGGAATTCTGCCATTCGTCGTTGCCGACCGGAGTGCTGCGACCCGACGGCAGTCATGCCATTCTCTCGATGGATCGTAAAAGCAACATCGATCGTTTTGAGACGATTTGTGCGGGAGACGGAAAGGCGTTCGACGCGGATATGAACCGTTTTGCGGGCAATGCCGGCTTCGTCTTTGGGCTTCTCGGCGGCAATCTCTGGTCCGGCAAAACGGCCAAGCTGGTGGCGAGGGAGGCATGGAAGCATGGCCTGCGCGGCTTGGCAGCCTGGTTTGGAGAAGCGCTTGCTCCCGCACGCAGCTATCTCGAAAGGACCTATAATTCCGAGGAGCTTCGCGCGCTCTGGGCACCATGGGTGTTGCATTGCGGCCTCGGCCCGGAAAGCAACTACTCGGCGGAAATGGCGCGGGTCATCGGCTTTGCCATCGAAGCCGCCGGATGCCCGATCGTCAAGGGCGGCGCGGAAAACCTGTTGCGCGCCTTTGAGCGGTTGATCCGCGATCACGGCGGCGAGATCATGACGGGCGCGGATGTTGCCAGCATCGAAACGGACAGCTCCGGCCGGGCAGGGGGTGTCATTCTGGCGGATGGGCGGCGCCTGAAGGCACGGCATGGCGTCATCGCCTCCGTTACGCCCAACCAGCTCTACGACGGCCTTCTGAAGCATCTCGCCAAACGACTGCCGCAGGAGGTGAGCAAGGGGCTATCAAGCTACCGCTACGGCAAGGGCAATATGCAAATCCACTATGCGCTGAAAAGGCCGCCGCGCTGGCGTCAGGGCGATGAGTTGGGCAAGGTCGCTCTACTCCATCTGACACCCGGTCTTGATGGCGTGTCTCGTTCCGCCAATGAGGCAGAACGCGGCCTTCTGCCGGCGGAGCCGACGGTTTGCGTCGGGCAGCCGACGGCTCTCGATCCCAGCCGTGCACCGGATGGTGCGGCGATCCTATGGCTGCAGCTGCCCGATACGCCACGTTTCATCAAGGGCGACGCTGCGGGTGAAATCGAATGCCCCGGCGATGGTCGCTGGACGGAGCCTTTGCGGGAAGCCTTCGCCGACCGCATCGAAGCCATGCTGCGCCGTCACATCGAAAACTTCGACGAGGCCGTGCTTGCAAGACGATGCTATTCCCCCGCCGATCTGGAGGCCATGAACGTCAATCTTGTTGGCGGCGATCCCTATGGCGGGTTCTGCGGGCTCGACCAGTTCTTTCTCTGGCGTCCGTTCAAGACATCCGTCAATCACAAGACCCATGTACCCGGTCTCTATCACATCGGGGCATCGACCCATCCCGGACCTGGTCTGGCGGGAGGATCCGGTTTCTTGCTAGCATCCACACTGAAATGAGCGAGGAGCCGTAGCGCCTGAAACTCCTGCGGACGGCCAGCCATGTAATACCTCAGTATCATAGTCATGCCCCTGCAAGTCTCCTAGCCTCGGTCTGTACCTGAACAGGGACTGGGACCTTGGTGGTTTGGCTGTCCGATAGCATCGTCACACGACAAAGCTACGGCATGCCATGTCCGCGAGTTTCCCAATTGCAGGAGGAGCAAAGCATGGACAAGCGGCCCGACTACGTCGCGCCCTATATGGCGATCGGACTTTCAACGATCGTCACGGGAACAGCGGAAAGGCGGCATATCCGCCATAACCTCGAAACCATCGAGGAGGCGATCCATGCGGCGATTTCCATCTGCTCGATCAACGCGCCTGTGCGCGTCGTCGCGTTGGCCGAGGGCGCACTGACCGGCTTCACCGACGAGATCTTCGATGTGCCGCATGTCACGGCCGCAAAGGAAATGTTCATCGATCTTCCCGGTGAGGAAACTGAGGCGCTTGGCAAGCTTGCCAGGCACTATGACACCTACATCATCGGACAGTGCAAGGCGCGCTGGCCTGACGTCATGCAAGACCGCTTCTTCAACACGCTCTTCGTCATCGATCGCAAGGGTGAAGTCGTGCACCGTGCCGCCAAGAACCATATCTGGTGCCGCGAGCGCAGCTGCACGCCGCACGATATTTATGATCGCTGGGTCGAGCGCTTCGGAGACGGAATAGAAGCCTTCTATCCGGTGTTGCGTACCAACGACATCGGCAATATCGGCACGATATGCTGCTCTGACGGCGAGTATCCGGAGGCGGTGCGCGCTCTGGCGTTCGGGGGCGCTGAAGTGGTCTATCGACCTTCCGAAGCGATGCCGATGACCGGTTCCGGCTATCCGGGGGGGGGAAGCTGGATGATCCAGAACCGCGCCCATGCCGATTTCAACAGCGTCTACATGCTCTGCCCGAACATTGGTCCAGTCTATCTCTCGCCGAGTTCGCGGCACCCGATCGATATCGCCGGCGGCAACGGGCACATCGTCGACTATCGCGGCAACATCATGTCCCACTCCGCAAGCGGCGCCAACACGATGGTCGCAGCCGTCATCGATATCGAGGCGCTTCGTCAGTTCCGGGCGATGAATCTCAATTCCAACTGGATGAAGGACCTCCGCACCGAGCTTTTCGCCCGCATGTACGACAGGCCTATCCATCCGCGCAATCTGTGGCTGGAAGCCGATCCCGCGCGCCATGCCGCTGTCGACGAGATCTACCGGGAAAACATTGCCCGTCTGGTAGAGCGCGGCACATGGACCTTGCCGCATCACGCGGTTGCCGGCGCGCGCTACACGCCATCTTCGCCGGAAGGCGAAGACGACTGGAACGAGGCCAAGGCGCTGTGGCGGCCTTGGCACAACGGATAACAGCAATTGACGGTCCGTCCGATAGCCGTTTCCGCAGATAAAAATAGGGGTCGCGGAACGGCTGGGCGAACTGTCGAACAATCAAGCCAACTGGGAGATTATCGATGAATTTTCAACGTTTTTTGCCACCGCTAGTACGGCAGGCGCTGGCTATACCGGCGATCGCGGCACTTGTCTTGTCTGCCGGACTGATCGCGCCCGCCTCAGCTGCAGAGCCAAAGCCGGATGACATCGTCGGAACCTGGGTCGTCGTCGCGCCTGATGCTCCGTTTACTCATCATATGTTCGTATTCAACGCGGATGGCACCATGCAGCAGGCCAATCCCGATGCAGGCAATCCGGACAATAGCGACAGCGACGGCAAGGGCATCTGGATTCGCAAGCACGACAAGATTCTCGGCAAATTCGTGGAGGTGACCGCGGATCGGAAGACGGCGAAGTTCGTCAGTCGCGGCGAGGTTTCCTATGAAGTCGAAGTTTCAGGCAACACGTTGACGGGCACCGCCTCGGCAAAATTCTTCGGTCCTGATGAGAAACTGCTGCGAGGGCCTTTGCCGACGCCGCTGGAAGGCAAGCGCGTCACCCTGCCATGAGCGGACAGGCTTTCGGTCTGGTTGCATCTCATCACTCGACTTCTAGGATCCTCGGTCATGACGACTTCCAATTCTGCGCCTCGACGGGCGCTTAGAGCCATCGATATCTTCTTCCTTGTGGTTGCTGCCGCAGCGCCGCTTGCGGCCATCGCCGGGAATGGCGCGCTCGGGGTGTTGCTCGGCAACGGTGTGGGCATGCCTGCCTCTTACCTGATTGCAGGCGTGGTACTCATTCTTTTTGCGATTGGCTTCGTACGGATGAGCCCACATGTCACCCATTCCGGTGCCTTCTATGCCTATGTCCGGCACGGGTTGGGCGCTCGCGCCGGCGGTGCGGCCGCATTCGTCGCGATCATCGTCTATCTCATGATGGTGGTGGGCAGCACGGCCGGTTTCGGCTTCTTCGCGAATGTGTTTTTCGCGGAGAATCTCGGCTTCGATCTTTCCTGGAAGATTTGGGCCGCGTTGTCCCTGCTGGTCGTTGGGCTGGTCGGCTATCGCGAGATTACCCTCGGTGCGCGGCTACTGTCGGTGTTGCTGACACTCGAGATCCTGATCCTGGTGGCACTGGTGGTTTCGGTCTTCTGGCCATCCAGCGCGGCTGTCGTGAGCTTCGGCTCTTTCACCATGTCGGGCATATTCAGCGGCTCGTTCGGCCTCGGCCTGATGTTCGCCTTCTGCTCGTTTCTGGGTTTCGAATCCGCGGCCATTTATACCGACGAAGCACAGGAGGGGCATCGGACTGTCAGCCGCGCACTCATCGCCGCTGTCCTTTTCATCGCGGTGTTCTACGCAATCGCCATGTGGGCAGTGATCATTGGCTTTGGCGAGGACAAGGTTGTCGCGGCGGCCGGCGAAAATCCCGGAACACTCATCTTTCGTGCGTTCGGGCTCTATCTGCATCCGGCATTCATTGTTGCAGTCGAGTTCTTGATGATGACCAGTGCGCTTGCGGCGACGATCGCGCTGCACAACGCCGCCTCCCGCTATCTGTTCGCCCTGGGACGTGAGGCCATGCTGCCGCAGATGCTTGGACGGTTGCACGCAAGGCTGCAATCGCCTCACATTGCCAGTCTGGTCGTCTCCATCATCACATCCGTTCTGGTGGCGGCGTTCGCCCTTGGCGACGCGGATCCTTTGATGACCGTTCTTTCGAGTACCTTCGGCCTTGCGGCGCTTGGGATCATTCTGCTGCAGGCGGCGACATCGCTGTCGGTGGTCGTCTTCACATTGAGCTCGCGACGGGAGGCGGGTTTCCTGTTCGATCTGGCGATCGGGTTGCTTGCAACGGCGGGGCTCGTCATCGTGGCCGTTCTGGTGGTGATGAATTATGCTACACTCACGGGCAATCTCGGCCTGTTGGACTATGCGCCCTGGCTCATACCGCTGGCCGCCGCGATCGGTATCGGCATCGCATCCGTTTCCGGTCCGCAGTCGGATATTTCACGCAAGAGGGCGGCGTAAAGAGCGCATGAGATAAGCGGTCAAGTTCAATATTTGACCGCTTGTCATCGCATCGAGCATCTGCGCCGCCGTTGCGTGAAGCGGTGAGATCATGGTTATCAACAGCTCCGCATCAAGCGCGGCAAGCAGATTGGCATGGGGCCGTTACGATATCCGACGTGCCTCAGCGCGATCTCAGCTTCTTGATGAATTCCGCCCGGCTGCGCGCACCAGCTTTGGCGAGAACCCTGCTGACATGCGTCTTGACGGTCGGCAGCTCTATATTCAGGCGCCGGCCGATCTCCTTGTTACACATGGCCTCGCCGATGAACGATGCGATTTCGCGCTCGCGTGGCGTCATTTCGGCAAAGCCATCGCACTTCGGCTCGTCGTCTTCATTAAGGCTGAACAGGTTGCCTTCCGTGAACGCGACGAACTTGTCTAGAAAGTCGATGTTCTGCGCGGTAAAGGTGCCTTCGGACGCGCTGCGCAGCAGAGATGCACCAGCCACCATTCGGGTTCCCAGCCAGAAATATAGTTCGGCTTGATACGCGGTGTTCTGCGGCTTCAGGAACTGCTCGAAATATTCGAGCGTACCCAAGTCCTCTTCCGCAGTTGCCCGATCAAACACCTTCAGTCGACATGAGGCGCCTGAGACGCGTTTTGGATGAAGCGGATCGACGCGCCAGAAATGATGGTAGTAGCGCTGCTTCCAGTAAGACGACAGGTTTAGCAACTGATGGTCGAGGACATGGCGTCCTTCGTCGATCCGATAAAAACAGCAGCCGCTTAGCGGTATGGCCGACGTCACGACGGCCAGAAACTGCTCTGCAAAACCTTTGGACGGGAAAGCACTGTCTGTCTGGATCATAAAATCACGATATGCAGCGCGGAGATCAGAAGCGACTATTGAAACAGGAGCCGACAAGGCTTGTCAACGATACGACAGCCGATGGCCGCCTTTCTGGTAGATGAACTTTAGAGGTAGGCCGGAAGGTGAGCCGATCCCGCCCATCCGGGCAGCTACGCTAAACCTGTGGTAGATGCTAATATTCGAAATACCGGCTCGGACACCACCCGCGGGCCGGATAGTGCAGCGTCCGACGACGATATCATGCCCCAAAACCATTGTCGTCGGACACGCGCACTTCCTCAGCGGTTCTGATCACTGTTTGCTGCAAAATCCCTGAAATATGGGCTTTTCACAGTCCCTTACCTGTGCTCAGTCGGCCTTGGCTGCCGTCACAAAGGCGGAAATTTTATCGATATCCTTGCGGAAGCCACCTTCGGGCAAAGGCTTGTTGGTATGGGTCAGCGAGTCCACTGCCCATGGCTGCACGGCGGCGATCGCTGCTTTGACATTGTCGGGTCCAAGGCCGCCGGCGAGGATGACAGGCAACCTGCTTCGCTTGACGATTTCGCGGCTCAGAGACCAGTCATGGGTAACACCGGCGGCGCCAATGCCGTCGATATGAGCCGCAACGGAATCAAGAATAAAGGAATCGGAATAGGGTTCAAAGGCTGCCGCATGATCGAGCGCCTCCGGCCCGGTCATGGGAATGGCCTGCAGGATCTTGAGTTCGGGATAGCGGGCGAGCAGCTTTTCGCGCAATTGCAGCACATGCTGCGGCGTTACCAGTTTGATATCGCCGCAAAGGTGGAGGACGTCGGGACGCACGGCTGCGACCATATCGGCGATCAGGTCGAGATCGCTTTCGACAGACAATGCTACGCGCTCCGCCTTGCCCTTCAACGCATCGACGATTTCTCGGGCCGTTTCGAAACTGATTTCACCCGGCAGGCCGCGATTGGACGGCGTCACGCCAAGATAGTCGACGCCCGCCGCGGCCGCGGCCAGTGCTTCGGAAACGGTCTGCATCGTATAGATTTGAACTTTCACGGAACTACCTGTTTTAATGACTAGATTGATTTTGGAAGTATGGCGTTGACCATGCGCTCTTCGGTGAGCTGGGCGCGCTCGGTATTTCGGGCGACGAGCGCGGAATAGAGGGCATCGATGAGTGTCATCTGGGCAATCTGTGCCGCCATCGGCTCGCTGCCCTGCTCATGAGAGACGCTGACGAGAACCACATCCGCCAATCTTGCAAGCGGCGAGGCGCTGTTGCCGGTGATACAGAGCGTTGCGGCGCCTCTGGCCTTGGCTTCCTGAAGGATAAGCACCGGGTCGCTGGTAATACCGGAATAGGAGATGACGACGACCAGGTCTTCTGGCCCCACAAGCGCCGAATGCATGATCTGCAATTGTGAATCGACCGGGGCATCGCATCGCAATCCAAGTCGTATGCAGCGCTGATAGAATGCCTGCGCGACGATACCGGAGCCACCAACCCCGCCGACGAGGATATGTCGTGCGCCTGCAATCAGGTCGAGCGCTTTCGCAAGCGTTGCCTCGTTCAACACGCCCTGCGTATCGCTGATGGCCCGTGCGACCGCGCGAAACAGGCGAGCCGCGGCTTGGAGATCACTGGCTTCAGGCTCGTTGCCGGCCCCGTCGCGCTTGTCACGCGGTTCCTGCGCCAGCGCCAGTTTGAGGTCCGTAAATCCCTCGAAGCCGGCCGTGCGGCACATGCGCAGCACAGTCGTATCGCTGACATCGGTTGCCTGGGCGATGGCCGACATTGAATGACGAATGGTGGCATCGACATTTTCAAGGACCCAGAGTGCCACGCGCCGCTCCGACTCCGACAATTTCGGCAGAACGCTTCGCAGCCGGCTGCTGGCTGAGTTCACTGGACCACGCAGGTCAACGGTCATGACGATTCTTTCGCTGGCGGACGCTGTCGATCTAAAAGCTATCATGCTGATGTTGTGGTGTCACTATAGACAAGATATTTTTGTTGTGGCATCACTGCATAGACGTAGCGGAGGGGCTGCGCAGATTTTTTGAGGAGGGTGAGGAGGATATGATGAAGCTGAAAAGTCTTCTCATGGGAGCGGCTCTGGTGCTTGGCGCAGTTCCGGCAATGGCCGGCCAGCTGACTTTCTGGCATGCCTATGCGGGCCAGCAGGACAAGGTCGATTTCATCAATTTCGCGCTTGGTGAATTCGCCAAGAAGCATCCAGACATCAAGCTGGATGTCGTGGCCGCCGAGCAGTCCGCCTATAAGACAAAGCTGAATACGGCGATGGCGTCCGGCAATCCTCCTGACGTGTTCTACACCTTGCCCGGCGGATTTTTGAATGCCTTCGTCAAGGGTGGGCAGATGTATGCGCTGGATCAGGATCTCGCCAAGGACGGCTGGCGCCAGAGCTTCCTCGAAAGTGCCATCGCTCAAACGAGCAAGGACGGTCACACCTATGCTGTGCCTATCGACGTCGACTCCGTCGTCTTCTGGTATAACAAGGCGCTATTTACCCAAAAAGGTTGGACGGTTCCCAAGACCTACGACGAACTGATGGCGTTGGCCGAAAAGATCAAGGCCGATGGCGAAGTGCCCTTTGCTCTCGGCAACAAGGATTCCTGGCCGGCCACGTTCTGGTTCCAGTATCTGGAGATGCGCCTGAAGGGCTCGGGCGTGGTCGCGTCCTTTGTCAATGGCGATGCCAAGGCGACATTCGGTCCCGAAGGTGAGAAGGCCTTCGAAAAGGTCGCAGAGATCGCCAAGAAGCAGTATTTCCCAACCGGTTTCAATGGCATGAGCGACCAAGAAGCCAACATGCTGTTCCTGAACGGCCAGGCCGCGATGATGCTGAACGGGACATGGCAGATCGGTGCCTCCGCCGATGCGCCCGAGGGTTTCGAACTTGCATCCTTCGCCTTTCCTTCCGTTCAAGGCGGGGCGGGTGACCAGTCCGACGTTCTTGCCGGTGTCGCAGCTTCCTTCGGAATTTCACAGAAAGCCGAAGATAAGGCGGATGCCGTTACGCTCCTGAAATTCCTCACCTCGAAAGAGGTGATGACCAAGTATGTCGAGCTGCGCAAGACGATGGTGACCGTCAAGGGTGCGACCACGGAAGCAGCGGCTGGTCCGGTGCTTTACGCCATCAGCAACGGCCTGGTCAGCGCGGCCGGTCATCTCGACTCCTTCTACGATACCGCCATGCCTCCTGCTGCGACCAACACCTATTATACGTCCTTGCAGGGTGTTCTTGATGGCTCCGTCGCACCTGCCGATGCAGTCAAGCATCTCGAGGATGCGCTGAAGACAAGCAAATAACGCTCGGCGTCGTCAAATCGGAAGGCCGCCGCACAAGCGGCGGTCCCACGGCAAGTCCAGAAAACCGGCAAGATCATGAGCACTGACGGCCTAGCAAAAACACACAATCGGGCGGCACTTCTGTTCCTTTCGCCAGCCCTGTTGCTCATTTGCATTTTCGTCGCCTATCCGGTTGCCTATGCCGGCTGGCTCTCACTGTTCCAATGGGACGGCGCCTCGGCTCCGATCTTCGTCGGTGCCGGAAATATCCTGCGCCTTGCAGCGGACTCCGTCTTCTGGGCATCGCTTGGGCGCAATCTTCTGGTTGCCTTGTCGGCCATCGTCTTCCAGGTGTTCTTGGCATTGGCGATTGCCTATTGCCTCGTGCGGATTGTTCCCGCCTTCGGCCGCATCTTTCTGTTCTTCTATCTCGTGCCCGTCATGGTAAGCGAGATCTGCATCGGCCTTCTTTGGCGTTTCATGTACAATCCCTATTTCGGGCTGGTTAATGCCGCCCTGAAGCTCGCCGGCCTGGATAACCTGAAGCGCGGATGGCTTGGCGAGTCCGGCACGGCGTTCACCGCTGTCGTCGTCGTCATGAGCTTTACCTATCTGGGCCTCTACGTTTTGTTGTTCACCTCTGCGGTACGCAGCGTGCCCGAAAGCGTCTACGAGGCCGCCGAGATCGACGGCGCCGGCGATTTCCGCAAGTTTTTCTCCATCACCATTCCTATGGTCTGGGATGCCGTCCGCGCCAATTCATTGCTGGCGATCATCGGGTCGCTCAAGACGTTTTCGCTGGTGTTCGTGCTGACGAATGGCGGGCCGAGCCATGCCAGCGAGGTGGTTTCCACCTACCTCTACAAAGTAGGCTTCAGCAGCTTCCAGATGGGTTACGCCGCCACGATCGGCTTCGCGCAGATGGTGCTGACAGCGCTTGCCGCCTGGATCGTGTTCCGGTTCCTCAAGCGCAAGGGGGATGCATGAGCACCGCCGTCCGCCGCTGGAGCCTCACGCACACCGTCGTGCTTGTCGTCCTGACGCTGCATGTGCTGCTGGTGATCTTTCCTTTCATCTGGATGATCTACAGCACGTTGAAAACCAATAAGGAATTCATGCGCTCGGTCTGGTCTCTGCCGACCGGCTTGAATTTCGATGCCTATATCGGAGCCTGGAGTGGCGGCGCGCTTGGCGGCTACGCGGTCAATTCGCTGATCATCATGGTCGGCGCGACATTGATTACGGTATTCGCCTCGACGCTTGCCGGTTATGCGCTGGCGATCTACCGGCCACGCTGGATGCCGGTGCTGGAGCTGTCGCTGACTGCTGCCATGGCGATCCCCGCCTATGTGGCACTGGTCCCGCTCGTTGTCATGCTGCGTAGCGTCGGCCTGCTGGACACACATCTGGGCGTCATTCTCCCGACCGCCGCCTTCAACATACCCGTTTCAATCTTCATCATGCAGGCGTTCTTCAACACGCTGCCGCGCGAGCTTTTCGACGCAAGTCGCGTCGACGGCGCGTCGGAATGGCGCATCTTCTACAAGATCGCGCTGCCGATCGCCCGCCCGGCCATGTTCACGGCCGGCATCGTCAACATGATCTGGGTCTGGAACGATTTCCTGTTCCCGATGGTCTTCATCAACAATCCCGCTCGAAAGACGCTGCCTGTCGGCCTCACCGATTTCGTCGGCGAGCATATTACCAACTACCCGGTGATGCTGGCCGCGATCCTGATCGCCGCGGTGGCGCCGCTCGTCCTCTTCATTTTCTTTGAACGCCAGATCACGGCCGCGCTCATCGGAGGCGCCGTGAAAGAATGACCCACAGGCCCGATTTTTCCAGGAGAAATGCCATGTCGTCCAAAAAACTCGATTTCGCCAGCCAAGCCGTCTTCTACGAGCCGGAAGAACATTCGCAGTCGATCAGCTATCCGATCTACATGTCGGCGAATTTTCAGTATGGCGGCGACATTTACGATCAGATCGTGGCCGGCGCGCGCAAGGAAGTGAATATCTATTCCCGTTGCGGCAACCCGACGGAATACAAGCTCGAGGAACATATTGCGACCTTGACCGGCGGTACGGCCTGCCTTGCGACCGCCTCTGGCATGGCGGCGATTTCGCACGCGCTGTTCGGCATTTTGAAGGCTGGCGATCATATCGTCGCGGATCTGACCACCTACTCCAGCACGCATGAGTTCTTCGATCACCGCGCTCAGGACTTCGGCCTCAAGGTTACGCTTGTGGATTGCACGGATGTACGCGCCGTCGAGAACGCCTTCACCGATGAGACGAAGGTGCTTTATGTCGAGGCGATCGCCAATCCGACGATGAAGGTGCCGCCGCTGCGCAAGCTGGTCGAACTCGCCCATAGCCGCGGCATCGTCGTCATCTGCGACAATACCTTCGCGTCGCCGGCCGTTTGCCGCCCGCATGATTTCGGCGTCGATGTCGTGGTCGAAAGCGCCACCAAGTTCATCGGTGGCCATAACGACGCTGTCGGTGGTGTCATTACGCTGAAATCCGATATCTTGCCGGCAGACTGGCTGGAGGATGTGCGCTGGAATACCCTGAACAAGCTCGGCGCACCGCTTTCCCCCTTCAATGCCTGGCTGCTTCTGCGTGGGGCACAGACACTGGCGCTTCGCCTCGAGAAACAGTGCGCCAATGCGCTCGCGCTTGCCAAGCATCTGGAAGCCCATCCCCGCGTCAAGCGCGTCTTCTATCCCGGCCTGCCGTCGCATCCGAACTACGCATCGGCGAGCGAACAACTGCGTGGCGGCGGCGCGATGCTGTCTTTCCAAGTCGACAACGAGGATGCCGGCGTGCGTCTGCTCAAGCGCCTGAAACTGTGCTCGTTCGCGGCCAGCCTCGGCGGCCTGCGTACGACGACGCAGGTTCCGGCCACCATGGCCTTCCTGGACATTCCGAGCCAGGAGCGCGAAGCTATGGGTGTGGTTGACGGCCTGGTTCGTTTCTCTGTCGGTATCGAGCATATCGACGACATCATCGCCGATGTCGATCAGGCCATCGAGCAGATGCATATCGATCTCTGAGGCGAACTGGAATGGCAGTCATAGCCCTACTCGGCGATATCAATATCGATCTGGTACTCGATATTCCCATCTATCCGAGCGAAGGCGGAGAGGCGATCGCCACCCATCAGACGGTGGCGATCGGCGGCTCTGCGACGAATACGGCGATTGCGCTGGCGCGCGCCGGGCATGAATGCCGCCTCATCGGCCAGGTCGGTCAGGATGCATGGGGAAGACATGCACTCATGGAGCTGCAGGCCGCTGGCGTGGCGACACGCTGGATTGGTCAGGATCCAAGCGAGCCGACGCAATTGAACATTGTCGCTGTCAGTGCGACAGGCGAGAGGACGATGTTTGCCTATCGCGGTGCCAACGCGCAATTGTCGGCCGATATGGTGGACGAGGTGGCGTTGGCCGGTGCGGCACTGCTCCATCTCTCCGGTTACGCATTCCTGCAGCCACGACAGGCGGGTGCCGCCATGCGCGCGATCGACATCGCCGTGCGCAAGGGCATTCCCGTCACGCTCGATATTCCGAGCGGTGTGGTCGATGCGCTGGGAGACAAGATCCGGCCGCTGCTGGCGAGCCTGGACACGATCATGCTCGCTGACAGCGATCTGCCGCTGCTTCTCGGTGAACCGGATGACGCGACGCTGGACGATTTGGTCGCCGTTCTCTTGGAGCGGGGCGTAAACCGGGTCGCAATCAAGGGGCATGGCACAGCGTCACTGTTGTATCAGAGGAATATCCGGGACAGTGCGCCCTGGTTTCACGTCGATGTGGTGGATACCGTTGGCGCGGGCGACGCCTTTGCCGCCGGTCATATTCATGGGCGCATCACCGAGTTAAGCGGCGGCTATTGCTGCCGGCTCGCCAATGCCTTCGGCGCAGTTGCCGTTACCCGCAAGGGCGCGGGGCTCGCCATGCCTGGCCTCGATGAAGTCCTCAACCTTATGACCTGCGGTCGATAGCTATACGGGCAGTCGAGTTTGCCTTCGAGTTCCTGTCTCCCCTAGTTGGTTTCCAAATCGTTTAGCGAGCCGTGCAAAAGCCACATGCCTCTCTTGCAGGCATGTGCGTTTTATTTAGGCGGGTAAATGCTTATTTAGCGCTCAGAAACAAAGGAGACAGAAATGAGAGTTATTGATAAGATTAAACGTTTTACCGAGGCTCGTAGAGCAATCCGCGAACTTTCTGCACTGGACGATCACGCACTTGCCGACCTTGGCATTTCCCGTTCGCACATCGCTTTTGCAGTCAACGGCCGCGGCAACTAAGCCACGGCGAGCGTTTTTCCAGTCAAACGATCGGATTGCGCGGACTTTGAAACGGAAGGGGATGGAAACCTCCTCTATGACCGCAAGCCCGCCAATAGTAAGTTTCCAGAAGCCTCATGAAGGTTTCTGGAGCGGTCATGCGGCCTAAGTGCCGCATTTGACCTTGCCCCCAGGGCAACGCAGCCTAAGGCTGAAAAAGAACCATCTGCCTGGATTCAAGCGACACCTACCGCTTTCAATGATAGCCAGGCGGGTATTCGCTTTCCCGCGAAATATTTCCGCAAAAGTTCATTCCACCATAAATCTGGAACTGAACGGCAGGCTGGCAGCGCCGACGGCCTTGGGTACGCTCGAGGCCCTACCGACAAGCACCTGGACGAAGGGCAGCTTCCTTTCGACAGCGAACGCAAGTTCGGAACAGACTTCGACGGGGATAAAGGAAGACAGGATCACGGTTCGGATTTCGATGAACTGCGACAATGATTCAATCGAGCCAATGAGCGTTTCCGCACAGGACTGACGCCACTCTTCGCCGGCCGCGCCGAGCTCTGGCCAGTTCTGCTGACGATTCCAGATCGACTTCGCAAGTTCGGGTTCGGCCACCAGAGAGCGTTCCAATGCCGATACGCCGACATCGTGGCTGACGGGAGAATTGCCATTGTAAATCTGGTGGTTGAGCACAAGGCGGCTATGCAGGCGTGCGCCAAGGTAAAAGAACAGAAAGTCCTGCAGGGGTTTGGCAACGCCGAAAAGGCTCTCGCCTGCAGCTGCGGCCGCGATGTCGTTTTGGACGTAAACCGGCAGACCCAGGTCTGCCTCCAGCCGTCGATGAAGCTCCTCATTGGTGGAGATCCGACTTTCTTTCGGCGCGGGAATAGCGACGCCGATACCGGCAATTCTTTCCTGTATTCGTGGCGGCAGGCTATTGATCGCCGTCATCACCTCGTGGGTTGCACCCTCCAGGTCGTCGAACTCGCCGATTTTTCTGTGGGGCAGGGAAGAGCTGAATCTGATGTTGCCAACGAAATCCACCAGCACCACATGCGTATTCTGGTGCCCGACGCTGACACCGACCGAGTAGGCGCCATCCGGATTGAGCATCAAGGGCGTCGTGGGAGGTCCGACGCGGCCCTTCTGCGCTTCTCCCTTAATGACCAATCCTTCTTGCTCGAGAGATCGCACGATCACCGAAATCGTCTGTGCGGATAGCCCGGTCTTCTCGCCGATCTCGAGGCGGGTCGTCGTCTCGTGCTGCAAGAGGAGGGAGAGGACAAGCCGTTCGTTGTAGCTCCGTACGCTCAGAGCGTTGAGGCCGCTTGCGCGATCGGCGATGCGCAAGGGATTAGGAGGGGCAAAACGCATGTCGGGCAAAGTTATCTTCCTTTGGAGGACTTGGGCGCGGCCTGCAGTTCGGCCCAGCCGATGGACAGCACTTCCTGGGCGAGGGCCTCGCCCAGCAGGCGATGCGCTTCGCCGTCGATATGGAAGCCATCCTGCGGCGCGCATTTGCAGGCCGCTCCGGCATCGAAAAAATGAACTTCCAGAGAATCAGCCATGACTTCGAATTCCAGGGCCAGTTTCCGCGACTTCTCCTGCGCGCCGGAAAAGATCGATTCCCATTCCTTGATGTCGTCCAGCATCGGAGGAGGGGAAACGATCATGATTTCCGGGTCGTGGCCGTTCGGTCCCGGCGCTAACTCCCGGATATCGTGCACGAGGCAGCCCATCCCCATCGCGACTTCGGACGGAGGCATGTGAAAGCGCGCCTTGAGATCATTGGTGCCCAGCATGAGGATCACAAGATCGATGGGCGCATGGCTCTGAAGGCAGGGCTTCAAGTAGGTTCTACCATTCTTGTGTGCTCCTTCGATCGGATCGCTATGCACGGTGGTCCTGCCGCTCAGACCCTCCTCGATGACATGCCATCCTTCGCCGAGTGCCGCTTTCAGGACGCCCGGCCAGCGCTCGTGAACAGGATAGCGATCCAGCGGCGTTCCGCCCGGTATCTGCCCGTGTGTATTCGAATCCCCGAAGCAGAGAACAGTACGCACCTATTGCTCCTCTATGCCTGCCGACATGGCTTCTTTTGCACCGAGATGATCGTGTTGGCAACATCGGATCAATTATTCATTCAACTTGAATAACTATTGACAGGATCGGATTCACGGTGTTTGTTGCCGCCACGGAGGAATTGATCAGACAACATGAATAATTGGCGCGGGGCAGGTTTTCCCCGCGATTGAGGGTTTTTGTCTGTCGATCGCCGATATCTGCCATGGAGGAGCTAATGAGCAGCTTGTTGAAGAAACTTACCCTTTCCCTAATAATCGCATCGTCCCTGAGCGCCATGCCGCTGCAGGCGCAGGAGGTAAACCTGCTCGACGGCGTCACGACGCCTGCTGAAAACAACCCGTCGGTCGAGGCCGGCAAGTATAAGAAAGATGCCCCCTGGGTCATTGGCATGAGCAGTTTCGGCGTCAATGCTAACACCTGGACCGTTCAGGTCGCGCACGAGGCCGAGGCCGCAGCCGCAAGGGATAAGCGCATCAGCAAGTTCATCCTTCTCGATGCCGGCTTCGACCAGAAGAAGCAGGTTGCCGATATCGAGGATCTCATCGCGCAGAAAGTCGACGCCATTATCGTGCAGCCGGTTACGTCGACTTCGGCAGATGCCAGCATCGAGAAGGCAGTAAAGGCGGGGATTCCCGTCATCCTTCACACCGGCCGCATCGAAAGCGATGCCTACACCACCGAGATCCAGGGCGGAGCCGAACACTTCGGCAAGGTCATGGGTGACTTCTTGGTCAAGGAGCTGAAAGGCAACGGCAATATCTGGGTTCTTCGTGGCTTGGCAGGTCACCCGGAGGACACCAATCGCTATAACGGCCTTCTTCAGTCATTGAAGGGAACGGAAATCAAGATTGCTGCCGAGGAAAACGGCGACTGGCAGTATGATAAAGCGAAGAAGGTCTGCGAGACCCTCTATCTCAGCAATCCCAATGTCGACGGCATCTGGTCTTCTGGTGCCGATATGACGCGGGCATGCGTCGACGTCTTCAAGCAGTTCGGCGCGCCGATCCCGCCGATCTCCGGCGAAGGCAATAACGGCTTCTTCGGTCAATGGATCAAGGACGGGTTCAAGTCGGTTTCCTCTGAATACAGTCCCGCTCAAGGTGCCGCTGGCGTCAGGGCTGCCGTCGCTCTTCTGGAGGGCAAGGAGCTCAAGAAGCACTATGCCTACAACCCGCCGGGCTGGGATGTGGACAAGGCGAAGAAATACTATCGCGACGATCTTTCCGCCAACGTCTGGTGGCCGTCCGAACTTTCCGAAGATCAGCTGAAGCAGTTTTACGGAAAGAAGTGAGCTCGTTCGCCGGGAGCCCGTCCAGGCTCCCGGCGGCATCACACCGGATGCGAAAGATGCAAAATCTTATTGAAATGTCGCGAATTTCGAAGGCGTTTGGCGGAAGCCATGCTCTTCGCGAAGTGTCGCTCACACTGATGCCGGGAACCGTCCATGCGCTGATGGGCGAGAACGGGGCCGGCAAATCCACCTTGATGAAGATCCTTGCCGGCGTTCATCAGCCGGATAGCGGTGACATCTTCAAGAACGGCAACAAAATCTCGTTCTCGAACCCGCGTGCGGCGCTCGAGTTCGGAATATCGACTGTTTTTCAAGAGCTTTCGCTGTTGCCGAATATGTCGATCGCCGAAAATATGTTTCTGGGCCGCGAACCGAAAACGCGTTTCGGTGGCATCGACCGGCGGCGGATGAGGGAGGAGACACGTGACGCACTGGTACGGCTTGGCCTTGACCTCGATCCGAACATGCTGGTTTCCGAACTTTCCATTGCGCAGCGGCAATTCGTCGAGATCGCGCACGGCATCGACGCCGACGCCGACATCTTCATTCTCGACGAACCGACTGCCGCGCTGAACGCGGCCGATGTTGAGATCCTCAACAGGCACATTCGGGAGCTTCGTGATCAGGGAAAGGCGATCGTCTACATCTCGCATCGCATGGATGAGATCTTCAACATTTGCGACACCGTCACGGTCCTGAAGGATGGCCGATTTGTCGGCACACGACGGCTGTCGGAGATGACGCCGTCCTCGCTGATCGCAATGATGGTCGGTCGAGAGCTGAGCGATCTGTTCCCCCACCGCTCGCAAATGGCGGGC
>NZ_JAELTU010000003.1 GCF_016429015.1 Rhizobium sp. ASV20
CTCCTGCGCCATGGCTGGCGCACCGAGACCGGATAACGCCACTGCGGCTGCACCTGCGCCGGCCGCCTGCAACAACTGGCGCCGGTTCAAAGCCATCGGGCTCGCATCTCTTTTCATGTCGTTGGTCATTGCATGTCCTCCCACATTCGGCGGAACCGCACCCTCCCGGATCGGCTCTTTCACGATGCACGCAATTCATCACGCGCAATTTGCATTGTCAATTGCGCAATTTGCGCATTTGTGCAAAATTTGGCGCAACTTTCGTACGCACGGTCGCGACACAGCCGTTGATATCGATGTCCGGGGATGGATTTCTCTCGGGAATCCCCTGATTATCAAGGCAAATTAAAGGGTAGGCATTTGACTCGTTCATCCAAGTCCAACGCAAATCAGCTCGAAATTGCCAAAGCAGCGGGAGTTTCCGTCAGCACGGTGTCGCGTGCGCTGTCCGATGCGCGCGGGATCAGCGACGAACGCCGCATGCAAATTCGCAAGATAGCGGAGGATGCCGGCTATCTCGGGCGGGCACGGACCACGGCCGTACCGACGAAGCATCTACGCGCCTATGTGACCGGCAGCCTTGCCACCGGCGGACTGGCTCCCTTCTATGAGGCTGTCATTGCCGGGCTGCGCGACAGCTCCCATGAGGGTGGCTTCAGCCTTTCGATCCGCATGGTGGATGAAACCTCTCTCGGTCCACATCGCATGGCACGCGATCAGGAGCAGGAAGAGGCGAACGCCACGATTTTTGTCGGCATCGATCTGAATGACGGTCTTGCCAACTATTTTCTGAACGGCAGCCAGCGCGCGATACTTGTAAACGGATACGATCCCGACATGCGCTTCGACTGCGTCGCGCCGAATAATTTTTACGGCGCGCGAATGGCTGGGCGAGCCTTGCTCAAGGCCGGGCATAGAAAATTGCTTTATATTCATGACCATACGCGATGGACAACAACGCAGCGGCGGCGTGGCTTCTATGCGGCCCTTGACGATTTTCCCGACGCATCATGCACCTCGATCGGGGTCGCTAACGGCGTCGACACCGAGCTACTTGCTGAAGTCGAGCGACGGGCAAAGGGAAAGGCGGACTGGACAAGCGTGTTCTGCGCCAATGACATGGGCGCCTTCCGCCTGATGAATGCACTGGAGGCCGCGGGGCTCAGCGTTCCCGGCGAGATTTCAGTCATCGGTTTTGACGACCTGCCCTATGCCGCGATGATGCATCCGCGGCTGACCACCATGCGGGTCAATTGCCTTGAGATGGCTCGCCAGGCAATCCTGCTTGCCCAGCGGCGGATCGCAGAGCCTGACGCCATGCCCGTCCAGCTGGAATGCGCTGTTGCGCTGCAGCACGGCGCAACGATTGCGCAATTTGCGCAATCGTAAGAAAAATTTGCGATAACATTGCGTAATTTGCGTTTCCATGCGATTTCATAGGCCGAATGACTCCCTTGTCATTGAGTATTTGCGGACGTCGTTCCGCCAGGAGTTCGCAGTTGCCGTCCCTCAGACATCCAACACTCGCACCAAGGCTGAGCTTCGCTTTCGGTCCACTCGGCATAGAAACGTTGTTTTCTCCCGGAGATCTGCATCGCCTGCAAGACTGCTGTGAAATCGGATCTGAAGAGCCGCTCACGGAGTTTCGAAGCGAGATCGCGAGGACCCAACTCGCCGATACAGATATATTGATTACCGGATGGGGCTGCCCACCCATTGAGGCAAGCGTGTTGGAAGCGGCACCCTCTCTGACGCTCATCGCGCACGCGGCAGGATCGGTGAAACACATCATCGCCCCGCTTGTCTTCGAAAGGGGCGTTGCGGTCACAAACGCTGCCGCAGCCAATGCGGTTCCAGTCGCCGAGTTTGCGCTTGCCGCGATCCTGTTTGCCAACAAAAATGTCTTCCGCTTCCAGCAGTTCTATGCGCAGCAGCGGCGTTCGCTCGACATGCATCAATCCTTCGACGGTGACTGCGGCAGCTGGCACAGGAAGGTCGGCATTGTCGGTGCCTCGCGTACCGGCCGCCGTCTGCTGGAGCTGCTTCGCCCGCACGATATGGAAATCTTGCTATGCGATCCGCTCGTCAGTGCCGCGGAAGCTGCGCAATTGGGCGCCAGTCTGGTGCTTCTTCCGGAGCTGATGGCCCGGTGCCAGACCGTTTCACTGCATGCACCTCTTTTGACCACGACGCAGCATATGATCAATGGCGAAATGCTGCGACTGATGCCGGACGGTGCAACGCTGATCAATACTGCACGAGGCGGCCTTATCGATCAGACGGCGCTGGAAGCCGAACTTTCGAGCGGAAGACTATCCGCCATTCTCGATGTGACCGAACCGGAAGCACCGCCACCGACATCACTCCTCTATGATCTGCCGAATGTCGTCCTGACGCCGCACATTGCCGGGGCGATTGGCAGCGAGCGCCAGCGCCTGGGTCGACTCATCACCGAGGAGATCGAGCGTTTCGTCGCCGGTGAACCACTGCAACATGGTCTGACTCTGGAAAGCCTGCGCTACCAGGCTTGAAACGCCGGATGCGCACTCGTCTGAAACTTCGTATGTGAGGATCGCCACATGACCGCATTCCCATTCATTGTCCCTCGCCTTAACGATCCGCGGCTCACCCAGCGGCGGCAATACGGCATGGTGATAGACGGAAAATCGGTTTCCGCTCTTTCTGGAGAGACGATCTCGCGTGAGAGCCCGGGCCATCCGGGTCATATCGTCAGTCTCATTCCGAAAGGCAGCCGAGCCGATGCTGAGTTGGCAATTGCCGCCGCGCGCCGTGCCTTCGACAACGGCTTATGGCCGCGGATGACCGGCAGCGAGCGTGGCCGCATCATGAACCGGATTGCCGACCAGATCGAGGCTCATATCGAGGAACTCGCAACCATCGAGGCACTTGAGGTCGGCAAGGCCATCAGCCAGGCGCGGGGAGAAATCGGCTTTGCAGTCAGCCTCTGGCGCTATGCAGCGGGGCATGCTCAGGGGCTTGAGGGCGAAGCGCATAATGATCTCGGGTCGAATACGCTCGGCTTTATCCTTCGCGAACCCGCAGGCGTGGTTGGGCTCATCACTCCGTGGAATTTTCCGCTGCTGATCGGATCGGAACGCATCCCGTGGGCTATCGGCGCCGGCTGCACCGTCGTCATAAAGCCGAGCGAATTTACCTCGGGCTCGACGATCCGCATGGCCGAACTTGCGCTCCAGGCCGGCCTGCCCGAAGGCGTACTGAACGTCATCACTGGATATGGCGCGGATGTCGGACAGATTTTGGCAGAGCATCCGGATGTCGATGTCGTCAACTTCACCGGATCGCAACGCGTCGGGCGCCTCATCGGCGCCCTTGCGGGCCAGAATATCAAGAAGGTCGGGCTGGAACTCGGGGGCAAGGGTCCCCAGGTTGTTTTTGCCGATGCGAACCTTGATGCAGCGGCAGCCAAGATATCCGGTGGTGTCTTTCATTGCTCCGGGCAAGTCTGCATTTCCGGGAGCCGCCTGATCGTCCATGAAAGTGTCGCGGACGCTCTCCTCGAGAAAGTTCAGGCGGTCGCTGAACGGATCGTCACGGGAGATCCGCTGGATGATCGCGTCAATGTCGGAGCCCTCATTCATCAGGCTCATCTGGACAAGGTTGCTGAATATGTCGAGCAGGGCAAGACTGACGGCGCGCGGATATTGATCGGCGGTAGCAGGCTCGGCAACGGGGGCGCCTTCTATGCCCCGACGATTTTCACGGAAGTCGCCCCGCGGATGACGATTGCCCAGGATGAAATTTTCGGCCCGGTGCTGACTACGTTTCGGTTCAAGACCGCAGAAGACGCCATCCGCATGGCCAATGATACTCCTTACGGCCTGTCCGCCTGCGTCTGGTCGACGAACCTGTCGACCGCCTTCCAGGCCATCCGCCTTATCAAGGCAGGCAGAACCTGGATCAACGGCATGGGAGACGGCGCGCCGCAACTGGCAATCGGCGGCTACAAGCAGAGCGGCGTCGGCCGCGAACTTGGCAAGCATGGTTTTGACGAGTATTCGGAGCTGAAAAGCGTCCACGTCTCGCTCTCGGCGCTGGCGGAATAGTTGCCCGTAGTGGGAAGAGCTCGAACTTGGCCGCACGCAATGATCCGCGTCCGGCCCAGTCACGTTAAAACTCATAAAGTCATTTCTGCGGCAAGTTTAGGCAAACGTTCCGTGCGAGGGCCTTGTTGACCCCGAGAACCACCGCCGAGAAAGACACGGCGAGCATCGAAACGATAACCCACGGGAAGGATGTCGGGCCAATTCCGTCGAGCAATATTCCGCCCGCAGCCCCGGCGGCGGCAACGGCGCAATTCCAAACCGTCGTGTTCATCGACAAGGCAACATCCACGGTATTGCCGGCAAGGCGCGACAATATGGTTTGCGTCAGCGTCGCAAAGCCACCGAATGCCAATCCCCATGCGAAAGCGGCGAGATAAATTGTCGCCGGCATCGCGCTACATATGCCGAGTAGCAGCGCAGTGAAAGCAAACATGCTGATGCTTGAAACGATGAGAGGACGCAGCCACCGATCGACAGTCGCACCGGCGAACCACAGGCTCACAAGGGAACCGAGTCCAAAGATGAAGAGAACCGAACCCGCATCTGCTGAGGGAGCAACCGACCCGAGGAAAGGTTCGATGTAGACATAGAGGATGCTATGCGCCGCCACGAAAGTGAAGACCACGAGGAGCGAAGGTGCGATTCCGGCCGTCAGGGCTATGGTGACGAGCGATGGACGGTCGCCCTTCTTCTGGCCCGGAAAATCCGGTAGGACGACAAGCCCACAGACGATCAGCAGAACAGCGATTGCCGACATAGTCCCGAAGGCACCCTGCCAGCCGATGACCCCACCCAGCAAGGCGCTCGTCGGCACCCCGAGCACAAGAGCGACCGCGGCGCCGGCGCCTGATATTGCGATTGCCCGCCCTCCCAGATGCGTCGGCGTCATGCGAACGGCATATCCGGCAAGCAACGACCAAACGACGCCGCCAAACACGCCCGCGGCGAAGCGTGCCATCAGTGAAATCATATAGTTCGTTGACAGCGCCGTGATCAGATTGACGACGGCAAAGCCGGAGATAGCAGCCAGCATCAATGGTTTACGACGCATGCCTTGGGTCATGGCCGTTACCGGAATAGCGGCAACCAACGCACCGCAAGCAAAAGCTGTAATGAACTGGCCCGTCAGGCTCTCGGAGATGCTCAAGCCTTTTGCCATCGACGACAACAATCCGGCTGGCATGACCTCCGTCATGAGCGTCATGAAAGCCGCAGCTGCAAGCGTCAGCAATCCCGCCAACGGCAGCTTGTCCGTTTGGCAGGAGGCGCCGGCAGGTGGACCCTCAGTGCGACTGGCTTGAGCCTGATTTTCCGTCATTTGAGTATTCCTTTGATAGGTCTGCAGGACAGCGCCAGCCCTTCATGACGATCATCACATCACGACATGCAGCCGAGCGCCTGTTTCGACGGCACAGGATAGAGGGTCGCTTTTGAATGAAAAATATGCTCTAATTCAATTAACCTATGAATATTTGTCGCTCATGGAGCTAACATGGATCGTCTGGGTTCGCTGGCTGCATTCATGGAGGCGGCCGATTCCGGAAGCTTTACGGAGGCGAGCCGCCGGCTTGGCATTTCCGCATCTGCCGTGAGCAAGGCGGTCTTGCGTCTGGAAGAACGTTTGCGGACGAAGCTCTTTCACCGGTCGACACGCAGCGTCACGCTCACACCCGAAGGCCGCCTGTTTCTCGAACGATGCCGCCGTATTGCAGCCGAAATGGAGGCTGCCGAGCTGGACCTTGCTCAAATCCATGAGGCTCCACGCGGCAAGCTTAAGTTCAGCCTTCCATCGGCAGGAATGCCATTCATGTCGATGCTGGCCGAATTTCAGAAACGCTATACGGAAATCGAGCTCGACGTCGATTGCTCGGATCGGCTGGTCGATGTGATCGACGAGGGATTTGACGTCGTGTTGCGCACCGGCAATGCGGCGGATTCGCGATTGATGTCGCGTGTTGTCGGCGCCTATCGCCAGATCGTCGTCGCATCACCCGAATATCTCAATCAAAGCACCGTTCCAGAAACCCCCAAAGATCTGAAACGGCATGCCTGCATCATGTATCGACAAATCGCGACGGGTAAGCTTCTGCGATGGCTCTTCCGTGATGGCGAAGCTGCGGTTGAGATCGAGCTGCCTGCAGCCACGATTACCAACTCGCTTGAGCCGCAACTCGTATTCGCAAGGCAGGGAGCAGGGCTCGCCTTTCTGCCTGATTTCGCGGTTGAGGACGACATCGCGCGCGGTACACTGGTGAAGGTGCTTGATCGATATGTCGCCGACGTGACAACACTACGCCTCCTATGGCCGTCGAACCGACATCTGGCACCCAAGGTCCGCGTGTTTCTCGATTTCGTGAGCGAGCAGTTGGCTCTCAAATTGCGGGCATAGAGCTTGGCAATGCGGTCCCGCCACGTCATCTCGCCCGCTCCCATTCTTCGAAGGCAAGATAGTATCGCACGCCGCGAGCTGTCGGCAGGCTGTTACAGCCCTTCCTCACGCGCATAAGCGCTCAGCAGGTCTGGGAAATCCTTCTCCGGCGTCGCCTTCAACAAGGCGCGGGTGGTGATGGCTTCGATGTGATCCGTCATCAAGGTCCGCACCTTATCCCGATCGGCGCTGGCGAGTGCGGCGATCAGCTCCCGGTGTTCGGAGACAGCACAATCCGGAGAATGTGGGCGCCCATAGAGCGAAAGAATAAGCGACGAGCGCGAAACGAGCTCGGTGACATAGCGCGACAGCACATCGTTCTCGGTCAGCGTGGCGAGCAGCACATGGAACTCGCCGGAGAGCTGGATCGAGGTGGAAGTGTTGTTGGCCCTGGCATTGTCTTCAGCATCGACATGTGCCTCCAATTGCCGGATCTGCTGCGCTGTCAGCTTGCCGACGAGCGTTTCCACCACCATCGCCTCCAGAACGCTGCGCACGGCCAGGATATTGCGCCCGTCCTCGAGACTCGGTTGAGCAACGCAGGCCCCCTTGTGCGGGCGCTGCTCGATCAGGCCTTCGCCATTGAGCCGAGCCAGCGCCTGCCGAACGATCGTCCGGCTGACGCCAAGGCGATCGCCGATCGAATCCTCCGGCAGCTTCGTTCCGGCAGCCAGCGCCTGATCGAGGATCGCACGCTTCAAGGTGCGGTAGACGGCATCCGACTTGGAGACCGCAGACTTCGGTTTTTTGTCACTGAGATTGGGTGCCATGATGATCCTGAACCAAGATAACTGACGATGTAAATGAAAAAAGTCTACTCATCGATGAGCCGGGGAAACCTATCCCCGGCCAGATTAGATGCCACTGTTGCGTTCATCGACCCAACTGGCGCAGATGCGAAAGCCCATCGCTTAATACACCATCGCGCACAACGATGCGTCCGCGACGAATGACGGTTCTTCGCTGCGGCGTCAGCGCCACCGCTTCGGCGAGCGTGCGAGCCGGGACGAGAACCGCGTCGCCATGGCAACCGACCGATAGGCCGTAGTCGGCAAGAGCGATCCCCTCGGCGCCACCAAAGGTGCAGACGCGTGCGGCCTCTGCCAAATCGGCATCGTTGGTCATGCCATTGCGTTGCGCCAAATACTTTGCCCGTTCCAGCATGTCGCCATTGCCCCATGGCTCCCATGTCCCCTGGATACCGTCGGACCCCGAGGCCAACACCACGCCGGCATCGCGCATCGCCCGCAACGGCAGCGCCGGCGCGGTCGGGCTGCCGACCGTCATGATGGCGATGCCTTCGGCGGCAAGCAGACCTATGAGCGCCTGCTGCCTTGCCGGCTCCAGCATGCCGAGGCAATAGGCGTGGCTGACCATGACCTTGCCGCACATCGAAAGGGCGCGTGTTTTCTCAGCGATCAGCTCGAGACAGAAGGCGCCGAGTTCGCCAGGTTCGTGCAGATGGATATCGACTGGCTTGCCATGGCGGTCAGCAAGCGCAAATATCGCATCCAGATGGCGCACCGGATCACGGTCGATGCTTGCCGGATCGATGCCGCCGACGACATCGGCTCCCGCCTTCAACGCCGCCTCCATCAATTCAAGCGTGCCATGTCGGATCAGCATGCCGCTCTGCGGAAAGGCAGTGATTTGCACGTCAACTAGATCCCGGAAAGCGTTTCGCGCCTTGATGACGCCTTCTATATTTGAAATACCGATCTCCGTGTCGACATCGACATGACTGCGGATATGTAGCACGCCAAAGGCAAGCGTCTGCAGGATCTGCCTGATCGACTGCCGGCGCGCGTCGATGCCAAGCTGCTGTTTTGCCTGCCGATCGGCGATAATTCGCTGGTTTCTTGTCGGGCCGACACGGTTCTCAAACCACTCCATACCGATCAGATTCTTATCGAGATGCGTATGCGCCTCGACCAGCCCGGGCAAGGCGATGCAGCCGCTTCCATCGATCTCGGTCACATTGCCATCCGGCCGGCGATCGGCAAAGCGGCCATTTGCGACGTAGAGATCTGTCGTCTCGCCACCAAAGGGGCTGACGTTACGAATGAGAAGGTCGTTCATTGCATGGTCTCCAATCAATCCTCGGGAGTGGGCGACGCCTTCATGCGAGCGCCAGGCGTTCCATCATCTGGTGGAAGGCACGCTCGGCGCGTTCCAGGATGGCATTTTCATCGTGATGAACGAGGCGCCTGGAGCGCATCAGCACCCGGCCGCCGACGATCGTGGTATCGACGTCGGCACCATTGGCAAAGCGGGTCAACCGCTGGACCGGATTGACCGGTGGCCAGAGATGCGGCTGTCTCATGTTGACGAGGATGATATCGGCTCGCTTTCCGACTTCAAGCGAGCCGATTTCCGCGTCCATCGAAAGCGCACGCGCCCCTTCAATGGTCGCCATTTCCAGAAGCTGCATGGGCGGTAGAAGACTGTCGTCCTTGAAATGCCGCGCATGATAGCGATGCGCTTGGAACATATTGCGGAACATGTCGAAAGGCCGATCCGGCGCGGCGGCGTCGGTGCCGAGCGACACCGTCACGCCGGCATCCATCAGTTCCGGCGCGGGGCAGCGGCCGAATACCGACATCAGGGCACTTGGATTGTGTGCGACTTTGGCGCCGGTCCGCTTCAATGCGGCAAAATCTTCGTCGGTAAGCTCGATGCAATGCGCCAGCAAGGAGCGGTGATCGAAGAGCTCGAGACGTACCGCATTGGCGGCAATCGAACCCTCTCGATGGCCGTCCTGAATGAGCAGAATCCCCTTCTCACGCGCGAGTTCGCGGGCTTGCCGGCACAAGTCAAGTACGGCCTCATTCTCCAATTCCTTCGCGTCGAAGACAGGAAGCGAGAGCGCTATCTGCAGGCAATCGTTGCGGCCAACCCATTCATCGATGAGACCAGCGCATACCGACAGCTGCTGCATCGGATCTACGACTGTAGTTGTATACGATCCGTGTGTATGATTGCGGTATAGGTGAGAGCTGGTTGGCCGGTTCGGCCCTATGGCGAGCACTTCACGCACGCCCATATCGGCGACCGCGGCAAGATGAGCTCGCGCAGCCTCCGGAGCTTCCGTACGCATGATATCGGGACCACCGCCGAACAACAGGGCTGCGGTCGTCGTGCCACATCGGATGCGTTCAAATGCCGAAAGTGCGGCTTCCGCCGACCAGAATTCGATATCGGTGGCTGCGGCATAGATTTGGCCAGTCGTCTCCATCCACTGCTCGGAATCCGTGCCTAAACCCTTGGTCAACATATGTCCGGCATGCGCGTGCGTGTCGATAAAGCCGGGCATCACCACCATGCCCGCCGCATCAATGCGTTCGATAGCCCCGTCTGCATCCGGCTGCAAATCTCCGATTGAAGCGATATGGCCGCCCTCGATCAGAACATCCGCCCTTTCATGAATGCGGCGCTCCGCATCCATGGTGACAACAACGCCATTCGTGATCAGAAGCGATCCCGTCATCTGGCCCTCCTCCCTTGTCATCGATGCCAGTCTTCGACGTCGTTTCGTGAAATCGAATCCGCGCATCTTGAAACTGTGCACATCATATGTATACTAATTTTCGGGAACAATCGTATACGCAAAATTCATTACAATGTATACGTGAAATGGGAGACTTACGTGAACAATTACATGAAGACCCTTTTGGCAGGGCTCGCCATCATTATACCGTTGACGACACCGGCGCTCGCAAAAACGCTGCGCTGGTCCTCAGCCGGAGACGTGATCTCCTACGATCCGAACGCACAGGTCGACAGCTTCACACAGAGCGTTCATCACATGGTGTTCGACCCGCTGGTGCGCCGAAACAAGAACCTGCAGCTTGAGCCGGCACTTGCCACCTCATGGGAAGCTATCGAACCCACGCGCTGGCGCTTCAAGTTGCGGCAGGGGGTGAAATTCCATGAAGGCCAACCCTTCAACGCAGATGACGTCGTTGCGACGATCATGCGTGAAATCGACCCCGGCTCTCGCAATCGCGAGAACCTGCCGGCGGTGATCGGCGCTGAAAAGGTCGACGACTACACGGTCGACATCATCCTGCGCGGCCCATACCCCTTGCTTCTCAACGATCTCGCGGCCGTCTACATCATGAGCAAGCCATGGATGCAGGAGCATGATGCCCTGAAGCCTGGGAACGCTTCAACAGGCGTCACCACCTATGCCAGCAATCACGCCAATGGCACCGGCCCGTTCAAGCTTGTCAGCTACGAGCCGGATTCAAAGTCGGTTTTCGCGGTCAATGAAAACTGGTGGGACAAGCCGCAGCACAATCTGACAGGCGTGGAATATCGCCCGATCGCGTCGGATGCCACGCGTGTCGCAGCACTTCTCTCGGGCGAACTGGACATGATCGCTCCCATTCCGCTGCAGGATATCGACCGCGTCAGCAACACGCCGGGCCTTAAGGTCGTCGAAAATCCATCGCTGCGTGAAATCTTCCTCGGCCTCAACTTCCGGCCTGAACTTCATGCCATGCCGGGCAAACCCAATCCGCTCTTGAACGTCAAAGTGCGTCAGGCGCTGTGGCATGCCATCGATCTGAACACCATCCAGAAGCGGCTGATGCGCGGCAAGTCCCGCATCTCCGGGATGCTGGTCGCGCCCGAGGTCACCGGCTACGACAAGTCCATCGACGTCCCGCTTGCCTATGATCTGAAGCAGGCCAAGTCGCTGTTGACCGACGCCGGCTATGCCGACGGCTTCAAGGTTGGGCTGAACTGCTCGAATGACCGCTACATCGCCGACGAACAGATATGCCTCGCCATTGCTTCCATGTGGGCCAAGATCGGCGTCAAGGCCGACATCAGCGTCGAAAGCAAGACCACCTATTTCCCGCGCATGGATAAGGGGGATCTGGACATTTACATACTCGGCTGGGCCTCGCTGCCGCCAATGGATGGCTATAGCGTCCTGCAGTCCCTGCTCGCCACCAATGACGGCACCTATGGCGGCAGCAACCCGAACGGCCTCTCGGATCCGAAAATCGATGCACTGGCGCGTTCGGCATCGACCGAACTCGACGAGGGCAAGCGCGTCGAGATGCTCAAGGAAGCATTCAGGATCACCCACGATCAGGCACTCTACATCCCACTGCATCAGCAGCCGGTTGCCTGGGCCATGAGCGACAAGGTCGATATTCCTCAGTTCGCTGACGAATACGTACGTCCCTGGTTTGCCCAGATGAAGTGAGCTCATAGCTCCATCGCGCCAAACGATCCCGGACATGGTTCGGGATCGTTCGCAAGGCAGGATGCAGCAAAGCAACGCGTTCTTTTGGGTCAGAGAACCTAGCCACGCGCCCCTAAGGTATATTCCGATGATCAGGATTCTAACGACAAGGCTACTGCAGGCCATCCTCGTGATGGTTGCCGTGACCGCTATCGCCTTCATCATGTTCCGGTTCGTCGGCGATCCGGTCGCAGCAATGGTGCGGGAAGGCGCAAGCCAGGCCGAAAAGGATGCGCTTCGCGCCACGCTCGGCCTCGACAGGCCTCTTGTGATCCAGTTTCTCGATTTTGTGGGTCGGGTGCTGCATGGCGACCTCGGCACAAGCTTCCGTTACCAGCAACCCGTCGCAAACCTGTTGCTGAGCCGACTTCCGGCAACACTGGAGTTGGTGATCGTCGCCACCATCATGTCGCTTGCAATCGGTATTCCGCTCGGCGTCGTCTGCGCACTGAAACCGAATGGCGCGCTTTCCAGACTGACCCAATCCCTGACACTCGTCGGCATCTCGATGCCGACATTCGTCACCGGGCTGCTGCTGATCCTGGTCTTCGCCGTCAATCTGCGTTGGCTGCCGTCCTCAGGTCGTGGCGACGTCGTCGATCTCGGCTTCTGGCAGACCGGCTTTCTGACAGTCTCCGGCTTGAAATCGCTAATCCTGCCTTCGATCACCCTTGCCCTATTCCAATTGACGCTGATCATGCGGCTGGTGCGCTCGGAGATGATCGACGTGCTTTCGTCGGACTACATCCGTTTTGCTTTCGCGCGCGGCCTTCCGCGCTCCTACATCTACGGGCGCCTGGCACTTCGCAATGCGCTGATGCCCGTCGTCACTGTGACGGGTTTGCAGATCGGCCAACTCATTGCTTTTGCCATCGTCACTGAAACGGTCTTCCAGTGGCCCGGCATGGGCCTGCTCTTCACCAACGCAGTCGGATACCCGGATATTCCGGTGCTTTCAGCCTATCTCCTGTTCGTCGGCTTCCTGTTCGTTCTCATCAATACGGTCGTCGACATTCTCTACATCTTCATCGATCCGCGGCTGAGGACAAGATAATGGCCAGTCGAGTTCAACTCATTCACCGACTTCCTCCGATCTCGGTCATCATTGCCGGCCTGGTGCTCGCGACGATGCTGGCGCTGGTGATCTTTGCACCGATGATCGCACCGATGGATCCACGCGACGTCTCGTCCTATTCGCTTATCGACGCCGAGATCCCGCCTGCCTTTATGGACGGAGGTGATCCGCGCTTCCTCCTCGGCACCGACAACCAGGGACGCGATCTTGTCTCAGTCATCCTGTTTGGTCTGCGCATCTCGGTGCTGATTGGCATCGGCGCCGTCCTGTTTGCGGCCGTGCTCGGCGTGCTCCTCGGCCTTGTCGCCGGCTTCTTCGGTGGACGGGTCGACAGCGTTGTGATGCGTATCGCCGACGTGCTGGTCAGCTTCCCGACGATCCTGGTGGCTCTCCTTATCAGCGGCATCGCCAAAGCGCAGCTGAATGCCGACACGGTGCTCAACTGGGCGCCAGCAATTCTCGTCTTTGCGATCGCCGTCAACGAATGGGTGCAGTATGCGCGCACGGTCAGGGCTTCCACCATGGTCGAGGTGTCCCGAGACTATGTGCGGGCGGCAAAGGTGATCGGGCTTCCATCGCGCCGCATCATGATCCGCCACATTCTGCCGAACGTCATCAGTGCCGTAATGGTCATCGCCACCATCAACCTTGCCGGCGCCATCCTCACCGAAGCGACGTTGTCGTTCCTCGGTGCGGGCATGCCGCCCACTTATCCGTCGCTCGGCACGCTGATCCGTATCGGTAATCAGTTCCTGTTCTCCGGCCTCTGGTGGATCGCTGTGATGCCGGCCAGCGTTCTGGTGATCCTCGTTCTCGCCGTCAACGTCATCGGCGACTATCTCCGCGACCGCTTCAACCCCAAACTGATGGCACGCTGATGCTACACACACAGACACCTGTTCTCGACATCAGGAACCTGCGGGTCGAATACCCACTCGCCAGCGGCGAGACGCTGGCAGCCGTCAACGATATCAATCTGACGATTGCTCCCGGTGAGATCCACGCGCTGGTCGGCGAGTCCGGAGCAGGCAAGACCACCGTCGGCAACGCCCTCATGGGTCTTCTGCAGTCACCGGGCCGAATTGCCGCGGGATCGATCACGATTGCCGGTAAACCCATCGATGTGCGTACCGGCCGCACGGAAGGCATCGTTCCCGGCCGCGATGTCGGCGCGATCTTTCAGGACCCCATGACCAGCCTCAATCCGCTGTTCACGGTGGAAAGCCAGCTGTGCGAGGGCATGCTGACGCATTTGAAAATCAGCCGGCGCGAGGCACGCGCACGCGCACTCGACTTGATGAAGTCGGTCGGCATCCCGGAACCGGAGCGACGGCTCGGCAGCTATCCTCATCAGCTTTCGGGTGGCCAACGCCAACGCGTCGTCATCGCGACGGCACTCGCCTGCGACCCCAAGCTGCTGGTCGCCGACGAGCCGACAACGGCGCTCGACGTTTCGGTCCAGGCTCAGATCCTCAAGCTGATCCGCGATCTTGCCAACGAGCGGCGGGTGGGCGTTTTGCTGGTGACGCACAATATGGGCGTCGTTGCCGAAATTGCCGATAGCGTGACGATCATGCAGAACGGCCGGGTGGTCGAGAGCGGGGCGACGCGCGAGGTTCTGACCGCACCGAAGGCGCCCTATGCCCGCACGCTGATCGCCGCAGTGCCGCCGATCGACGTCAGGCTCGACCGCCTGCCGGTTCCCAGCGAAGAAACTAAAATCACGGTCGATGCACGCGAAAGCGTGCGCCGCAAGAGCGTCGAGACCGAAGCGACGACGACCAACGACATCGCGCTGAACGTTCGCAATCTATGTGTGGAATATGGTCGACGCTCGCTCTTTTCCAGCCACAAGACCTCGGTCTTCAAGGCCGTCGACGACGTGTCTTTCGACGTGCGCCGCGGCGAGATCTTCGGTCTTGTCGGCGAATCCGGTTGCGGCAAGACGACTGTTGCCAACACGATTGCCGGCCTGGTCAGACAGAGCTCGGGCAGCATCGATTTCCAGGGAAGGTCGCTCGCCGGCAATCGCGATCAATCCGTCCGTCGCTCGATGCAAATGGTGTTTCAAGATCCTTATTCGGCGCTCAATCCGCGTCTGCGGATCAATTCGGCAATCGCCGAGCCTATCCTCTTCTACAAGCTTGCGGCGAACGCCGAGGAAGCCAGGCTGGACGCCAGAACGCTACTTGAGGCCGTCGGCTTGCCGGGCGATGCAGGTGCCCGTTTCTCGCATGCCTTCTCCGGAGGCCAGCGTCAGCGTATCGCGATCGCCAGGGCACTCGGACCACGGCCAAAGATGCTCATCTGCGACGAGCCGACCTCAGCACTCGATGTCTCCGTCCAGGCCCAGATCCTCAATCTCCTGAAGGACCTGCGCGACCTTGCCGGCCTGTCGATCCTCTTCATCAGCCATGACCTCGCGGTTATCCGCCAGATGTGCGACCGCGTCGCAGTCATGAAGACAGGCAAGATTGTCGAGCTTGCGGACACGGAAAGCCTGTTTGCCGCACCCAAGCATGATTACACGCGCGAGCTTCTGCGCCTGGCGCCATCACTTGATCGCATTTTTTCCAAGGGAGAAACCGCGGCTAGCGCCTGAGGCGTGAAGGTCGCAATCCTTCACACTGATCCGGTCATCGTCGTCGTCGCGCCACCGAACACGCCCCAAAGGTGGCAGCGACCAAACCGGCCGCTGTCGCGTCACGCGGCAGCGGCTGGACGACCATGAATTCTAACTGCACCTCTCTAGCCTGCGCTTGGGGCAACGGCGCAACTTGCGCTAAACGACACGCACACCTGTGGTGTTGGCAGGGCTCGTGCCGGCTTGCGGCGAAGTCACGCCAAAGTTTGAAACACGCGCCAGGCACCATCGTTCAGTTCGAACCCGATGCCAGGAATATCGGGGAGACTTGCCCACCCCCCACCGACCACCGCACCATTGAACAGACCGTTGAATGGATAGAAGGCAAGCGGGGTCAGTTCTGCACCGGCAAGCCCCATCGCAGCGACCACATGCAGGCAGAATAGGTGTCCGCCGTGCGGCCAGAAGGAATTGCGCGCCCAACCTTGAGAGGTCAGATGATCGACAACATCGATATATCCCGGAAGGCCATAGCAATGAACCGGATCGAAAACGAGAACGTCCATTGCGCGACGGAGCCCTGCGTGACGGTCGAGCAGCTTGGCTTCGGCCAGCGAAAACAGAGCCTCGCCGGCAGCAAGCGGGCTTGCATAGGCTTCGGCAATACGAGCCTGAACGGGAAAATCCAGTGGGTCGCAGACATCCTCGAACCAGCGGAGCCCAAGAGGTGCCAGCGCCGACGCTGCATCAAGCCCTTGCTCCAGACTGTAGGCGTTCATCGCATCGACGCTCAGATGTTTGCTGTCCGGTAGCTGCGCGAGTGCTGTCTCGACCCGCTGAAGATCCCGCTTCAGTTCCGTCGCGCCTATCTTGATCTTCACGTCCTCGAATCCTGAAGCGACGAAGCTGCGAATTTCGTCGGTCAGATTATCAAGATCGTTTTGCGGATGAAGGTAGCCACCGGACGCATAGACGCGAACCCTGGGACGATCGTCGACGACTCGATTGAGACAGCGAGCAAGAAAGCGATAGAGCGGCAAGCCGGCAATCTTCGATGCGGCATCCCAAATCGCCATGTCCAGTGCGCCGACCGCCACACATCTCTCGCCGTGGCCACCGGGTTTTTCGCCGGTCATCATGACCGTCCACGCCCGAAACGGATCGACGTTGTCACCGGCATCGTTGATCAGCAGATCCTCCGGCGCCTTCAAGAGACGGGGCGCAAAGCGCTCGCGGATCAGACCGCTCTGCCCGAACCGGCCGACGGACGCATAGCCGTATCCGACAACAGGCTTGCCGTGTCGCGATATATCCGTGGTCACGGCGACAACACTCGTGGTCAGTCCACCCTCGGGCGCCCCACGATCGGCATATCTCGAGACGGGTAGCAGCCGCTCGCTGACATCAATGATTCTCAATCCTCGCCTCCCCTTTCCATGCGATAAGGTTAAGACCTGAGCAGGGATGGAGCCAGGACATTCGCATTCGGGCAGGTGGATAATCCTGCGCAAAGCTTCTACGGAACAGCCTATGACTTGAGCGCGTGCCTTACCCTTAGAATCGCCAGAACAACTGCGCCAATGACCACGGGAATTGAAATCAGCATATAGATCGGATCGATATGAAGGCCGGCATGATCAGCGGTCTCGAAGGCGACCTTGATCAGACTCAGAAGATAGTAGCTGATCGCGATGATCGACAGCCCCTCAACCGCCCGCTGGATCTTCACCTGGGTTTCCGCCCGCTCGGCCATCGCCTGGATCTGAACCGCATTTTGCACTTCGATGTCAACCTGGATGCGGGTCTGGAGCAAATCGATCAGATGCATTGTCGCATGCGAAAGTTGCTCCAACCGCAATGCCGTCGCCTCGCAACTCCTTATCGCCGGCTTGAACCGTCGGGCAACGAACACGCCGAAACGCTGAAAACCGGGCACATGCGTTTCCCGCAATTCGACGATACGCTCCTCGACGATCTTGGCATAGGCAGCCGTCGCACCGAAACGATTGCGCGTCTGTGCGGCGGCCGAAATCACTTCGGCTGAAAGCTGCGAGATCTCATCGAGAAGGCGTTTGTGCTCTTCCGCGGATATGGTCGCATGGCGATTGGTCAACTCCACGAGCTTTTTGTCGTAAGCACCGAGAGCTGGACCAAGCCGTCGTGCCTCAGGAAGCCCCAGCAGCGCCATCACGCGGTAGGTCTCGATCTCATAGACCCGCCGGATCATGCGTCCGAGACGATAGGCGTTCAGATCATTGTTGAAGAGTATGGTTCGGCTCGAGTTGTTGTCTCCCACGCGAAAATCCGAACACACCAATGCTGCCCCGCCACCGATCGTGGAAGCCGCCGTATCGCCAAACTGGAATGCTGATAGACACGGCCCCAGTTCCGCCGGTGCACCCCCGCAAACCAGGATCTCCAATCTGCAGATGAACGACCAACCCGCCAGCCCCGCCAATCGCGCCGCCTCGTCGGTCGAAAGGCTACCCTTCGGCCATTCCTGCGGCTCTCTCTCAAGCGGGGTTACCCTCGTCACGGTGACGAATTCCGTATGAAATTCGACCTGGGTCGAGGCGCCGGCGGCGCCATCATCCACGTCGACCGTGCGATGGCTTGGATTGAAGGCCGCGGCCGCAGATGCGGAAAGCGCAATGTGCTCGACCATCGCTGGACCGGAAAAATAGATCGACGGCCGCGCATGCAGCTCAGAATTAAAGTCGAGTGCGATCGTTGGCATTTTGCTCCCCCAGCAAGCACTAAGACCTATAACGCCTGACCCGTGACGATCGCAAACATCTATCCCTGACCCTGCTGCGGCAGAATGTCCCGACGGGATGCCGCGACCTGGAAACTCTCCTGACGGATGACGTCACGCGACGTCTCGTCCAAAGCCAGACTGTTCGACCCCGTACGGCCGCGACATGGAGCATCTGCGACGTCGGTGAAGATCACGGCAATACGGCGGCGTGAATCTCGGCGACATAACCGCCGGGGAATTCGACCATCGCCGCCTGACGCTTGTTGGAGATATAGGGACCGGTAAGGACGGCTGCGCCCTTCGCCTTGGCCTTTTCAAGCGTCGCGGCAAGATCGGAGACCGCATAGCCCGTTGTCTCGCGGCCATACGGATACGGTAAATGGCCGTCCGTGACGAGTACGACCATCCTGCCGAAGACGGACTCAATGCCGATACGGCGAAATGCGTAGTCGGGGCGACCGATTTCGGTGCCGGACGCTTTCTTGTCATCGGCAACAACCTTGCCCTGCGAGAAGGCAAGAAACGCCTTGACGAACTGGTCGGCAACATCCGGCGACACATAGACCCGATTGTCCGGGACTCGTTCGAAGGCAGGATAATCTGGCTTGGCCTTATGCCAGTAGAGCTGCATGTTGACACCGCCGGGCCATTGAACGACCGCATCGCGTCCGATCGGATCGGGGAAGGTATCGACGACGACCGATGCGCCGTTGGCACGGGCGACAGCAACAGCCTTATCCAGGTCGCTCACCAGATAGCCGGTACGCTCTGCACCGAAGGGATAGGGAATTGGTGTCTTGAAGCCGAAGAGCGATACGGTTCCAACCGGTGTCTGCAAGAGTTGCGATGTCGTGCTGCTCGTCGTCGGTGTCACGGTTGCAACCACCTGCTTTGTGCTCGTGCCACCGAAGGTGCCGAGAAAACTTGCGACGAAAGCGTCCACCTTGTCTGGATCGACATAAACGTGGCTGGTGTCATATTGCGCACCCACGCCGACCTGTGCGTGGGAAGCGCGCGCAAGTGCCGCCTCGATCGGCGCTAGCGAAAGAGCGATGAGAAAGCCGACCGTACAAATAGAGCGGGCAAGCATATTCCGAGCCTCCATGACATGAGAGGTATCTTGATCGAGTTCGAGCCTGGTTGCCAGCAGAAAGCGGATGAAGACGGATAGGCTATGCGGCCAATCCTGGAATTGTGAAGCGCGCTTCGATCGTCCTGAACAGCAACATGATGGATGCGTTGAGGACGAGATAGACGACGGACACCATGACGAATACCCCGATCACATCGTAAGTCTCGCTCATCAGATCTCTCGCCGTGCCTGTCAATTCCATGATCGTTACCGTCGAGGCGAGCGACGTCGCCTTGATCGTGATGACGATCTCGCTGCTCGATGCGGGGATGGCACTGCGAGCGGCGATCGGCAGGGTGATGAGGAAAAATGTCTTGATGCGGCTCATGCCAAGCGATGTACTTGCTTCCGTTGCCCCTTTCGGAACAGCGCCGAGCGCGCCGCGCATGACCTCGGCGACATAAGCTCCCGATCCGATCGCCATTGCAAACACGGCGCAGACATAGGGGTCGCGCAAGACGGGCCAGACGAAGCTGCTGCGCACCACCTCGAACTGGCTTAATCCATAATAGAGCACGAAAAGCTGCACCAGCATCGGTGTCGATCTGAAAATCAGGACGTAGAAGTCAGCCAAAATTCGCAGGCTGCGGTGCCGGGAACATCTGGCCCATGATGCCAGAGCCCCAAACCCGAAAGCCAAGGGAACGACGCAGGCGGTAAGGCTGAGCGTCGCCACCGACGCGCCCAACAACTTGCCGGCGGCATGAAGAAATTCTTCCATATCCATGTGGTCAACGATGCCTCAATCTGTCTTCCATCCAATGGAAGAATTGGTTCGAGACGAGGACGATCGAGAAATAGACCAGGGCGGCAAGCCCATAAAACAGGAAGGGCTGCCCAGTCGTACGTCCCGCCGTGCTTGCCACGCGCATCAACTCGTTGACGGCGATAATCGACAAAAGCGTCGTCTCCTTGATCGCCATGATCCAGACATTCCCGAGCCCTGGCAGCGCCAGCCGAAGCATTTGCGGAATGACCACGAACAGCATCCCGTGCATCGGCTTTAGCCCAAGGGCATGACATGCCTCCAACTGGCCCGCCGGCACCGCCTTGAATCCACCGCGATAGACTTCCGAACTATAGGCCGCAACGACAAGCGTGACGGCAATGACGCCGATGAAGAATGCGTCGACTTCGATATAGTCATTATATCCGAAGCCGCTCGCGATCCACATCAACAGGCTGTTGGTACCGAAGAACAGCAGGAAGATGATGAGCAATGGCGGCACCCCGCGCAGAAGGACCGTATAGGCGGTCGCCGCACCCGATAGGAGCCGGGAGGACCCAAGCTTCGCAAAGGCAATGAGAAGACCGATAAGTGCGCCGAACAAATAGCCGAGCAGCGCACAGATCACCGTGACGCCAAGCCCTCTCAACAAGGGCTTGCTCCACGCCAACACATCCCACGAGAAGAAGGCCGACAGCGACGCTGCACTCATCAACCGGCTTCCTTGCAGCGATCCGGATCGGGCGCCGTCGCAATGTCGAAGCCCAGCCATTTCTCAGAGATCTGACTGACGACACCCTTTCGTTTGAGCACACAAAGCGCCTTGTCCCAATCGTCTTGCAACGGCTGCTCGTTCTTGCGCAGCAATGCACCGACGCCGACGCCAAGATAAGAAAAGTCCTTGAAGGTGAGGTCCGGGCTCAAGACCTCGACATCCTTCCCGCTGCTCGAGCGGACGAGATCGATCCAGGGCGAGCGCCCGGCGACGGCAGCATCGACACGGCCCGCCAACAAATCGAGATTGAGGCTATCCTGATTGTCATAAAGCCGCACCGTCACGTCACCGCTCAGCTCCGCGTCGACAAACTTCTGGCTCTGCGTGCCCGATTGAACACCGACGGCCTTGCCCTTCAACGCCGCTTTCAATTCGGGCCAGGTCTTTGCGCCATTGAGCCCTGTGCTCTTCCGAGCGGCGACATTGATCGGCAAATTACCGTAGCTCTGTGTGAACAACAGCCGCTTTGCGCGCTGCGGCGTAATCGAGATGCCGCCGATAAGAATGTCATATTTGCCTTGCTCAAGCGCCGGGATCAGGCCTTCCCACGGCTGCGTACCGAAACGACAGGAGCGGTGCATTTCTTCGCAAATGGCCTTGGCGAGATCGATGTCGAAACCCACCAGTTCTCCCGAGGCTTCCAGGCTGACCCATGGCTTATAAGCACCTTCCGTGCCGATCCGTACCTCCGGCTTTGTGCCGTCCTGTGCGCTGACACCGACAACGCCAAGGCAAGCCGTAGCAACTATCGCCACGCCGATAGCCGCCCATGATTTCAACGGGTTCATTCGTTCCTCCCCATTTTCTTATATCGCGACGACTAGGTCGTCATCGTCAAATTTCCTGCTACGGATTGCCATTGTGCGCGCCGCGCCTCGGCGGCGGATCGTCCGTTCCCAGATCCCAGAACAGGCCGGTCATGATCGCAAGCCCCTCGACAACCAGGGGCATCAGCAGATGCTCGTCCGGTGCATGTTGGCTGCAGCCCGAATAGGAGTGCGGCACCCAGACTGTCGGTATGCCAAGAAGATCGGCAAAGCAGTTGTTCGGTAGCGAACCGCCGGCATTGGGAAGGACCGTCGCGCGCTCACCTGTCGTCCTATGGATGGATGCAACGGCCCATTTCATCAGCGGATGCTCGGGATCGAGCCGGGTGGCGCCCCAATCATATTCGAAGCTGCTGCTGACCATCTGGATGCGATCGAAGCCCTTGCCGTCGAGGAATTCCCGGATCGCATCATGAAACCGGGTGGGATCGACATCCACCGTGTAACGGATCTGCATGCGCGCCCAGGCTTTTGGCGGGATGGCATTGACCGGATGGTCAGGCGTACCGGCAGTCATCGCCAGAACCTCCAGGGAGGTCCAGCCGAAGACACGTTCCGCGGGGGTCAGATCCGGCTCACCCCACCAGGGGTCAAGCTTGGGTCCTTCAGGGTTCTCCCTGATCGCGATGGCACGCAAGGCTTCGGAGACGCCTGATGGTATGGCGGCGGGAACGATATCGCGCACCCTTATGTGCCCCTGTTCCGAAATCAAAGCAGCTATCGCATTGCTGAGGATCGTCGCCGGGTTTGCGATCAGGCCGCCCCAGTTGCCGGAATGATGTCCGCCGGCACGCAGATCGCAGATCAGATCGAAATCGTAGGTTCCTCGCGTCCCGCCCACAAGCGTCGGCCGATCGGCGACCAGCCTTGGGCCATCCGACGCGATCAGCCAGTCCGCCTTCAGCATATCCTTGTGCTTTTCGCAGAATTCATAGAGCCCGGCTGAACCGGTCTCCTCGGAGGTCTCCAATAGAAGGACGAGGTTGTATCCAAGCCGTTGGCGTACGGCCAATACGGCCTCGATCGCCAGCGCCACGATCGTGTGTTGCCCCTTATTGTCCGCGGTTCCGCGTCCGAAAATCCGATCGCCTTCGACAGAGATTGTCCATGGATCGCGACTGTTGTTCCATTCACCCTCCATGCCAAGCACGACATCGGCATGACCATAGACCAGCAAGGTTGGAAGCGCCGTGTCTTCGATCCTGCGTGCAATGAGAAATGGTCCGCCGCCAGGCGTCTCGTTGTCGATGATCTGACGGTCGAAACCAAGCAGTTCCAGGTCATCGGCAAAATGAGCGAGGTACCGATAGCAATCGACAATGCGGGTCGCATTCTGGCTTTCGGTGGGAATAGCAACCCTCTTGGCCAAATCATGAAGAAAGCGTCCGTTCGAACCATAGGCACGGGCAACTTCCAAAGCAGCGACTCGAGACATAATTTCCCTCACCTTGTGCGTTGACAAAGATAAATCAGAGCGCAAATTCTGGCGCAAACCAATATTTTTCCTAGGCACCCTTAGAAAAGTTAAGCCACGCATGGTTCGTCATCTGCCGCCCCTGACTGCATTGAGAGCATTTGAAGCAGCCGCCAGGCATTTGAGTTTCGTCCAGGCCGGAGCCGAGTTGGGTGTGACCGCGGGCGCTATCAGCCACCAGATGAAACAGCTGGAGGAATGGGTTGGAGGAGCGCTGTTCGAGCGTCGCGCCAACGGCGTCACCCTGACGGAGAAGGGCCTGCTCTACGCAAAGAAACTCGGCGCGGTGTTCGACCAGATCTCATCCGCGTCGCTCTCCACGCGCGCGGGCGAAATGAAAAGCCAGGTGTTGATCCGGTCGCAGTTCTCGGTTGCCTCGCGGTGGCTTGCACCGCGCATGGCTCATTTCAATCAGGCCCATCCCGATATATCAGTCAGCATTGCGGCTCTTCCGCAACGATGGAATGTCCAGGATCCGCCACCCGATCTTGCCATCTATCAAAGCCTCGGCAATGTCGCAGGCATGCAGCAGGACCTGCTGCTCGGCGGACATCTTGCGGCGGTCTGCGCTCCCGAATTCCTGAAGCGCCTACCGAAGCAACCGACGCCTGCCGACCTTTTCGGACAGCCCTTGATCAAGATCGAATTCATGGAACCGGGATGGCATGACATCGGCTGGGCTGCGTGGTTTCTTGAAACCGGTTTCGGCAATGTCGATCTGCATTTTGCCATCACCTTCAATCTGATCTTCCTTGCCGTCGAAGCATGCATCGCAGGTGGCGGGTTCGCGCTCATTCCGAACTTCATGATCGAGAAGGAGCTCGCAAACGGGACCCTGGTCGAACCCTTCGGCATCTACCTGCCGATCCGGCAGCCCTATATGCTGATGACGCCGGAGCCGAGCCTGAAGCGTCCCGAGGTCGCAATCGTGCGGGACTGGATCTTGTCGCAGAAGTAAGAACTAACCTTCTTCTCATGTTCGCCGAAGCGATAGCTTCAGACCTGCAATCACTCGATGACGAATTGCACGCGGTCGGCGCAGAAGCTGGCGCGGCCGAAAGCAACTGGGCGCGCCTCGGTATCGACGTCGACCTTGGCCGATTCCAGAATAGGCCGGGTCCGCGCGATGTTTAGCAATTTTGCCTCGGCACCCGACGGCATGCGGCTGCTGATCTTGGTGCTCAGGCGAACATAGTCCTTGACCCCGAAGGCGGCGAGCGCCGCGGTTCGCGAGGCACTCGCCTTCAACAGCTTGTCTATCCCGGCAAAGCGGTCCGCGTCGAAGTAATCCGTGATGATCCCAGCCGGACGACTATCGACAATGGCAAGGCCGTGGACCACAACGACCTCGTCTCCAGGTGACAGTCCAAGCCCAGCCGCGACATCGTCGGAGGCTCCGTCATGAGCGCTCCTGATAAAGCGGCGCTCGCCGCTAAGGCCGAGCCGCCGGAGGTTTTCGCTGAATCGGGTACGATTATCCAGAACAAAGGGAATGGGTCGGTCGGCGACAAAAATGCCGCGTCCATGCTCGATCTGAACGAGCCCCAGGCTTTCGAGATGGGCGAGCGCCTGACGGATCGTGAAACGGCTCACTGAAAAAAACTCGCTCATACGGATTTCCGTCGGCAATTGCTCTCCGGCAGAAAGATCGCCGCGATGGATTTGCACCTCGATTTCTTCGGCTATCCGCCGCCAACGGGGATTTCGGGATTGTGTCGGCATGAAATGGCTCCTTCCGGCGAAGGCTGCGTCATACTTATGAAACACGCATACTGTAAAGGACTGGACCTCTAGAATTTATAAATCATCAATAAGTATTGCTCGGTGAAAACTCCGGGCTTTTATCGTATAAATTCGCCATACTCGAAAACATACCAATATAATATTGGTCCGTCATCCCATCTTCGAAGATTATATCTATTCACATAATCACGAAGCGCACTCCGGGCAAAAGGGATACGACTGACAATGCCAGATATTTCGAGACGAAGCTTTCTTGCTGCCGGTTCCGCAGCCTCAGTTCTCACCATCATGCCACGTCTTGCTTTCTCTCAAAGCAAAGCAAGACCGACACTGAAGATTGCCGTGCAGGCTTTGCCGGTCAGTCTCGAACCAGTCAATGCCATCGGCAATGTCGGAAATCGGATCAGCAACGCCATATTCGACACACTCATCCGTCGCGATTTTTTCAGCAACGACAACGGCTCGGGCACGCAGCTTGTGCCTGCCATCGCCGCCTCCTGGCACCGTGAAGACGAGCGCACCGTCACGGTTACTCTTGCCGATGGCGTGAAGTTTCACAATGGCAGAGCAGTGACCGCGGCCGATATCGCTTTTAGCTTCTCCAAGGAGCGCCTCTGGGGCGAAAAACCGATGCTCGCCCGCGGGCCGCTTTTCTCGGCCAAGTTCGAGAAAGTGGAGGCGATCGACGACAAGACGGTCCGCTTCAAGACCGTTGCGGCCGACTATTCGCTGGAGAAGCGACTTGCCTCCTGGATCGCCTGGGTCGTGCCGGAGAAAGAATATCGCGAAATGGGTCCCGATGCCTTCGGTCAGAAGCCGATCGGCACCGGCCCTTACAAGCTCGTCGAGTTCGTGACCGGTGATCGCGTCGTTCTCGAGGCCTTCGATGACTATTATCTTGGCAAGCCGACGGCATCTCGTGTCACCTTCCAGGTCGTCCCGGAAGTTGCGTCTCGCGTGGCCGGCCTCGTCAGCGGCGAATACGACATGGCCTGCGCGCTCAGCCCCGACAATCTGGCGATGCTCGGCGCCCAGCCGCATGTCGAGGCGCGTGCCACACAGATCGAAAACGTCCATCTCTACATCTTCCAATGCGACGCACCGGTGGTTTCGGATCGCCGCGTCCGACAGGCCATGAACCTTGCGATCGATCGGGATCTTCTCAACAAGGCGCTGTGGGGCGGCCTTGCCGGCATCACCAATGGCTTCCAGATTCCGCAATATGGCGCCTGCTACGACACCAACAGGCCCGGTTTCGCACATGACCCAGCAAAAGCCGCAGCTCTTCTGAAGGAAGCGGGCTACAGGGGAGAGAAAGTCACCTTCCGCACGCTCAACGACTATTATGTCAACTCCGTCGCAGCGATCCAGATGATGATGGAGATGTGGAAGGCCGTCGGCCTGAATGTCGACATGCAGATCCTCGAAACCTGGGATCAGGTGCTGGCCAAGGGAATGCAGGTCCGCAACTGGTCAAACGGCTTCCAGATGCCGGATGCCTCATCACCGCTGGCCAGCGACTGGGGTCCGAACGGTTCAGCGCAGAAAACCCATGGTTGGAAGGCGCCGGAAGAATATAATCTGCTCGCGGCCAAAGTGACCAGCCTGGCAGATGGCCCCGAACGCGAGCAGGCCTTCCAGCGCATGCTTGATATCTGGGAGGAAGAGGCGCCTGGCGCGGTTCTTTATCGTCCCGTCGAGATCTACGGGGTACGCCGCGACATCGGCTGGAAACCGGTCAGCTTCGAATTCATGGATTTGCGCCCCTACAATCTGAAATTCTCCAATAGCTGACATGACCGACAATCTGATGCGGGCGGGCGAACCGCCCGCCGCATGCCTTAATGTGCGCGGACTGACGATCATCGCCCGCGCGACGGGTAAAATCCTGGTGGAAGACGTGAGCTTTTCGGTTCCCGCCGGGGAGGCCGTCGCGCTGATTGGCGAAAGTGGTTCGGGCAAAAGCCTGACGGCTTTGGCCGTTCTCGGGCTCCTGCCCTCATCCGTCGAGATGATCTCCGGATCCGTGCTGCTTGACGGTATCGATATCACCGGCCTGCGTGGATCGGCCAGTGAGTTGCGCGGGCGTGAAATCGCGGTGATCTTTCAGGATCCGCAATCCTGTCTTGACCCCCGCTGGACGATCGGACGCTACCTTACCGGCCAATTCCGGCGCTTGCGCAACCTCGGAACAAGGTCAGCGACAGCTGAGGCCCATGCGATGCTTGAAAGGGTTGGCCTGGCCAATCCCAAGCGGATCATGGGTTGCTATCCGCACGAACTCTCCGGCGGCATGGCCCAGCGCGTGATGATCGCCGGCGCATTGGCCGGCGGACCAAGAATCCTCATCGCCGATGAGCCGACGACCGCGCTTGACGTTACCACACAAGCGCAGATCCTCGATCTGCTGGCCGACTTGCGCAGCCAGAACGATCTCGCGCTGTTGATGATCACCCACGATCTTGGAGTGGTTGCCGACACGAGCGACCGAATGCTGGTTCTCTATGGCGGTCGGGTGATGGAGGCAGGGTGCACCGGCCTTTTGATGGAGGCACCGAGCCATCCCTATACACGCGCCCTGCTGGCTGCCATGCCCGATATCGAGACAAGCACGCCACCGCAACCGATTAGCGGAACACCGGGCCGGCCGGAGGAAGATGACTGCTGCCCATTTCATCTGCGGTGCGATTTCGCCGCCGCTGCGTGCCGAGACACGTCCCCCGTCTTTCGGACCACACCGGACGGTCGACGCGGATCGGCATGCCATCTGGAGACCGGCGACCATTTAGAGCAGCGGCTTGCGGCACATAGAGGACAGGGATGATGACTCTGATCGAAGCCGAGAATATCAGTCGTCATTACGGCCTCCGTTCCATTTTTCGCAAAGCCCGATCCTTCGCTGCCGTCGAGCGCGTGACTGTCCGCATCGATGCTGGAAGGACACTTGCCGTCGTCGGTGAAAGCGGTTCCGGCAAGAGCACCCTGGGGCGCCTCCTGCTCGGTGTCGACCAACCGAGCCATGGAGCTCTCCGTTTCGACGGTCGCAACATGCTGTCGCTCTCGGCGTCTCAGCGCCAAGCCATGACGCGCGACCTTCAACTGGTCTTCCAGAATGCCCTCGCCGCCCTCGATCCAAGGCAGGGTATTTCACAGCAGATCGGCGAACCGCTGTTGATCCACGGATTGTCCGACGGAAAGGAGGCCGCTCGCAAGGCGCTGGAGATGATGCGCGCGGTCGGCCTTGGCGCCGAGCTTGCCACCCGTCGCCCGAGCGAATTGTCGGGTGGTCAGCGGCAGCGCGCGGTTATCGCGAGGGCGCTGATTACCAAGCCCCGTTTCGTCGTGTTCGACGAATCCGTTTCGGCGCTCGATGTTTCGGTACAGGCACAGATCATCAGCTTGATACGGTCCTTGCGGCAGGAAGAGGGCTTTGCCAGCCTCTTCATTTCCCATGACCTGCGGGTCGTGCGCCATGTCGCTGACGAGGTCGCTGTGATGTATCTCGGACGCATTGTCGAACATGGGCCGGTTCAAGATCTCTTTGCAGCCCCGGCCCATCCCTACACCCGTGCGCTGATCGCTGCCATTCCCGGCCGGCAGCAGGTCGACGGGCAAAAGGTCGATCGCCTGGGTGGCGATCCGCCGGATCCTGCAAACAAACCCGCCGGATGCGCTTTCCATACGCGCTGCCCGATCGCTCGAACGATCTGCGCTCAGCTGGAGCCGCCAAGCATTTCCATCGACCGAGACCACTATGCCGCCTGCCATTTTGCCGGCGCGCCTTTATCCACACAATCGCTAGCAAGCCTGTAAGGAACGCCCAATGCGCATCATGACCTACAACATCCAATATGGGAAAGGACGCGACGGCTTCTATGATATCCGTCGGATCGCCGAGGCCGTCGCGGAATCCGACATTGTCGGCCTGCAGGAAATCGAAGCATTCTGGGAGCGCTCGGGCGGAATCGATCAGGTTGACGCAATCGTTGAACACCTTGCCGGCACAGGCCAACAATTCTTCTCGACCTTCGGCGCGACCATCGATATCCACAGGCTCGTGCGGACGCAGGAAGGAGAGAGGCTGCAACGCCGTCGCTTCGGCAATGCCATCCTGTCCCGCTGGCCTATTCTGAGCGCCAGAACCTTTCTCTTTCCGACCAAGCTGACACCCTTGAACGCTCATTCCATTCAGCGCGGCGTCACGGAAGCCGTGGTCGATTGCCCCTCCGGCCCCTTGCGCATCTATACGAGCCACCTTTCACATTTGGGCGAAGAGGAGCGGCTTCAGCAGGCTCGCTTTGTCCTCGATCTGCATCGCAATGCGGCTTACAACGGTCCGGCGGCCTTCGGCGATCACCCAGACAGCAGCTGGCTGGAAGATCCGCTGCCCCCAGTGCCCGTTGACGCCGTGTTCATGGGCGATTTCAATACCTTGCCGCATAGCGAGGTTCATGCTGCCCTGACGGGCGCGCATCACCCGCATTACGGTTCGCTGCTCGATCCCGAACGTTTTGTCGATGCCTGGCTCGCGCTCGGCCTGTCCGAAGATGAGGGCGCCACACTCTACGGAGACTGGGATAGCAAAAGCGGCACGCGGATCGACTACATCATGGTCTCCGCCAGTCTTGCAGGGCGGCTGATGGCAGCCGAGGTGAAGCGCGATGTCGATGCTTCCGATCATCAGCCACTGCTTGTGACGCTTGCAGAGCAGTCGCGATGATAGCCTTTCTTCTTCTCAGAATAGCCCGCGCGGTTTTGACCATACTTGTCGTCATGACGTTGACCTTCGTCATGCTGCGCCTGACCGGCGATCCTGCCGCACAGCTCCTGCCTGACAATGCAACGGAAGAAACGCTGAATGCGTTTCGCGCCCATTGGGGCCTTGATCAACCGATCCCTGTTCAGTATCTGCGTTATCTCCTCAATCTGCTTTCGGGTGATGGTGGCGTGTCAATCGCCAATGGCCGTTCGGCTATCGTCGTGGCGAGCGAAAGGCTACCGGCGACCCTGCAACTGACCGGCACGGCATTTCTGCTGATGCTGGCCATAGGGATTCCTGTTGGCATTGCCGCGGCATTGCGGCGGGGATCCTTTACAGATCAGGCTCTGATGACGCTTTCCACATTCGGCTACAGCATTCCCAACTTCGTCTTCGGTATTGGGCTCGCCTATCTTCTAGCCGTGTATTTTCGTCTGTTGCCGAGCTCCGGCAGCGCAACACGGGCGCATATGATCCTGCCAGTGGCAACACTCGGGCTGTCCGGCACCGCGATCCTTGCCCGTTTCACGCGTTCCGCTGTTCTTGATGTACTGGACGAGCCTTATATCCGCGCAGCACTTGCCTCCGGGGAAACATACCGTCAGACCATTCTCAATCACGTTCTGCCAAATGCAGCAATTCCGGTGGTAACGATCCTTGGCTTTCTGATCGGTGGCCTCGTCGGCGGCTCGATCATTGTCGAGCAGGTCTTCGCATGGCCAGGCATCGGCCGGCTTCTGGTCGACACCGTCGCACAACGGGATTTCACAGTCGTCCAGACGCTGGTCATGATCTTCACGACCGCGATCACCCTGTCCAACCTTTCGGTCGATCTCACCTACGGCGTTCTAAACCCGCGCATAAGGAGAGCCAAGCATGGCTGATAGAGCTATTCGGGTATCGGCGCGACGACGCTTCCTGCCCGCACCAAACATGTGGCTTGCCGCAGGCGCCTTTGCCTGGCTGGGGTTGATGGCGCTCGTCGCTCTCCTTGCACCATGGATCGCCCCGTACGGCTATGCCGACCAGCAACCGCTTTCGAGGCTTGCTCCGCCTGCCCTTTTCGGATTCGACACGCAATTCCTGTTCGGCAGCGACCATCTCGGTCGTGATGTGCTCAGCCGCACGATCTATGCCATCCGCTTCTCCGTTACTCTTGCGGTGCTCGGTACCTTGATAGGCGCCATAACCGGCATTGCGCTGGGCATGCTCGCGGCGAGACGGCGCGGCATCACCTCCGAAGTGATCATGACGATGGTCGACATTCAGGCATCCCTGCCCTTTCTGATCTTTGCCATCATCGTTGTCGGCTTCCTCGGCAAATCCTTCTGGCTGATCGTTGCGATCATCGGCATCGCCGGCTGGGAGCGCTATGCGCGACTGGCGCGGGGCCTCGTGCTGACGACGGAAACGAAGGGCTATGCCGGAGCTCTTCGGGTGCTCGGCGCCTCGACACCGAGAATCTATCTTCTTCATATTCTGCCGAACATCGCCGGCACGCTGCTTGTGCAGATGACCTTGAATTTTCCCGAGAGCATCCTTCTCGAAACGGGTTTGAGCTTCCTTGGACTCGGCGTGCAGCCGCCGCTGACATCGCTCGGCCTGATGGTCAGCGAGAGCCGCAATTACATCGTGACAGCATGGTGGATGGCCGCGGCACCGAGCCTTGCAATCGTGCTGACCACACTTGCCTTTGCCGTGGCGGGTGATTGGGTTCGCGATCGATTGGCCTAGCCCAGAATTTTAGCCGCTTCGATATCGCAGCTCCGCTCAGAACCAGCCCTTCACCTTGAACCAGACCAAGGGAATGATGGCACTGAGCAGGATTACCGCCCAACCGAACTGATAGCCCCAGGCCCAATCATATTCCGGCATGTTTTTGAAATTCATCCCGTAGACGCCGGCCATCAGGGTCGGCGGTATGCCGACGATGGAGACGATCGTCAGAACCTTGAAAATATCGTTCTGCGCTATGCCGATCAGACCGACCAGTGCATCCAGAACGAACTGTACCTTATTGGCCAGCTGCTCGTCATAATCCGAAAGGGAATGGACATCCTGTCGCAGGCTGCCGACCCGTGGCTTCAGCGTTCCGCCATCCCAATCGCAGGCGTATTGCTCCGCATAGGCAATGACGCGCCCGAGCCCCAGGAGGCCGTCGCGCAGCTCCGAAAGACGCTCACCAAGGCGACCGACCTGCTGCAACTGGCCACGTAGAACGCGGTTGGCGCGCGCGGGATGGCGGCCACGGGTATCGTCGGCACGGAACGTATCTACCGACAGGCCATTCAACTCGGCAGCCAAATGCTCAAGAATGTCGGCAACATGATCGACGATCTCTTCGCAAAGCAGGACGAACACTTCCACGCTCGACTTCGGCGCCTCCTGATCGCCGCCAAATTTATCGGCAACCGCATCGAAGGTAGGCAACGGCATAAATCGAACAGTGACAAGCCTGTTGGCTGACAGCACGAATCCCAGTGGCGGGGTTGCCTGCACGCCTTCGGGACGGCGGGCCGCCGACGGCGTGCTCATATAAAGCATACCGTTTTGCTTCTTGAGGCGGCTCGATACCTCGATTTCACTGAGTGAGCCCAGGGATGGCAATTTTGCTCCGAGCAGCTTTTCGACTGCCGCTATCTCCTCGGCGGAGGGGTTAAGCAGATCGATCCACAGAGCATCCGCAGCGACCTCTCCAGGCGTTGCGGCTTTGTCGGGGAATGTATTCAACATCGCGTAGATTATTCCTCGATTGACGGCGCTGTCGGTGTTCCGGGACGAGACTGATCAGGCGGGCCTAATGCAGGCAGCTGCTCGAAACTTTGAAGGCCGAAGAATCCTTTAGAAACTCCGGCCTTCAAAAGGTCAATTCACTTAGGCCTGATCGAGGTCAGTTCGTCGTTGCCTCAGCCTTGGGCTTGCGACCTCTCTTCGGCTTTTCGTCGCCTTCGGCAGCAACCACCTTCACCCGCGGAGCCTTGGCAGCGGCGGGTTTTGCCGCCTTCGAACCGGCAACAGCGCCGGTCTTCCCGGCGTTCAAAAGCGCGGCGCGGCGCTGGCGGTTGCTTTCGAGGGCGTGCTGGAAGCCGGTGTCGTTCTGTGCATGATGCGCGAGATCATCGAGAAACTCAGCGACATCCTTGAGGGTTTCGACGACAACGTAGCTCAAGCCCTTACCGGCATTCACCGAGTCGCGTCCAACGGTTACTCCAAAGCCACCCGGCACACGCTGAAACCAGGTCGAGCGCCATTTGCTGAAGCCGTCGACATCGCGCTCATACTCTTCGAGATAGGCTTTCTGCTCCGCGATTCTGGCGCGGAAGGTGTCAATGACAGTTTTCGCTCCTGCTTTGGGTTTATCAGCCTTCTTGGAAGACCATTTTTGAAGAAAATCTGTCACTGTTTCATTCTCCTTAGAGCTGTCGCGCGACAAGCGCCATCAGCACTCATCGTTAGCACGGTGTTTGGGGAACTGATAAGGTGCTTTTGCGGTTTCATGCAAATTTATCGTGCGGTTTCCATGGCCAAAAAGGCCGGCATTGGCGAAAGCCGCGCGGCAACCCCAATCTCCGATGGTAAATGCCCGCCTACGAATAATCGCCGTGGTCACAACCTTGCGGACTGACCGATCAATCGCAGGCTCTCACCAGGAAGGCCTTTTCCTTTGACGGCGATTGTCATGTGCCGGTGCCGACCGTCGCGTGCATTCTCGCCAGAACGATGCTGCCATCATTCGACGAAATTGAAGCCCGCATTCGGCACATGATACGGCGCCTGACCACAAGTGCCATAAACTTGCACAAAGAGACTAAGCAATTTGCCAGATTTATTGTCAAAATTTCTACAGTTCTCGAATTTTAACTGACGCTATGGCTACCTACGCTGCCTCATCAAATTTCCTTGCGGAACGGGGAACATGGTTCAATTTCTAGATGTTGGCGGCGTTGGTACATCGGCCTGTTCGGTCGACATCATGACATTGCCGCTTGATCTCGATGATTGTATCGAGCCGCCTTCCGATCGCGGGGATCAGTGCAAGAAGATGTCTCTGACCATCGGCCACTTCGGCATCCGTGCCAAGACGCCGATTTCAGCCTGCGCTGGCTGGCCGGGCGGCTTCGAGCAGTTTAACGGCAAGACAAGGCCGCGGGAAGGAATCGTGTCGCAAGATACACGCGATCTCCGCGACCAGTCGCATAACCCAACACCGGTTCATCAGCGGAGCATAGCCTGAAGAATGAGCAAACTATCCGTCCAGGCCCCGAAATCCGTCGTCATGATCAGGCCGCATCACTTCACCCCGAATCCGATGACTGCCAACGACAATTCGTTCCAATCGCATGACGAAAAGCGGGCAGCAGCGGCAATCGCAAGCGCGGCCTTCAGCGAGGTCACTGACATGGCCGAAGGCCTGGCAGCGGCCGGCGTAACGGTGCATGTTTTCGAAGACAAGACTGCGGTAACGCCCGATTCCGTCTTCCCGAACAATTGGTTCTCGACGCATTCTGGCGGCCATGTCGCCATCTATCCGATGTATTCTGCCAGCCGCCAGTCCGAGCGGCGCAGCGATGTGATTGAGATGCTGAAGACCGACTACCGCGTTCAGGACGTCATCGACTATTCCGGTCTCGAAAAGGACCATGTCTACCTCGAGGGCACCGGCGCGATGGTACTCGACCACATCGGCCGAGTTGCCTATGCCGTCCGCTCCAACCGCACCAACGAAGTGGCACTGGAGCGCTTCTGCACTCACTTCAACTTCGAGCCGATGGTCTTCGACGCCGTCGATCGCAACGGCAAGTCGATCTATCACACGAACGTCCTGATGTGCATCGGGACCGACTTCGCACTTTTGGGATCTCAGATGATTCCGGATGTCGCGCGCAGGCGTGAAATCATCGCGCGCCTGGAAGAGACCGGCCGCAAGGTGATCGACCTTTCAATCGAGCAGATCGAGAACTTCGCCGGCAATGCGATCGAGCTGGATGGACGAGACGGAAGGCTGGTCGTGCTATCGGCCAGGGCGCATGCAGCGCTGGATGCCGCACAAATCCAGGCCATAGAAGAATCGGCAAAATTGCTGCCATTCGACGTGTCGACCATCGAGCTTGCCGGCGGATCCGTCCGTTGCATGCTCGCCGGCATTCACCTGTCGCGCCGCGAACCGGCAACTACACAATTGCTTTACGCCGCCGGTTGAGCCGGATAGAGAAGCCCCTACAAAAGTAAAGGTACCTGCAATGTCGCAAGCAAGATCAGTCTATCACTTCAATTCCATCATCGTGCGCGAACCCTCGCGCTCCGTCGTCAACGGCCTTCGCGCCGACGACCGCGGCAATCCGACGTTCGAAGGCGTCAAGGCCGAACACGATGCCTATATCGCCGCCATGCGTGACGCCGGTGTCGAAGTGACGGTCCTTCCCGCACTCGAAGCCTTCCCGGATTCGATCTTTGTCGAGGATCCCGCCCTTGTCTTTACAGAAGGCGCGATCCTGTTGCGTCCGGGTGCTGAGAGCCGCGTCGGCGAGACGGCCGAAATCACGCCGACGCTGCGCGGCATGTTCGAAACCGTGCTCGATCTGCCGACCCCGGGCTTTGCTGATGGCGGTGACGTGCTGACGACGCCGAAGAGCGTCATGATCGGCCTTTCGGCGCGCACCGACAAAGTCGGAGCCGAGGCACTGTCGGCTTGCATCGAAAAGTTGGGCCGCAAGGCGGAAATCGTCGCGACGCCGGAAGGCGTGCTGCATTTCAAGACCGATTGCTCGCTGCTCGACGACGAGAACGTCCTGTCGACGGCCCGCCTCGCGCGCTCGGGCGTCTTCAAGGACTTCAAGCAGATCATCATTCCTGAAGGCGAAGAGCCGGCCGCCAACGCGCTGCGCGTCAATGATGTCGTCATGGTCGGCTCCGACTTCCCGCGCACGATCGAGATGCTCGACAAGCTCGGCTACAAGGTCGTGCCGATGAAGACCACCGAAATCGGCAAGATCGATGCGGGCCTGTCCTGCATGTCGCTGCGCTGGTTCCGCAACGGCCGATAAACAAGCTCAAGAACAAACGGGAGAACAGAATGCACAGCTTCAAATCGAAAATCATCGCCGGTGTCGCACTGATACTGTCCGCCGGCTTTGCTCATGCCGAGGATACCATCCGCCTCGGCATGACCCCCGAGCCCTACATGCCGTTTACCCAGGTCAACGCGGCCGGCGAATGGGAAGGTCTCGAAGCCGACCTTTCCCGCGCGGTCTGCGAGAAGATGAAGATCAAGTGCGACATCAAGCAGATGGCTTGGGACGGCCTAATCCCGTCGCTGAATGAAAAGAAGGTCGATTTCATCATCGGCGCATTCTCGATCACCGACGACCGCCGCAAGGTCGTCGACTTCAGCACGCCTTACTACACCGAAGGTACCTCCTTCGTCGGCGCAAAGTCCGACACCACCAAGATCGCGACGGTCGACGCTCCCGATGGTTCGGGCAAGATCATCGATCCCTCGATCGTGTCGGGCAAGATCATTGGCGTCCAGACATCAAGCGTTCAGGCTGCCTATGTCGCAAAATATCTGAAGGGTGCCGAGGCCAAGAGCTACGACACCGCCGACAACTCTGTCGCCGATCTCGTTGCCGGTCGCGTCGACTATGTCCTCATCCCGGATCTCTATATTCAGACGTTCCTGAAGTCGGCCGCCGGCGCCGACTATGAAGTCAAGCTCGAAGTGCCGAAGAACTCCGCCCTTGGCGAAGGTGTTGCCTATGCCATTCGCAAGGGCGATGCCGACACGCTCGGCAAGGTCAACGGCGCGCTTGCCGAGCTCGACAAGGACGGCACGACGCAGAAACTCGTCGACAAGTGGATCTTCGGCAAGAAGTAATCGCGTGACACCGGGCGTGGCCTTTGCCGCGCCCGGGGCGCCCTTTGCTGCTCCTGCCGTGAGATCGCTTCCAAAGCCTCATCGCAGCATCAGGGAGCAGACGACGCCAGATCCCGCATATCGGCCTGTTGGGCCGTCCGGCTGATTGCAACAGGCAAAGCCGCATTGAGCAGGTAAAACGCATGGACACATATTGGCACTTGCTCGGCTGGGGGCCGGACGGCTGGGGCGCGAATTTCGCCTGGGGCTTGCTGATGACCCTTCAGGTATCGATCATCTCCTACATCGTGGCCGTGATTTTCGGCTTTCTGGGAGCTGCTGGCAAACTTTCGCATCATCGGTCGCTTCGCTTTTTGGCCGGACTTTATACGACCGTCGTCCGCTCGCTTCCGGAATTGCTGGTCATCCTTCTGCTCTATTTTTCCGTCGCGAGCGGCGCAGAGCGCTTCCTGAAATATACCGGCCTTGTCGACAACAGCTTCCAGTTCAGCCCTTTCTGGGCGGCAATCATCGCACTCGCCTTCGTCTCCGGCGCCTTCATGACCGAAGTTCTGAGATCCGCCTATCTGGCGGTGCCCCCCGGCCAGATCGAGGCGGCCGTGTCGATCGGCATGCGGCGGCGCAAGATCCTGACCCGCGTCGTTCTTCCGCAAATGATGCGCCATGCGGTCCCGGGCATGGGCAATCTCTGGCTGTCGATCACCAAGGAAAGCGCCATCATCTCCGTGCTCGGCTCATTTAGCGAGTTGCTTTATACGGGCTATCGCGCAGCTGCCAGCACCAAGCAATATATTCTCTTCTATGGCCTGACGGCCCTGCTGTTCCTGCTCATCACGCTGGTTTCCGTCTTCATCATCAGCCGTATAGAAAACCACCTGAATCGGGGGCATCGCTGATGGAAACGATCACCAACGTCATCTCCTTTCTGCCTGCCCTCATCAAAGCGATGCCGCTGACGCTGCTGCTAACGGCAACAGCAGGCATCTTCGGCCTGGTGATCGGTACGCTGACCGCGCTCGCACGGCTCTCGAAATACAGGCTGCTCGCCTGGCCAGCCTTCGCTTTCACCTTTGCGTTTCGCGGGACGCCGTTGCTGGTGCAGATCTACCTGATCTATTACGGCCTCGGCCAGATCCTGCCCGGCACCTGGGTTCGCCACAGTTTCCTCTGGCCATATCTGCGCGACGGATTGTGGTACGCCATCGCCGCACTCAGCCTGAACCAGGCGTCCTACAACGCCGAGGTCATTCGCGGCGCGATCCAGGCAATCCCGCGCGGCCAGATCGAGGCGGCGCTCTCCGTCGGCATGAGGCGGTGGACCATCCTTCGGCGCGTAACGCTGCCGCAGGCATTTCGTCACTGCATGCCGGTCCTGACGAGCGATCTGATCATTCTCTTGAAGACGACCTCGCTTGCCTCAACGATCACCATCCTCGAGGTCATGGGCACGGCGCGGATGTTGCAACGCCAGTCGCTGCTGATCTTCGAACCGCTGATCGCAGCCGGCATCATCTATTTCGCCGTGGTCTTCATCCTGACCCGGATCATGAACGTCGTCGAGCTCCGCATGACGCGCTATCGCGCCGTTCGGGCGTGAGCTTGAAAGCCTCGGGAGGAACTAAAATGGTCGAGACCGCACTTTCTGTGAAAGACATCCACAAGAGCTTCGGTAATGTCGAAGTCTTGAAGGGTATCTCGTTCGAAGCACGCAAGGGCGACGTCATCTCGCTGATCGGCAGCAGTGGGTCAGGCAAGAGCACGCTGCTTCGCTGCATCAACTATCTCGAAACGCCGGATAAGGGCGAAATTTCGGTCGCGGGTGAGGTTATCCGCACGGCCCCCTCGCGCGGCGGCAAGATGCATGCTGCAGATCCCCGCCAGCTCGAGCACATTCGCTCGCGCCTCGGAATGGTCTTTCAGAGCTTCAATCTCTGGTCTCACCGGACCATTCTCGAAAACATCATCGAGGGGCCGATCCATGTCCTCGGCACGTCGCGCAAGGAGGCGATCGCGGAAGCCGAAGTGCTGATGGAGAAAGTCGGCATCACGCCGAAGCGCGATCAATATCCGGCGCAATTGTCCGGGGGACAGCAGCAACGCGCGGCCATCGCCCGCGCGCTTGCCATGAAACCGGAAGTGATGCTGTTCGACGAGCCGACCTCGGCGCTCGATCCCGAGCTCGTCAACGAGGTGCTTCAGGTGATCAAGAAGCTCGCCGAAGAAGGTCGCACCATGGTGATGGTCACCCACGAGATGGCGCTTGCTCGCGACATTTCGAGCGAGGTCATCTTCCTTCACAAGGGGTTGGTGGAAGAGCGTGGCGCTCCTGAGAACGTTATGAGAGACCCGCAATCCGAACGACTTCGTCAATTTCTGCGGATGGGATGAGAATGGCCATGAACAACAGCGAATTCGAGAGTTTTCTGCCGGAACTCATTGAGATCAGACATCATCTGCACCGAATTCCGGAAATCGGACTTTCGGAGTTCAAGACCTCCGATTTCATCGCCACTCAGCTCGAAAAATGGGGCTTCGAGATCACGCGTGGCCTCGGCAAGACGGGCATCGTCGCAACTCTTCGTGCCGGCGATAGCAATCGCGCCATCGGTTTCCGTGCCGATTTCGATGCATTGCCGATGCAGGAAGAAACCCATCTTCCCTATGCCAGCCAGCATCCCGGCGCCATGCATGCCTGCGGCCATGACGGCCATACCAGCATGCTTCTGGGCGCAGCCTGGGCGCTGTCGAATGACAAGAGCTTCGCGGGAACCGTGCACTTCATCTTCCAGCCGGCCGAGGAGAATTTCGGTGGCGGCAAGCTCATGATCGAAGACGGCCTGTTCGAGCGCTTTCCTTGCGAGCAGGTCTTTGCCCTGCACAATTGGCCAGGCATCCCAACCGGCACCTTCACGACTCGCGCCGGACCGATCGCAGCCTCGATCGATGTGGTAACCGTGACCATAAAAGGCAAAGGCGGCCATGGTGCACAGCCGGAACTGACCGTCGATCCTGTCGTCGTGGGTTCCAGCATTGTCATGGCGCTCCAGACACTGGTCGCGCGCAATATCTCCCCTCACCAGCCGGCGGTCGTCACCGTTGGCGCCTTCCTGTCCGGTTCGGCCTCCAACATTATTCCCGATACGGCCGTACTTGAGATCAGCATGCGGGCGATGAACCCGAAGGTGCGCGAGGAAATCCGCGAGCGCGTCGAGCAAGTGGCAACACTACAGGCCAGAAGCTACGGCGCCGACATCTCATTCGACTGGCAGGTTGGTTATCCGGCCACCATCAACGACCAACAGGCGGTGGATGTTGCAAGGTCGACGATCATAAAGCGGTTCGGCGAGGATGCATTTGAAGAACTCGACCTTCCGCTGATGGGCAGCGAAGATTTCTCCTTCCTGCTGGAAAAAGTTCCCGGCGCCTATGTGCTTATCGGCAACGGCGACAGCGCCGGTCTGCATACAACGACCTATGATTTCAACGATGATATCCTGCAGCCGGGTGCCATGTACTTCTATCACCTGGCCAAGGATCAGCTCGCATAAGCATGATGCGGCGCCACCATGTTGACAAAGCTCCCGGCAACCGCGGCATCTCAGCGGTTGTCGGGATTGCTGTTCGATGTGTCTTGCCACAGCATTGGACATGATGTCGCGACCTCTATCGGTTGGTCCCGATCATGCAGGCAAGATGGCCATATTTGCTCCCCTGCCACATCATCATGTCGAACATGGGTTTGGCAAGTTCGAGACGTCCTGCATGCCATGTGGCACGGCACTAGCCATCCTTGGCCCGCATTGCCTGATAGGCAGCGTTGAACCCCTCCAGAGACACCGGAAGTTCTGCAGCATTTCCCTGCATCATCCGGATGGAAACTTTTCCGGACTTTTCTTTCATCAGGATATCAAGCATTCCAGGCGGGCAGAGCCCCTCCACCAGACATCCCTGCGTGGTGCAGCGCGATATCTTCGCGACCGTCGAATATTTGGCACCAAACCCGATCTTTACCCCCCCCTGAATGGCAAATCCCAGCGGGAGTGCCATCTGCATGCCAATCTTGTTGTCCGCAGACCGCGCCATGCTGATCACCATGAATACCTGCTTTTGATCGGGCGACGTCAATCGGTACATGATCTGACATGGAGGTTTCATTGACGCATCAGTGCTGCATTGCAGCGTCCATGCGGCAAACTTTTGCTCAGTTACTTGCGATGCAAGCAGCGCAGTTGCCGGCGGAGTTGTCGACCCGGTGCCTGGCAAGACAGTGTTACCGGGCTGAGATGCCTCCTTGGGAGGATCGCCTTGTGGTTTTGCCGCATCGTTATCAGCGCCGAGTGCAAAGGATGCGAGCACTTGCGAAAGTAGAATCGTCGCGCTGCAAATTGCGAATTGTCGAGATAAACGCATACACCCCTCCATTATTCATTTGCATATTTATGATAATTATACAATAATATCTGAATTAACTCCATTCAATTTTGAATCTATATTTTCATCTAATCTATTATGTTTAATTTGATACAGCTATAAATATTATGCATTAGATAATACATAAGCAAACATGAGGATGTACTCGGATGATTTCGATTATCATCGCCAAATACTCTCTCGTTGCGCTGCTCGCGATGGGCGGCAGCCCGCTATTTGGTGAGAGCTATCTACAACAGGCACCTCCTGAAAGAACCAATCCCGCATTCGTCGAACAGCTCCCGGAGACTTCTGTGGTGCCGGCACCTCAATTGCCGACCGAGCATCGGAAGCCCTGGCACAAACCGCGACCAACACCAAACGCCCGGCCGCAGATCGCATTGACGAACAGCCTCTTTCCAAGCGTGGGCAGCGGCGTTACCGAACGAGCAGCCCCTGCCCCCGCAGACAGTAGCCTGCCGACAGTCGGGCAAGGCACAGTCGGACACTGACTACACGCCACCGCCCCGTCTGGGCTTTCGTGAGCGGCACCTGCAATGACGTCGCTCACCATCGGATGATCAAGGAGCAACATCGAGATGAGACATACCGATCAGATTACCGCCACCTTATTCATCCTGCTTGCCGGCACGCTCGGCTCGGCGAATGCATTCGCTGTCGATCAATCCGTTATCCGGCGTTCCGGGTTTTCCGAAACCCGCATCCCCCAGGTAAACGGCAATGTCCCCATCAGGAAGAACAGCAATCTTGAGAAGGCAAATGCCGCCAAGACCTTGACCAAACAGAATTCAAATGACGCCACGCAGAACCGCACCGTGAGCTGCGGTCCTGAGAACGCACAATCCGATATTTGCCGAAAGATGATCCAACATCGCTAGTGTCACAGGCTCTTCGGCTTGTCGGCCACCACGGGTGGCCGTGATGTCGTCTCGACCACAGGCTGCGCCGCGCTGGCCTGTTGAAGATCGACCGCTGGTGCGATCGGTCTTCCGTTGCTGTCCAGCTTGTAGGTCATTGCCCTTTGATGCTCCTGAAGATAGCGCATGAATGCCGCTCCAGCGGCGGCATCCCGGAACTCCCATAGCCCATTCTTGACGCCTTCGAAGATCAACGCATAGACGGCGAGCTGTATGCCCTCTTGAACCCCCAGGGTCGTCGGCGCATTTCGGGTGACCCCGCCTTCGATCTGGAGCAACTGGTCGACGCCGACAAAGCGGAATGCCGATCCCTGCAATTGCACCGAATAGACCGTCTTGGTGGTGCTCACGGAGGCGAGAACACGCCCCGTGCTGACGCTCACGGCTCGCAGCGATACCGTTACGATATCCTTGCGATACTGGGTGTTTCCGCCGATGCCGAGATAGTTGGCGCCGATGCCACCCGTCGTTTCGTTTGAATCGTAGCCGATGATGCCGCCATCGAGCAAGACGCCCGCAAACCGCAGCGGCGGTATGCCGCCCGCCTTTGCGCCGTACACTGCCGCCCGCGTGTTCTGAATGATTTGACGCTCCTGCAGCAGTGATTGCAGATCGGTGCGCTCCACGACACTGAACCACTCACCATTACCGGCCTTGGTCAGGACGTCGGCCAGCATTTGGGCGCCACCCTGGGTCAAGGCGCGCGAAAACTCGGCGAAGTTCTCATTGGGCTTGTTCTGTCCCGTCAGATCGGGGAAGGAGTATACCGCGACATCAAGCTTCTGCTTGGGTTGCGGCAGACTTTCCAGCGCGACACCCGTCTTCGTGGCTGGCATGAGTGTTGCTGGAGCACTTATCGGATCAAGGCTGCTGCCCGCAGCAGCACAGCCTCCCAGACCTAATCCGCATAAAATGGCTGCAATGGGAAAACCGAAACGCGACATGGCTTTACGATAGAATCGCCCCCATAAGGAATTGAGAAGTTACGCAGTCAATTCTGTTAGGGATTGGTGGGCACCTGGCCGCTTTGGATCACGATGACCGGAGAGGATCCACTTGAACCCGCTCCCTGATTTACGTTTCCAAGATTACTCAATGCACTGTTGAGACCGGAGAGATCCGGCGTCTGCTGCTGGCCGGATTTGACGCCATCTCCCTGCGTCTGCGCAGTCGACAACAGAAATGATCCATTTAGCGGATTGCCGCCAAATGTCGGATTGGTCGGCTGATAGACCAGCTGTCCCGCTGATGTTGACGCTGCCATTCCGACGGCCAAACCGACCGCAATTATTGTCGTACGCACGATCATCGTCATTCCTCTCCCTGGTTTCCGGACGCAACTGCGCCCACTCAACGCTTGATAAGCAGCCCACCGCCCGGCAACCGCGCGATCAACACATTGACGGGCGCGGAACCTGCCGGCTGCAGAACGCTGACGTTCATGCCTGCGCCGTTCAGCAGCACGACGTTCGATCTCAGATTATTTCCGGCTTGAAGCACATTTATATTGCCGTAATTTCCGATGATGCCGGCAGTTGAGATATTTCCTGCCCCGCCCTGAAGCTGATACACGCTGTTACGCACGCCGATTTCCAGCGCTTGCGCCAGATTATTGCCGCGCGCCGTGCCTGCGGCCTCGGGCAAACCTGGAATACCAACCGCCATATGATTTACGGGATTGTGATATTGCCCGGTCGGCTGCGATGGCGTCCCACTGTTGAATGTCAACGTCGTCGTCACGTTGACCGGGATCTGAACCACATAGGCAGTCTCGGCGCGGCATTCGTCCGCCGTCTGGAGACCCACAGCAGCCAGCATGACACCGAGACCTTGCACCAGTCTCGAACGGCTTGCGCGTTTCATTCTGGTAACCCACATTGCGATACCCCTCGATCGGTTTCGATCTGTAGCCTTGCACTCATTTCGACCTTGTCCGACACGGCGACCATCGTCGTGGCGAGTATGCGATCCGAGCCAGGTTCCAGATCAAAACTGCCCTGTTGAACGCTCTCACTGGAACCGCCGGCCCCATGCGTGAGAAGAACCAGCCGGTATGTCCCCGATGCCACAGTGGTTGACTTCGCAATCACCTGCACCACAAGAAACGGCTCCCTCTTGCTTGTCGCAATCAGACATTCGACCCCTGCCTGCGAGGCGGCGGGAACCGCGCACGAAAACACCATGGCGTAGAGGAAGAGAGATTTAGGAGTTCCAAAAGCCGATAAATGCTTGCAACCGGCGGCCGCCAATGCAGCGGCCGCGATCTTTTGGAAAGAGGAGGCGCACATGTCGCATCGCCTCCCCTATCGTCCCCTTTAGTGCTGGACCGTGACGGCGACGTTCTTGTAGCCAAACTGCGCTGTCACCGACGTATTCGTCACGGCACTCGAGCTGGTCTGAGAGGTCAGCGCATAGTTGCCGGTGCCAATCTGAACGGTTCCCTGAAGGTTCGAACCTCCGAACTGGAAGCCGCCGCCCTGTACGCCGGACTGAGATGCTATGGCCGTGTTGTGATAGCCAGCCTGCACGATGAGGGAATCGTTGGAGCCGAGCGGATTGGCGATCTGTGCCGTCAGCGCGGTATTTCCAATACCGAATTGCGCAGTGCTTGCTTTATTCACACCGAAGAACGACTGCTGGTTTGTGGCCGCGAAATTACGCCCGCCGGCCTGGAATGTGTCTTGCGAATTGTTGCCACCGGCTTGGGCGGCAAAGGACACGTTCTCCCAGCCAAACTGCGTCGTGGAAGAGGCATTGCCGTTGCTGCCGATGACGCCCCATTGCGAGGTGGCGGCAAAGTTGCCGGCGCCCACCTGCAGCGTCGTCTGGTCGTTTTTACCGCCGTCCTGGCCAACGACAGCGCCGTTGCCCCAACCAAACTGCATGGTATCCGAGCTGTTTGAGCCATGGGAACCATTGGTCTGAGTGGTGGCAGCAAAGTTCAACCCACCGACCTGGAGCGTGTCCTGAGAATTGTCGCCCTTGGATTGATCCACGAATGCGGCATTGCCGAAGCCGAACTGGCTTGTTGTGGAATTGTTCTGCCCGCCATCACGCTGGCGTGTTGACGCGAAGTTCAAGGTACCAAACTGGAGCGTGCTCTGGTCGTTGGTCTTGCCCTTCTGGTCTGCAACGGCGAAGTTGCCGGCGCCAAATTGCAGGATGTCGGATGTATTGGACTTCGCCTTGTCCTGATTGGTGACCGCAAAGTTGCCGACGCCGTTCTGAAGGGTCAGTGCCTGATTGTTGCCGGTGCTCTGGCTCACGAAAGCGCCGTTGAAGGCGCCCATCTGACCAATGAATGATTCATTGTCAGCCGGTGGTGATGGGGGCTGCGCAAGTGCCAATGACGTACTTGCCAGCAGAATGGCGAGAACTCCAATCGTCTTCATATCGATCCTCCCTGTTCTCCAAGACGGGGCAAGCGACCATTCACCGCCCTCAAGCATTTTAATAGGCCGCCCGGGGAGAACCGAACAAGAGAACCCTTCGTACTAACAATGCGGTGCCAAGATGGATGAAATATTAGAGACCTACCTCAAAGTGAGTAGGAGTTTAGATATGAATTTTCTCAATACAAATATTATACTCATCTTTGACTATGCCCACTAAGCCATCAGGAAGACGGATAAGTGCAATCTAGATGCGCAACTATTCATCTCACCCTCATGTAACTGCAATGAAAGGCTCGCCACATAATAATGGATTAGTTGACAGTCATGACGACGTTTGACAGTCTCGTAGCATCAGAAGCAATCGTGAAGGTTGAGATTCAGCTTGGTCGAAAGCAGTTGCCCAAGAGACTGCTTTTTGCCACTCCAGGTTTTGTTGATTGGTTGAGTGAACGTGTAAGCAAGGACGAACCGTCAACACTCGGCGCGGTGCTTAGGCCTGTCGAACAGCTGGATTTTCTCTTCTACACATTCGTCTCGGGCAAGCCGCTCATTCACTCCAGGCAATTTAAAGCAATTCGGCTTGAGAGAAATGCCGTTTGGGAGCTGAAGACCGTGGATTTCCGCATATTCGGCTGGTTTGCCATGCACAACTGCTTCGTCGCAGTGTTCGGGGACTGGGCCGATCACGTGAAGGATCATGATCTTTATCGTGGCTACCGGCTGGAGGTGCGCAGGTTGCGCCGCGAGCTCGGTGTTGGTGATGCATTATGTGTAGAGGGAGCAAATCCGGGCGATGTCATTTCGGTTTGAGATTGGCGCGCGCACGCGTGCGGCTAGCCGCTTTGTTTCCAATGTTCGCAGCGATCTGGTCGCCGCCATCATGGCGAGGAGGACCGAGAGAGGCATCACGCAGCAGCAGCTCGCGGAATTCGTCGGCGTTAGCCGAAGGGACTTGAACAGCTATCTCTGCGGGCAAAGGGAGCTTCCGCTTCGATCGATCGCAGATCTCGCCTGGGCACTCGACAAGGAGATTCATGTCGAGCTGCGCGACCTCATCGGGGCGCCGGATGGCGGTTGCGGCTCGGAACCGGAGACGCGAGCCGCACTCCATCCAGTTTGCTCCAGTGGGGTCGCCACCTGGAGTTCTTCGCGCGCGATCCGCACGATTGTGGTCCGCACCAACACTGATCAGGACGAGTGAAGACATGCGCTACGGATATTGTATCTTTTGCGACGACGTTCGCACCGAAATCGGAGAGAAGCTAAGCTTCATCGGCGTTTACAGTGGCGTGTTGACGCTACCGGAGTTTCCGTTTTCCCTGCCCAAGTTCTGCGTTCATGTGAACCTGATTACCTCCGCGACGGAACCATATCGCTCCATCGTGCTGCGCTGCGCCGCTCCCGGCGACCGACAACCAATTCTGGAGGAGCGATTGGATCCAGCTCAACTCGATGAGCAAAAGGATCTGTCCACGGGGATGGACGTGAACAACGCTTCGCTCAATGTCGTCCTCGGCGCCAGCCTCATCTTCTCACCGCTGAGATTGCGTCATCCCGGCTTGCTGACCGTCAGCGCCATCATCGACGACAAACCGGCGGAAATCGCATCGCTGCGCGTAGCACAACGCTGAGGGTGGCGGCCACTCCGGCTCGCCAGATCGACTGGCGACTATTCCACTGAAGGGATTGAGGGCTTAAGCATCCAATGGGAGGTTTACCCTTGATGCGCCCGGCGGCAAGTCTTCTCGATCCGGGGAATTCAACAGCATCTTTCGAAAAACAGCGCCGCTCATCTCGAAGAACGATAGATAAGACATCCTTGAGATCGAAGCCTATCGCGGTCGGAGCGTTCGGGCTTTTGATGGCGACGAGACCATATCTTGCGCGTGCTTTCACGCCATTCCGGCCATAGAGCTACCCGCATTCTTGATGGAATGATTGAGAAGCGTGACGGCGTTCCTCACCCTCTCCGTCATTCGGCCGGCAGCATATCGCCCGCCTGCGCGTGCCGAGCGTCCCAAGATGATGCAGTCCGGCCGGCTCACTGACATGCGCCCACAGGGCGCTGGCCGGATTAGAAGGACTGAGGCGCAACCATACGGCCTCTACGACTGTTCATTCGGCAGCCGCGATCCGCGGCGACATAGCTAACGGACGAGTTCGCGGATCTTGTAGGCGACTTCAGTCCGGTTCGTTGCATTCAGCTTCTTCATTATATTGCGAATGTGAACTTTGACCGTGCTCTCGCAAAGATCCATTTCATAGGCGATGATCTTGTTCGCCTTCCCGCGCCTTAAGGCCTCGGCAACAACCACTTCACGCGGCGTGAACAGACTGTCGAGACAACCGTTTCGGCTTGCCACGGGCGTAATCGCCTCTTTGGCTGCCAACAAGCTGCTCGCCGGAACGAAGACGCCGCCAGCGCGTGCCAATGCCAAAGCCTCTGCCGCAACCTTGATACCGACGCTGGTCGGGATGTAACCACGCGCACCACATTCGAGCGCGTGCAGGAGCTGCGCAAGCTCATCGCCATCGGCACCGACGATGACTGGACTTGTCTGGAACCTTTCCACGAGTGCGCAAATCTTGGCGCTGACATCGGTATCGGAAACCTTGCGACCGCCGATCATGAAGAGCACTGCCGAAGGCAATGCTTGCATATTGCGCGTCTGCCATTCATCCAGCGAACCGACAGTGACAATGCGCATGGCGCTGTCGCATTCGGCCAGGCTCTTGGACAGGCACTCACGATCCAATGCCCTGGAATCGATCAGCAGGATATAATCCTCCCATTCATCGACACCAGGCGTGCTGAATGGTCTCAAGCTATCCGATGCCCGAACAGAAATGATACGCGCCGTTCCATCTGACGTGAATTTCTCACTTGTTATTGATTGTCCATGCATAGCCGCTACCTCTACTCATTAAAAATCACATTGTATTTTTGGAAGACGCGCTAGTATTCATTCGAACCAAATAGCATAATCGGCACATTGATCGAAGTTCATCCCAATTTCGCATGTCATCCCCCTCGTTTTTCTTTAGCTTGTTAGAAATTACGTATTTTTCTTTCTTGCGCATTAACATGTGTTAATGATTAATAGAAATATTAGAGAATTCTATGTTCACATATTCACTTCATGATAGTTATTTACATGCAATCAAACCATAGTTGCATCGAAACAGGCTTCATCGAAGTCGACAAGATCGGCAAGGCGTGCACGATCGAGAAAGACAACTATACCGTTACGGAACAACAAAAGACGGGCTTCCCTCATATCCCGCAACACCCGGTTTATATGGACCGTCGATAAGCCGACGGCATCACCGATATCTGCTTGCGTCAAAGGGCAATCGAAATACTCGCAATTATCATAGTCGCGAGACAAACCGGCACGCGTTCCAAGCTCAAGCAGCATATGTCCCGTTCTCTCGAGAGCATCGCGCCGCCCCATACTCGCCAGCCGCTCGGACATGCGGGCCTGATGTCGCATCAGTTCGCCGATGACAATGCGATAGAAAAATGTTGGCGCCTCAATCTTGGGGAGTGAGGTGAAGTCTGGAAATGCCACCACCGTCACATTCGTGACGGCTCGCACGGTCTCGCGTGAGAGTGCTGTCAGCGTCGTCGAGATCATGCCACCGTGCAGTACAAATTCCGTCACGAAGCGCGTGCCGTTCGGCAACATCTTGCTGCAGGCAGCCCATCCGTTCACCACGAACAGAAGACGCGGCGCCTCGTCATCGTATCCGCAGATCGCACTGCCGGCTGTAAACGTTCGCGTTACGCCACCTAGGTTGCGAATATGTTCAATTGGAATCTGCACTGGCATGCCGTCATCCCCTTGGACGCGAAGCATCTCCCGAATACACCTTTGAGCATTCGAAAACATAGTAAGCTCCAACTACTTAATAGCATGAAAATCACATGAAGTCTTTAATTCAAAATCATATTTTATTCTTATATAAATTTACTCGATCCGGTCGCGCTTCGATTAACTTCTTATGTATACTTAAATAAAACCTCAAAGTATCAATGCGCAATATACTTTAAACTCAGAGACTATTCGCGTTGCATCAGAAACGACAAAGGCTCACTTGATTGATCACATTCCAACAGATGGCGGCGCATGTTCGAAATTCCGGCCTGGGTCTCCGCAACAACAATCTGATGTCGAAGTGGCTCGATTCCGTCCCTTTCCGCCGCCTTGACTAGGGACGCAACACATACCGGGGATGATGTCGTATTCTTTACAAGATAGTCCTCCCGCCCGACGGAGTTGAAGAAGCCTTCGACCTTCTTGTCCCAGCTCAGGCCAACATGCGGGATCCTCAATGCATAGGCTGCAATACAAGCATGCAGGCGATGCGCCAGGATCACATCCATCGATGAGATTGTTTCGATAAGGCCGTCAGGAGTTGTCGGACGCCGAGCAATATCAAGGGCATCGCGATCGAAAGCTCTATGTCTGGCTACCGAGCTCAAAATGCGTTCCGCAAAGCTTTGATCTTCCCTGGCCCCGTTGCAAAACAACATCACCCGCATTCCGTCATCCAGAAACAGGCCGATCAGATCCCTGTAGGCATCGATGGTGGAGAACGGGATAGCGGCGAGTGCCGATGTACTGTGCCGGCGCAGTATAATCGGATCGGTCACACATAGGCCGACGGTCAATCGACCGGCTGCTGACTGTGCGGACCTCTGCACCGTCGATAGGGGCCGGATCAAAAGTCCGGGATCCCGAACGATTTTCGCCCTCGGCCCTTCCGGAAAGTGCTCGTTCCAATTATCCTGGGCAAACCCATCACGCACGGAGAGATGAACAAGCCGCGCCCGTTTCGCACGACCGAAGAGTTCATATGCGGGATTCGACCAGTGCTTGCTGACGCCGACCGCATAGATCGCCAGGGGACGATCCTGTCGGGAAACGCAGTCCAGCACCGTGCCGATTTTCAATGGGAAATTAAGGTCATCATCTTGAAACAGGTTGCCGCCACCGATCACCACGACGTCGGCATTGGCGATTTTTTCACTCCAGTAGGCAGCAAGTCGGCGCAGATTGCGTTTTAAACCCTGCCTGACCACCGAGCGCCGCGCAGCAGCGGGTAGCCAGCGCAGCAATCCAAGTATCAGGCGCCGCCGCGCACCATGCCCCCCGGAGAAGTCCCGGCGCCCTGCCAGGTCAACGGTCTCCACGTCAACATTGCCTCCACCATTTGCAAGAGCGGTCTCAATGCACTCTGCAAGCAGCCCGTCGCCGAGGTTTTCGCTGTATTTGACATTGAAAACGAGGACTTTCATCTCAGCTCTCCAACGGCGCCGTACCGTGGCGCGTATTCCGTTCGGGCCAGATGTCTGCCGGGACTGAGGGCTGAAATACTGCCTGCCAGTATGTAGAACATCAGCCCAAGGTCATAAACGGTGCCGGAGGTTGCTGCAGAGATGAGAACCGTGATGAGGCCGGCTTTGGCCGCGCGTACAACCGCAAGCGCCTGTTTCGAAGATGATGGCCCCGGGCGCGTGTCCACCATTAGCAACCGCCCGACGAAAACGGCAAAGAGCACCGTGCCAAAAACGCCGATATTGGACAGCAAGACAAGGCCAAAACTCGATGCGCGCGCGCTTCCAAGCCCGGCACCGAAGCCGTTCGTATCGAGGAAAGCCTGATACGCCATCGCATTCCACATGAAGCGCTCTCGCCCCGATTGGCTGTCCGCCTTGGAAAACAGCATCTCATCGAGAAACTCCCGGAGATTGTGCACGAGGTCAGGCATGACGATCAGAACGAAGAAAATGACGAGCGGCATGCCGGCCAATATCGAAACAATCATGACCGGTCGGCCCGTTCCCGGCTCAAATCGCGATGCCTGGAACGACTGCAGGCACAGGATGGGCAGGATGACGGCGAGCCCGACAAGCGCCGTCGCGGAGGTCGAGAGGATCAAAGCCACCAGAAGCAAGCCGGACACAAGTCCTGTTATGCTCGAGCGGATGCCTGCAAGCCAAAGGCTTGCGACGATCGCGAAAAGCACAAGGGTAAAATCGGCAAATGCCGAGGCTTCCGGGAAGGTGCCGGAAATGCGCTTCAGCCCACCTTTTTCGGCATTGGTCAGAAGCGCGTAGTTCGCGGTGCGCACGAAGGCGAGCAAGAAATCCGTATGTGTGAAGTAGGTCACGATATCGGCAAGGGCAAAGCTGAGATTGACGCCCGCGACAATCAGAATACCGCTGACGAAGATCGCCGGAACGTTATTTCGTCGGAAAAACGCAAACGTGGCGATGAAGGCGATAAGGCCGCCAATGGCATAGACCGACTGCGTTATGTTGTTCGATGAGGCTTGCAACGGAACCAGCGCAATAAGGCTGTGCGTGCCGATCGATCTCTGCACCGTCATCGTCTGCGTCATGCCCTGGAACATCCGCGGGAAGAAAACGGCCGTGAACACTCCAAAGGCCGTCAAAAGCAGAAGGAAGAATCCGGGACGCCAAGGTGCAAGCGCGCTCAGAAACGGCCCTTCGCCATAGGCTGCAAACAGCCGCGCGGTGAAGAAAAGCAGGAACAGGCTTGGCACAAGTACCGACGCCCCCCCCAGACCGGGGACGCTGAACGCTGCAGCGGCACCAAACACCGTCGATAGGGCCATTACGATGAATGACCATCGAACGGGCGCAGCCAATATCGCTACACCGACGATCAGCGTTATGAGCCCCATGGCATTCATGTTTCGTCGTCCAGCCGCTTTGCCTCATTGTTGCCGCAAACTACCATGGCATCAGCGTCGCTGTATCTCCGCCTTCCCTAAGCCTTTTGGTGGACGCATCAGCCGAAATACGTTGTATACCGTGGGCATCGAGATGCTCATGCTGTTATGTATGGATCGTCTATCGACAACTGATCGTATTCAAGGGTTGGTCAACCGGCGCGCTTTCCTTCGTGCGTCGGTCGCGACCGCCATGATTGCTATTTGCGACATCAGGCTCACCTATGCAGATGATATGGATGATGCACTCGATGTCGGTAAGATGAAATTGACCTTTGAAGATCAGTTTGACACGTTAAGCGTATCGGCCTGGGGACCGGGTACGCGCTGGATCTCCCATACACCTTGGAATGGTGATTTCGGAGGCGCTCGCTTCTCTGATCCGAATGGTGAATTCCCGTTTGCGATACAAGACGGGATGTTGCGCATTACAGCTGCGCGTGACGCAAAAGGTGTTTGGCGTTCGGGCCTTATCGCATCTGTCGATCGCGATGGAAATGGCTTTTCTCAACAATATGGTTACTTCGAGATGCGCGCACGATTGCCGGACGGCCCGGGCGTATGGCCGGCATTCTGGCTCATCGGCAAAGACCGTTCGACATCGACTGCCGAGATTGATGTCATCGAATACTACGGCGATAAGCCGGGCGCCTATTCTTCGACAGTGCATGTTTGGCACAAGGACGGCCGACATGATTCCGCTTACTCGCGGATCAATGCATTTTCAAATGCAACTCCTTCCGATCTGCACACTTACGGCGTGAAGATCGATTCGAATTTCATACGCATGTATTTCGATGGGAAGCTCGTCTGGAAGACCAAGACGCTACCCGAACATCGCCAGCCTATGTATCTTCTCGTAGACTTGGGCATCGTTGAAGGCATTACCAGAATGGCCGCAGCCGATCCGTCCTTCATGTTCGTGGATTATGTAAGAGCCTACCAGTTCGTGTAATCTCGCGACCACTGATCTCCCAATCACTCATCTCGACACTGTTTTCCATCTGCGCGCGGCACACGCTTGGCCCGTCAATGGTGACCCGCCCGGCGCTGGTCGTAATGCTTTCGGTCGGCTTGTCTTAGCCGTCGCAGAGCTTTCCGACCAAATGGCTACGCTCCGTCACGACTTACGACTTTCGATGGTGGGAACGGTCATCCCAATGATCAACTGGTGCTTTTGCCTCAGCATGAAATTCTGCGGTGGACGATGGAGCGCATCGCATCGCGCCGTCGTCAATCGCAGGACAACCCGGAGAGCGATGATGAGTGACCGTGAGGGGCAGGAAGATAGACTTGGTATAGTGAACATGCATTATGACCGCGACCTATGTCTTCACGAAATGCTGCGCGCCCAGGCCAGATCGGCACCACGGGCAACGGCCCTCGTCTTCGGCGATGTCAGCATCAGCTATCAAGATCTCGATCGCATTTCAGACGCGCTTGCGGCGCATTTGACAAGAGTCGGCGTCCACAAGGCCGATATCGTCGGGCTCTTCCTGCCGCGAAGTGTCAATGCAGTCATTTGCACGGTGGCAATCCTGAAGGCCGGCGGTGTCTATCTCCCGCTCGATCCGGCACTTCCAATCGAACATCTCGACTTTGTGATCGGCGAGTGTGTGCCCAAGGTCATATTTGTCGACTCCTCCCACGGCGACAAGCTGGCGAGCGTGCCAAGCATGAACGGCAAGGTCATAGAAGCGGATGCCATTATCAGCGAGATGACAAGCCGCCCGGCCGTTGTCGCCCCTCACGTCAGCGTGACCGGCGGCGATCTCGCGTACATCATGTACACCTCCGGCTCGACCGGACGCCCCAAGGGAACGATGATCTGCCATCGTAGCATCGCTCGCGTTGTACTGGACCAGACTTATATTGACTTCCGCCTCGATGACGTCGTCCTTCACACAGCCACGATCTCCTTCGATGCCGCAACCTTGGAGATCTGGGGCGCGCTTCTCAACGCTTGCACATTAGCGATCATGCCCGAGGCGGACTTCTCCATATCGCGCCTGTCCAGCTTCATGGCCAAGACCGGCGTCAGCATCTCTTTCCTGACGGCGGGCCTGTTCAATCTCTTCGCCGATCATGCCCATACACCCTTGCCGAAGCTTCGGCATATCCTGTTTGGGGGTGATGTGGGTTCCGCCGTTCACGCCAGGCGCTTTCTCGAACATCACCCCGGCTGCAGGCTCACCAATGCCTATGGCCCGACAGAGACGACCGTCTTTGCTACCGCTTTCCAGGTTCTGCCCAGCTTCTCGGCGGGAGAACTGCCGATCGGAAAGGTCATTGCCCATACCGGAATTGCGATCGTCGACGAAGAGCTGCGTATCCTGCCGTCAGGGGTGGAAGGTCAGCTGGCGATATCGGGCGACGGCCTTGCCATTGGCTATTTCAAACGCCCCGAACTGACGGCCGAGAAATTCGTCACCATTGACACGAAAGAAGGACGGACACGCTTTTATCTGACCGGCGATATCGCTTGCCTCATGTCGGACGGCACCGTCACCTTCAAAGGACGCCGCGATCGTCAGGTCAAGATCAACGGTAAGCGCATCGAACTCGACGAAATCGAAGCCGCGCTCAGGCGTGATCCGCGCCTGGCGGATGGCGTGGTACTTTGCCATCTCCAGGGCGAAAACCTGAAGCGCATCGTTGCCTACCTATGCCCAAAGGAAAGCCATGTGGGCGCAGGCGCCGATCTCGTGCAGGCGGTCCTGTCAACGCTGCGCGCCGCGCTTCCGGTCTACATGATCCCGAATGCAGCTGTGGTCGTCGATAGCTTGCCGCTGACACCGGCAGGCAAGGTCGATCGTTCGAAACTCGTGCCGCCACCAATCGAAGCACACGTCAAGCCGACCGACAGCAAAAGCAGAACCGAGGAATTGCTGGCGGCCCTCTGGCAGGATGCACTGGCGCTGGTGAACGTCGATCTCGACAGGAACTTCTTCGATCTCGGCGGCACGTCGCTGCAGCTGATGGAGATCCATGCGGGATTAGAAGAAGCCCTCGGCCGCACGATTGACGTGGTTGCCTTGTTGCGCCACCCGACTATTCGGGACCTGGCGCTCTATCTGGACGGCGATGCCCCAGCGCCGACCCGCATCGCCGCCGCCGCACAACGCGCAGCTCTGCAGAAGAGGGCCATTTCTCATATCCGCAGGAGCTCCTTATGAAACGGAATCACCAGGAGAATGGCAGCGAGCGTGATTTCGAAAACAATGACGAACCGAACGGTCAAAATTCCGGACATATTGCCATCGTCGGCATGTCCGGTCGCTTTCCTGGTGCTGCGTCGGTGCGTGAACTATGGCAGATGGTGCTGGACGGAAAGACCGCCTTCTCCCATTTTGCGCCGGATGAGATCGAAGACGCCTTCACCGACGAGGAGCGGGCGCAGCCGAACTACGTGGCGGCGAGGCCCCATCTCGAGGGGGCCGACATGTTCGACGCCGAATTCTTCGGCATGTTCCCACGCGAGGCTGCGGTCACCGACCCACAACACCGCATCTTTCTGGAAATATGCTGGGAAGCGCTCGAGGATGGCGGATACGATCCGCACCGCTATACCGGCCTGATCGGGGTATTCGCCGGTTCGTCCATGCCGACCTATCTGATCAACAATGTCCTTCACGAGCGTGCGAAGGCAGAGGAGTTCACATCGAACTATCAGATCGGCTGCTTTCATGAGCTCGTTGGCGCGCTCAATGACACGCTCGCCACTCGCGTCTCCTATAAGTTCAATCTGCGAGGCCCTGCATTTACCGTGCAATCGGCCTGCTCGACCTCACTGCTTGCAGTTTCGCAAGCCTGTCAGAACCTGTTGACCTATAGCTGCGACATGGCGCTCGCGGGCGGTATCTCGGTGACCATTCCGCAAAAGCGAGGCTACATGTATCAGGAGGGAGGCATGGCTTCCCCGGACGGAGCCTGCAGGCCTTTCGATGCCAACGCCGCGGGAACGGTCTTTGCCAGCGGCGCAGGCGTTATCCTCCTGAAGCGTTTTGAGGATGCGATCAAGGATGGCGATCACATCTATGCGGTCATTCGCGGCTATGGCATCAACAATGACGGCAGCGACAAGGTCGGCTTCACCGCACCGAGTGTCGAGGGCCAGGCAGAAGCCATTGCCTCGGCGCTTGCCAACGCTGCGGTAGATCCGTCGACGATCGGCTATATCGAATGCCATGGCACTGCGACGCCGCTCGGGGACCCTATCGAGTTCAACGGCCTGACGAGAGCATTCGCCCATGATGCGCCGGGGCCGGCTGGCTGCGCCCTTGGCTCCGTCAAGGGTACCATCGGTCACACGGACGCGGCAGCTGGTGTGACCGGGCTCATCAAGACGGCGCTGGCATTGCGCAACGCGAAAATCCCGCCAATGCCGAATTATCGCCAGCCAAACCCGCGTATCGATCTCGACAAGAGCCCCTTTTACATCCCAACCACAATGGTCGACTGGCCGCAGGGATCAACGCCGCGGCGCGCCGGTGTGAGTGCCTTCGGCGTCGGCGGCACCAACGTCCATGTCATTCTGGAGGAGCCTCCTTCGCCACCGACCAAATCCAGGGAGGTAGAGGGCCACTACATTCTACCGCTTTCGGCGCGCAGCACTCCGGCGCTTGCGGCGATGCGAACCAATCTCAGCAATCACCTCGCCGAGAATCCCGGGCTTTCGATCGCGCAACTCGCCTACACGCTGCAAACCGGCCGGCGCGAGTTCAGCCACCGTTTGGCAGTCACTGCCGACAGTGTCGAACAGGCGATCATCAAACTGACGACAGACAATTATCAATCCCTTGTCGCGGCGGACAAACCACCGGTCGCCTTCATGTTTCCGGGTCAGGGCGCGCAATATGTCGGCATGGGTGCGGGCCTTTACCGTTCCGAACCGGAATTTGCCCGCTGGATCGATCGTGGCTCCGAACTTCTGAAAATGACGCTCGGGCTCGATCTACGCGACTATATCTGCCACTCAGGCGCCGTCACACAGGCAATCGCCGATGAGCAGCGGGAAACCCGCATCGCTCAACCCTGTCTCTATCTGGTGGAATATGCACTTGCCCGACTGTGGCTGAGCCGCGGCGTCAAGCCCTATGCGATGATCGGTCATAGTGTTGGCGAGTTTGTCGCCGCTACGCTTGCCAACGTCATATCGTTCGAGGATGGCCTGCGTCTCGTCGCCAATCGCGGACGGCTGATGCAGCACCAGCCGCAAGGAGCGATGGTTTCCGTCCGCGCCGATGCCGCAACAACGGCCTCTTATCTTCACGGCGCGGTCGAGATCGCCGCGATCAACGCGCCGAAACTCTGTGTCATTTCCGGCCCGTTTGCCGATATCGAGACGGTTTGCGCAGCGCTTTCAGACGCCGAGATCGCCTTCAGCCGGCTGCACACCTCGCATGCATTTCATTCCGCGATGATGAACGATGCAGCGCAGGCGCTACGTCAGGAGACGGAAAAAGTCACCTATGGCACGGCGACCATACCGTTCATCTCCGGTGTGAGCGGAGATTGGCAGACCGCGGAATTGGCGACATCGCCGGACTATTGGGCCATGCACTGCCGTGATGCCGTACGTTTTGCCGATGGGCTCGCCACGCTTTGCCGTGATCGCAAGCCGGTTCTTCTCGAGGTTGGGCCCGGGCGGACCTTGTCGGTCTTTGCCGCGCAAACTATCCCGCGGGATAGTCTTGCCGCCGTTGTGCAATCCCTCCCCGAGCACGATCACGCTTCCGCCGCGGCCGCGACACTTGCCGAAGCCCACGGCAAGCTTTGGATGGCCGGCTGCCGCCTCAAGTGGCCGACCCTTCCACCGGTGGCACAGCAGCATCTGTCCCTGCCCACCTATCCCTTCCAACGGCAGCGCCATTGGCTCGATGCCCCGCCATCTGCACGCCGTTCAGCGACATTGCGGGCCGACGCCGAACCGAAAAATCCCTCTCCCACCACCCTCTTCGTCTCTGACGTCAACCTAACCGAGGAGAAACCAGCGATGAATGTTGCAGCATCAATCCCGGTCCCCAACCGACTACCGCAATTGGAAACATCCCTTCTGACATTGCTCAGCGACATGTCAGGCGAAACGCTCGGGCCGGACGAACGAACGGCAACATTCCTGGAGCTGGGCTTCGACTCGCTCTTTGTCGGCCAGTTTGCGCAACGCATCGAGAAGGACTTCAAGGTCAAGATTTCCTTCCGGGAGCTGCTGAGCGACATCCCCTCGGTCGCCGATCTCGCTGTCCATCTCGATCGGGAGATGCCAGCGGAGGCAGTCAAAGCCGCAGAGCCCTTGCCTGCCGCTTCTCCACTTACCACGATGCCGATGCGGGCCACGCAGCAACCGGTCGCGCCGCCGATCGTATCACCGATGCCACAAGCCGTATCGATGCCGAACGCAGCCTCGGACCTTGCCAGTGTCATGCAATCCCAGATCCAGATGGCGCAGTCGCTGTTTGCCCAGCAACTCCTCATGCTGCAGGCCATGCAGGGCGGCGCTCCCACGCCGCAGGAGCGTTCCGTCGCACCACCCACCGCATCTGCTCCGGCTCCAACACAATCGGCGCCAATCCAGCCCGCATCAGCCGCGCCGGTATCGGCTGCACCAGCAGAAAGCGATTTCGGCACCGAGCGCATCAAGCTCTATCGCCCGAACGCCAAAAGCGTGACGGCGGAAATTTCGCCCGCCAAACAGGATTTCGTCGCCAGCCTCACCAAGGCATACGAGACCAGAAACGCCAAATCCAAGGCGTTTACCGAGGAGCATCGCCGACACCTGGCTGATCCCCGCTCGGCATCGGGCTTTAGGGCAGACTGGAAAGAGATGGTGTTCCCGATCGTCTGCGACCATTCCAAGGGCGCCTATATCTGGGACGTCGACGGCAACCAATATGTCGACCTGGTCAACGGTTTCGGCCAGACAGCCTTCGGACATGCGCCGGACTTCGTCATTGATGCCGTCAAGGAGCAGGCTGATCGCGGCTTTGCCATCGGACCTCAGACACCGCTTGCCGGCGACGTTGCAAAGATGATTGCAGACATGACCGGCCATGAACGGGTCACGTTCTGCAATACCGGTTCAGAAGCGGTGATGGCTGCAATGCGGATTGCCCGTGCCGTCACCGGCCGTGACCGGGTCGTGGTTTTCGCCAATGACTATCATGGTCAATTCGATGAAGTCCTGGTCAAGGGTCGCAATCGCGCCGACACGCCGATCGCCCTGCCGGTTGCCTCCGGCATTCCGATGGCTTCCGTCTCCAACATGACGGTGCTGCGCTATGGCGCTCCGGAAAGCCTCGACTTCATCCGCGCCAATGCCGCCGACATAGCGGCTGTTATCATCGAGCCGATACAGAGCCGCCATCCGGAACTGCAACCGCGCGAATTTGTCCGGGAACTGCGTGACATTGCCACCAAATCGGAATTCGCGCTTGTCTTCGATGAGGTCGTCACCGGCTTCCGCGTCGCTCCGGGCGGCATGCAGGCAATCTGGGGCATCAAGGGAGACATGGCGACCTATGGCAAGGTTGTCGGCGGCGGAATGCCGATCGGCGTGCTGGTTGGCAACGCCCGCTTCATGGACGCTCTCGATGGGGGCTATTGGTCCTATGGGGACGCCACCGTCCCCATGACGGCGCCTACTTTCTTTGCTGGGACTTTCGTGCGTCATCCACTGACGCTCGCAGCCGCTAACGCCGTGCTTCATCACATCAAGGGTGACGGATCCGCCCTCTACGATCGCGTCGCAGACCGTACGCAAGCTTTGGTTGCGGAAATCAAGGCGGATCTTGCAAGGCGCGGGATCGCTGATGTCGTCCACGGCTACAAGAGCTGGTTTGCCACCGACTTCTCCAGCCAGGATGTGCTCGGAGCCCTGTTCTATGCCCAGATGCGGCTCAACGGCGTTCACATACAGGACGGCTATCCCTGCTTCCTGACGACGGCCCATTGCGAGGACGACTTCCGCCTGATCGCAAAGGCGTTCAGAGACAGTCTCGACGCCATGCAGGCGGCCGGCATATTTGCAACGAGAGAACAGCCACCCCTATCTCCTGCGCAGCCGCAGATGCCGGCCGCTATCGCCAGGCTTCAATCCGCACCTCTGACAGAGGCACAGACGGAAATATGGCTTGCAGCCCAGGCGGGAGACGAAGCTTCCTGCTCATTCAACGAGTCCTTTTCGCTGACGCTTGAGGGAACGCTCGACGAACGAGCCATCAAGCAGGCGTTTGATACAGTCGTCGCTCGCCATGACGCGTTGCATATCCGCTTCGACCGCAACGGCGAGCATTTCCAGTTCATCCCGGACTTCAAGCTCGATCTACCTATTGTCGAAGACCTCGATGAAAAGGGCCTTGCCGATCTTAAGGATGACGACGCTCGCACGCCCTTTGACCTGATCAATGGCCCGCTTGTGCGTGCAAGCATCGTCAAATTGTCGGCTGAAAAGCATGTCCTGGTCTTCACCGCCCATCACATCATCTGCGACGGCTGGTCGATCAACACCTTCGTTGAAGAGCTTGCGACGGCCTATGCAGCCTTCAGGGCCGGCACGGTGCCGGAACTTCAGTCCGCCCTCTCCTTTGCTACTTACGCGACCGATCTGTCCCCGAGGCCGGAAAAATCACAAGCAACGGAACAGTTCTGGCTCGATCAATTCAAGTCGATTCCGGATCTTCCCGACCTACCCCTCGACCGACCGCGGCCGGAATATCGCAGTTTCGCGGGCGGGAGCTGCACCGGCTACATCGACGCCGATATCTATAAGACGCTGAAGAAGAAGGGGGCAAAATCGGGCGCCACGCTATTTTCCACCCTGCTGGCGACGCTGCAGGTGATGATATCGCGGTTGTCGGGTCAGGACGATATCGTCATCGCCATTCCTTCTGCCGGTCAGAGCCTGCTTGATGGCCAGATCCTCATGGGTCATTGCGTCAATCTGTTACCGCTGCGCCAAATGGTATTGATGACGGAGCCGTTCAGCGCCCATCTGAAGGCAACCCAGCAGCTTGTCTTCCAGGCCTTCGAGCATCAGGACTACACTTACGGCACGCTCGTCCACAAACTCAATGCCAAGCGTGATCCGCGTCGCCTGCCTCTGACCGAAATCCAGTTCAATCTCGAACGCATGGCGGGTGGATCGTCTTTCGGCGACCTCAAGCCGACCATGGAGCCGAACGCCAAGGCCTTCTCCAATTTCGACCTGTTCTTCAACATGATCGAAGCGACCGATCACATTCGCATCGACGTCGACTACAATGCCGATGTCTTCGACCGCGCGACGGTCGAGCGGTGGATCGGCCATTTTTCGACGCTTGCCGCCACGCTCGCCAAGGATATGGATCGCAAGGTCGGCGAACTGTCATTGCTGTCGAGCGAGGAAAAATCGTGGCTGATCGACACGCTCAATCACACGACTGTGCCTTACGATCACGATCAATTCGTCTTCACGCTTTTCTCCAAGCGGGCGGCCGCACAACCGAAGGCGATCGCCGCAGAGTTTAACGGCCAGGCGATGACTTACGCAGAGCTCGAAACGCGCTCGAACCAGCTCGCCCTCTATCTCCAGATGGCGCTTCCCGACCCAGGTCAGCGTATCGCAATCCTGATAGAGCGCTCGCTCGGCATGATCGTCGCGCTTCTCGCCGTGATGAAGGCGGGACATACCTATGTCCCGATGGATCCGGCTCATCCGGAACCGCGCCTGAGGCAGACACTGGATATTGCCCGCATCGGCGGACTCATCTGCGATAGCGACGACATGGCGCATCTTGCAGCTCCTGACACCCCTGTCATCCGGCTTGATCAGGACGCGAAGGCGATCAGCTCGATGACGGGCCAGCCTTTGAAGACCCTGCCGATCGACACGACGGCATCCGCCTATATCATCTTCACCTCCGGCTCGACTGGAATGCCGAAAGGCGTCGAAGTATCGCATCGATCCCTGACCAACTTCCTCCTCTCCATGGAGCAGGAGCCGGGTTTCGGCGCGAAGGACACGCTTATCGCAGTCACAACGATCTCGTTCGACATTGCTGGTCTGGAACTGTACCTGCCGCTGATATCGGGTGGAAAGGTCGTCATCGCCAGTCGCAGTGAAGTCCAAGACGGCTTTGCCCTGGTGAAGCTGATCGGCGAACACGACGCCACTGTGCTGCAGGCCACGCCGACGCTTTGGCAGATGCTGGTTGAGGCCGGCCTGAAGGATCGGCCGGCGATGAAGATGCTCTGCGGCGGCGAACCCCTCCCCAAAGAGCTCGCCCGCTCTCTGCTCGCCATCGGCGGCGAACTCTGGAACATGTACGGCCCGACGGAAACAACGATCTGGTCGTCGCTGCAGCGCATTACCGATGCGGATCAGCCGATTGCGATCGGCCACCCGATTGCCAATACGAAGCTCTTCATCCTCGATCAAAGCGAGACTATCGCCCCGATCGGTGTGGTCGGCGAACTCTATATCGGCGGGGACGGTCTGGCGGAGGGCTACTTCGATCGCCTCGACCTGACGGAAAAGGCCTTTGCCCCACATTGTTTCGCCACGGGCAGGCCGATGCGCCTCTACAAAACCGGCGATGTCGGTCGGCGGCTTGCGGATGGTTCGCTGCAATTGCTTGGGCGCCGCGATCAACAGGTCAAGTTGCGCGGGTTCCGCATCGAGCTCGGCGACATAGAGGCGGTGATCTCCAAGGCGGAAGGTGTGCGCCAATGCGCCACCGTGGTCGCTGAAAACGCCAAGGGCGATCGGTCGCTGGTCTGCTACATCCTACAGAATGCAAGTGGCAAGGATCTATCTGTCGCGGCGATTGCGGCCCATGCCAAAGCCAATTTGCCTGGTCACATGGTGCCGAGCTTCTGGGTTTTCGAGACCGAGTTGCCCCACACCGCCAACGGCAAGCTCGACCGCAAGGCTTTGCAGCAGCGCGGCGTGCCTCAGCGCGAAGCCGCACCGGCAAAGGCCGAGCCAAAGACCGAGATGGAACAGCGACTGCTCTCGATCTGGCAGGATGTCCTCAATCTCAGCGACATCGGCGTCGACGACAACCTCTATGCACTCGGCGCGGATTCGCTCGCCATATTCCGTATCGCCGCGCGCATGCGCGACAGCGGCCTGCCGCTGGAAGCAAAGCATTTGCTTCGCCATCCGACAATCGGCGCGTTGGCGGCCTTTGCCGAGAGCCAGAGGGATGGCCAGCCCGATCCGGTTCAACTTCACGTACCATCATTGCGAGACTTTCGTAACGGCGCACGCCGCAGCCTGGGGGCAACGACATGAGTACCATTGATAGCAGCCTGAGCGGTCCGGTTCCCGAACCGCAGATCATCGGTGAATTTCCCTGTACGCAGACGCAATTGCGCTGCTGGATTCTCGATCAGCTCAATCCCGGCAATCCCGCGCTGAATGTCGCCGTGCGGTGGGAGATCAGAGGCGCCTTCAAAGCCTCGACCCTGGAAGCAGCCTTCAAAAGGGCCATCCAGCGGCATGAGATACTCCGCACGAGGTTCGTCGAGAAAGGTGGCCAGCCGTTCCAGCAAGCCGTGAGCGACGTCAACTTCAAGATGTCCGTGATCGATCTGCGCGGCATGCCGCCGGAACAGCGCCAGTCGAGGATTCTGTCGATCGGCGAGGAGACGGCGCAAGCACCGTTCGATCTCGGCGCGCCCTGCCTGTTCCGCGTCAGTCTGCTGATGGCGGAAAACGAGCGTGGCGTTCTTTTGATCACCGCTCACCAGAGCTGTTTCGATGGATGGTCCATCCGCGTGCTCGGACGAGAGATCGGCGAAATAGCGGCGGCGATAGATGCCGGACGCGCGCCAATCCTCCCCGAACTGCCGTTGCAATATGGCGACTACGCTCTCTGGCAGCAGGAATATCTGCAAAGCTACGGCTTTGAGACGGAGAAGACCTTCTGGCGGGAAAGACTGCAGGGCGCGCCCTACTTCGAAGTAAGGCCGGATCACCCCCGCGGCCAGGTCAAGACCAATCGCGGCGATATTCTTTCGGTCGCCCAGCCGGTTGCCTTCACCGATCGGCTTGATGCGGCAGCGCGGGCGCATTGCGTTTCCCAATACAGCTTCGGGGCAGCAGTCCTGAGTGCAGTTCTCCATCGGTTGACAGGGGCTCCAACCGTCCTCTTCGGCTCGCAAATCGCCGGCCGCGAACACAGCGACCTGGAAGACATGATCGGCGTCTTTATCAACAATCTGGTGCTGCGTTTCGACTTCGGCGCAGACATCAGCTTTGCGGAGCACATCAAGTCCGTCAGCGCGACCATCGAAGGTGCATTGAACCACCAGCGCATGCCATTCAACAAGCTTGTGGAACTCATCAACCCCGTGCGTGATCCGGCACGCAATCCGTTGATCTCGGTCAACTTCAATCTGCAAAAAGCATTTCTCGAGGATCGCCGTTACGGCGAGTTCGAGCTGATCAGCTCGCCTTCGCAGTCACCGGGCGTCATTTATGATTTGAATTTCATCATGATCGGCCGCCCGACCGGCTGGCGTATATCGATCGAGTACAATGCCGACCTTTTCGACGCCAGTACGATCGAGAGCTTTCTGCAACTTTTGAGGAATGCCTATGAAATCGCTCTCGATCAGCCTGAGGCGCCGCTTTCTTCGCTCGTTGCGCCGGAACGATACCTGGCAGCTTCCGCCGAGATTGCGTCGCTGGATGGCCCCGTCGCAAAGACATCGCAGCCGGATACGCAAATGGAGGCGCTTGCTGATCTCTGGAAGGAGATCCTACAGGTTCCGCAAATACGTCCGGATGATGATTTTTTCGCGCTCGGCGGTCACTCCCTCCTCGCGCTCCGGTTATTATCGGAAACTCGCGCAAGATTCGATGCAACACCGACATTGCAGCTTCTATTCAAGCAGCCGACGTTTGCAGGCTTTGCAGCGGCGATCCTCAATGTCGACGCGACATCGACGCCCCGGCAAAAAGCCGTAAATCCGTGGGATCTGATCACCTGCAAACACGGCGCTGGAACCGGCGCCGTCTATACGCTCAACCATCCGCTTTTGTATTATCGCCTTGCCAATGAGCTGCCGGACACCGTCTCGGTCTACAATGTCAACATGTTTCATGCCGATTTGGATGGCGGCCTCGCTCGCCTGAGTATCGAGGATATCGCGACCTACGCGATAGACGCGATGCGGATCGACAAAACAGTCGGCCGGGTGGCGATTGTCGGACTATGCGTCAATGGCATCCTCGCCATGGAGGTGAGCCGGCAATTGCGCGAAAGGGGAATAGACGTTAGCGCCACGGCAGTCATCGACGCGTGGGCTCCAGGTTACTTCGCATCCTTGCCAAGGCGGGAGCAAGCGAAATGGCGTCGGGAGCGACGGCGCAAACGTCTTGTCTATTTCACGAAGAAACTGTTGTCCCGGCGCATTGCGCTGATCGACTACCTCAAGGAATTCGAAATCTCCCTGTCTCTCCTCAGGATATTGCGGGTCAAGGCAGGGCAATACTCACAAGAAGAGGAAACAAACGAATCCGTCACCAAGCTGCTGGTGTCGGCGGCGCGCCACTACCAGCCGCCGCAAATCAAGGATCCCACCGCTATTCTGATCAGAAGCAGCGCGACCCATCCTCGAGCACGCAAACTACGATTTGGATGGGGTGACGCAATCGCGGACGACTGCAAGGTGGTCGACATCGACGGCTGGCACGAAGACTCACTGACCAGCAACGGTATCCGCGACCTTGCGTCAACGCTATCGGGAGAACTCACCGGCAGTTAGGGCCATCGAATGAGCCTGAAGCAAGCCAAGCCACAGGGGGGAGCGGCTATGAACACAACCAAGCCATTGAGGGTCGGCATACTTGTCGCGCGCGGACATAAGCTCGAGAACTGGGAGCTCATGATCCTGGATCGCATTCTGGCAGCGTCACGACTGGAGCTCGCCGCTGTCCTTACCCATCCCGTACCATTTGCGGAGCCGAAGCCATCGACATTGCTCGCGTGGAGCGCGCGATTGGAAGCGAAGGCGTTTGCCCGCCAGCCCGCCTACGCACCGAAGCAATTCAGCAGCAATCGCCACTTCATCGATTGCTGCGGTGGCGATACGACACGCGTCGTCGATAATTTGACCGCGGATTCGCTGCGGCACCTGAAACTCGATCTTGTCATCCGCACCATTCCGAAAGGCCTGTCCGATGACGCGATCGCCGCATTGCCATTTGGCGAATGGGCATTCAACTTCTCCGACCAGCGATCCTCGAATGTGAATTGGTTCGGCTATGCCGAGGTTCTGGCCCGCGCCTCCACGGCGGATCTGATCCTCTACGCGAAATACGGCAGCAAAGCCGAGCGGCGGGAAATCGCGCGGGCGGCATTCAACATCAAACCCAGCGCGGCGAGACTGGGCGCCTTCGTGCGGGAGCGAAGCGTGACACTTGTCATTCGCGAGCTGACCCGATTGGCGGACAGCAGACGATTTTCGCCAACCGCTCCCCTTGGCCTTTCCGAACGGCAAATGCCGTCCTTTGGCGATCTCCTGCGTTACGGTTCCATCGTCGCGGGCACCATCTCGACCAAGGCGTACAGGTCGATCAAAGCAAGGCTCCGCGCCGATTCCGCGCTTTGGACGCTCTATACCGGCCAGGGCCAGATCTGCGATTTCGATCCGAGCAAGGCGATCGAGATTCCTCCGTCCGACGCCAGCATCAAGGCCGACCCGTTCCTTTTCCAGAACGAGGACAAGTGCTATCTGTTCTATGAGAACTATGCTCGCGGCGACCGCAAGGCCCACATCGCCGTCGGCCGTTTCAACGGAGATCTGGTTCAACCGCTCGGCGTCGCGCTGGAGCGGCCCTATCACCTTTCCTATCCCTATATATTTCGCGACGGCGACCAGATCTTCATGATACCGGAAACCCATCAGGCGCGGCGGCTGGAGGTCTGGCGTTGCCGCCAGTTTCCATTGAAATGGGAGCTTTATGCAACAGCCTTCGAGGGGCAATCGCCAGCCGACAGTGTGCTCCTTCAGCATGACGGCAAATGGTGGCTATTCACCAACCTGTCTGATTTCCATGCCTACGAAGATCATTGCAGCGAACTCTACCTGTTCGAAGTCGACGGGCCGGAGCTGACCGGCATCAAGCCGCACAAACACAATCCGGTCGTCATCGGCAGTACGGAGGCTCGAGGAGCCGGCCGCATCTTCGCGCGATGCGGCCGACTGCTGCGGCCGTCTCAAAGAAATGCTCACGGCATATATGGCTATGGGCTGAATATCATGGAGATCGAGACGCTCTCCCATACGGAGTATCGCGAACGATGCATTCGCACCATAACGCCCTCCTTCAAATCAGGCCTGCTCGGTTGCCACCATTTCGACGAATCCGGCGGGCGTTATGTTCTCGATGCCAGATTGACCATCTGAGCTATGATGCGTCACGATAGCGTAGTTGAACCCGATGGCCGCCCGTGGACGCAACGACTGCGCCGGCGAAATTGACGGGTACGGCAAGCTCCAGAACGGCCCAGTTTGCGGGCGCATCAGGATGTCCTTCAAAGCGATGCAATCGCGGCTCGTTCAACCGGTCGAAGATCATGTCGAAACTGTCCAGCGGCAACGACAACCCGGCGCCGTGCGCCTTGACAAAAGCCTCCTTGCGCGTCCAGCAGCGGTAGAAACCGTCAAGGTAATCCTCGGGCGGCAGGGCGTTCAGCGTTTCACATTCGCTGCGGGAAAAGAACCATTTGGCGATGTCCTCCTTCAGGACACGCATCTCTTCAATATCGATACCGAGCTCATAGCGATCGGAAACGGCGAGCATGGCGAGATCTGCGCTATGGGTGAGGTTAAAATGAACCAGCGCGGTTCCGGACTCCGACACATAAGGCTTTCCGTTCTCAGTGTAGCTGAAGCGGATCGATTGCGGCGAAAGCCCGAGATATCGGGCCAAAATCAATCGCATTCCACCTCTGGCGACGATAAAGCGATGCATGTCACGGGCATGAACAAACCGGCCTGCCCGCGCACATTCGTCGGGGGACAGCAGCGCACGTGGCATGTCCAGGTCAGGCGGCGGAACGTCCAGTCGCCAACTCCAGACATCGACGACGTCTGGGCCGATAGTCTCCATGTCAAATCGTTGCGTAGAAGAGATTGGTGGGGATGGATTTGGCCTGTTTCGACATACGACGGGCGAGATAGGCAACCAGCGCCAGGGGGTAGTTCTCCCCGAGACTGATGCGGCAGGTGCGCTTCAAGATATCCAGCGTCTGCGCGCAGGTCTCAGGCGTATAGTCGATCTTTCGATCCGTCCAGTGAAACGGATTCATCGCCGGATGACCGGTCCGTTGCTGCAGGATCGGCTGCCAGTTGGTATAGACATGACGACTGGAATCGAAGAGCCGATAGACGCCGCGCTTGCTCTCCTCGGCAAATCTCTTCGCCTCCTCCGATGTTTCGAAGATGACGTGAAAGCCTGCGGCATTGCCGACATCATTATGGGGCCCGACCGTAAGACGCGAGTTTTTGGCAAAGATCTCACGCATGACGTCATATCGTTCGCGCATGCGGGCGATCATTGGATCGAGCTTCTTCAGCTGTACATTCAATATCGCCCCCTGGATCTGGTTCGCTTTGAAATTGACGCCCAGCAAGGGAGGCTCGTTGGCGTTGTCGTGATGGCCGCGAAACATGGAGCCGATATCGTGATACATCCGGGCACGGGCAAACAGCCGTGCATCGTCTGTCACGATTGCACCCCCCTCTCCGCAATTTATGTTCTTGAATTGATTGAAGCTGAACGCGCCAAAATCGCCGATCGTGCCGACCCGTCTGGTCTTGTAGCGCAGTCCGACGGCCTGGCAGGCGTCCTCGATGACAATCAGATTGCTTTCGCGCGCGATGCGCATGATGCTGTCCATATCGCACACCATGTTCGACATGTGGACGGGAATGATCGCCTTCGTTTGCGGCGTGATCTTGCGCAATATATCCTGCGGATCCATGGTGAGCGTGTGGTCTATGTCAACGAGGACGGGGACGGCACCGGCCGCCAAGGGAGCCGCGGCCGTCGCGATCCACGTATAGGCCGGCACCAGCACTTCATCACCCGGCCCAACGCCAGCGGCCACCAGAGCGGAAATCAGCGCTCCAGTTCCGCTGCTCATGGTGAGCGCATGCTGGACCCCGAACTTGGTGCAGAAATCGGCCTCGAAACGCGCCAGCGGGCCACCGCTCTCGTCGCTGTAGCGCGCCAATTTTCCGGAGGAAAACACCGGCGCGAGCGCCAACCACTCCCGTAACCCCACCTTGGCCATATTCTCCAGCTCCCCAGGAAACGTCTCATTTGTCGAAGAGCCTAGCTTGTGATCACCGCATTTTCAGCATGGACTTCCGACTGAAAAGAGGTCGGAACCGATCGGGACACCTATCCAAAATCGGTAGACGTCGCTCGCGCCTATGCCAATCGAACAATTATCCGCGCGCCCGCGATGCTGCTAAAAAATGGCAGGGCCGATGGAAAAGCGATCATGACAAAGCGCGACTTGAGATCCATGCCACATGGCATTGAAATATATGCGGATATTGCCATTGTCGGTGGTGGGCCGGCGGGAATTGCGATCGCGCGCGAGTTTGCCGATACGGCAATCCGCGTTCTCGTTATCGAGAGCGGCGGCTGCGAATACGAGGCCGACATTCAATCGCTCAACGCCGTCGAGAATATTGGCGAGCCGCTTGCGCAGATGCCCACAGCGACGCAAGGACGAGGCTATGACGGAGCGTTGGCATGGCTGAACGATATCCCCGCCTTTGAACTGAGAAACCGCATGCTCGGCGGCAGCAGCCATACCTGGATCGGCAAGTGCGCGGCATTCGACGAAACCGATTTCGCCCTGAGGCCCTGGCTGCGGCTCTCGGGTTGGCCGCTTGAGCGCAAACAATTGCTGCCGTTTCTTGAACGCGCGGGCAAAATTCTCAATCTAGGACCCAATCGCTATGACGAAAGCCTGTTTGCTCTGCTGCATACGAGTCCGGAGGATCTTGGGCTTGATCAGCGGCAGTTGCGGCCATTCTTCTGGCAATTCAGCCACATGCACCATCCGCGCGCCGAGCCGACACGCTTCAGCTGCCTCGCGCATGACACCAAGGCTTCAAATATCGATTTCCTGACGCATGCCACGGTCACCCGGATCAATGTGGCCGATCAAGGACGAAGAGTAAGCTCGCTCGACCTCGCAAGCTCGATCGGCCGGACGGCGACCGTCCAAGCCAGCACGATCGTTCTTTGCGGCGGCGGCATCGAAAACGCGCGCCTGCTGCTTGCATCAAATGCCGTGGTGCCCACGGGTATCGGCAACAGGCATGACGTCGTGGGGCGCTATCTGTGCGATCACCCCCGCACCTCCCTTTGCCGCTTTACCGGCCCGGATATCGACAAGATCGCACGGCACTTCAACTTTTATGGCCTAAGCCATGCTGGCCGCACACATTTCTACCTCAGAGGATTGTCGTTGAGCCCAGATATCCAGAGGCAGGAAAATCTCACCAACTGCGCCGCCTATCCGGTTCAGATCCACGCTCAGGACGACCCCTGGGCCGCGCTCAAGCGCCTGATCAAGGGCGTGGGCACGACGCTCAAGGATGACCTGCTGACGGTCGCAAGATCGACGGATATGGTCGCCATCGGGCTTTATGATCGCATGGTGCGGAAACGCGGTTTGCCACATCGCTCGACCGAACTGCGCTTTGACGTCATGGCTGAACAGCAGCTCAACCCGGAAAGCCGCATCACGCTTTCGCAGCGGCGCGATCGGTTCGGCCAACCCTTGGCGCGTATCGACTGGAAGATCGGAACGCCTGAAGTTGAGAGCGTCAAGCGGCTTGCGCGGACAATCTCGGATGAATTCACGCGCGTAGGCCTGCCCACGCCTCGGTTGCCGGATTGGATCATCTCGAATGCGGATACCGACGCGACATTCATGGACATGGCTCATCCGTCATGCACGACCCGAATGGGGACCGATCCACGTAGTAGTGTCGTCGACACCAATACCATGGTGCATGGCATGGATGGCTTGTTCATTGCGGGCAGTTCCGTGTTTCCAACCCCCGGCCATGCCAATCCGACATTGATGCTGCTTGCCTTGTCGATCCGGCTGGCCGATCACCTCAAGGAACGCCATGGCAATGGGCAGCAGCGCCGCGTGCGGGTGAGCGAGGCAGATCTCTCGTTGCATCAGGGTTGAAGCCTGTCGCGTCAACCTATGCGGAATTTCCTGCAACGCGCGCAAGGCGCATTAGCCGAGCTGAAAATAGAAACCGGCGCTTTCACTGCGGCCCATCTCGGGGTGCGTGTCGATTGCATGCGACAGAGAGGGAATGGACCAGCGATCAACCTGCCTGTATCCGAGCTTTGCGATATCTGCGATGAAGTCGGCCTCGTTGCGCATGTGATAAGGAACGTATGATCTGCCAATTCGCTCGAGAGTGACGACGCTGTCGCCCTTGCGGAGTGCGACCTTGTTGAGGATCAAATGAGGAGGCAGCGACGGCATTTGCAGCAGGAGGCGAGACAGCGGCATATCGAGATATTGCATCAGTCCCGATCCGAGGAATAGCGGCATCTTACCGGCGTCCCCGATGCGGTCGACGAACTTGAGATGCGCCAGGCTTTCCTTTTCGGCCAGGCTCGCACCGGCGCGGACAATCGCCGGCAGATCGTAAACGGTCCACCGAAATGAGGTGCTGAGCCGCAGGAGCGGATGAAAGGCGCGATATTTCGTGCCCATATGCCCGCCTGCATCGACGAGACCATCGATGTCGGGCAGCAAGCTGCTGATCCAGAACAGCACCGGATAGTCCCATGGCGCCAGCTGGCACATTTTGGTGAAGGCGACGGTTGCGATTTCGTCATGATCGTAACCGGCGAGCGACTGCCGACGCGCGGCCGCGAGCGCCGCGTCATAGGAGACATATGCGCCCGTAAAGCGCCGCGGGAAAGGCAGAAGATAGGTCAACCGTCCTCGCGCCAGGCGCAAGGGCACGAGCCCATGATCGACCGTCTGCATCGCTGCCTTCACGATGGAGCGCGCGTGAGTTGGCCAGGACGAAGCCGACCAGAATGAAGCTGCCATGCTATATCCCCCAATCGATGTGCGGAACCGTTCAGCGCTTCATGCCGGCGCTGAACGGGCCTCGCCCGTGTTTCTCGCAACTCCGGTCGGAAAGACGTAACGGGCTCTTTCTGACACCACCAGCGCCACGGCCATCATCATCGCCGCAGCGATAGAACGGAGGCTGCATCTCCGAGCATCCTTTCCAGCGCGAGGAGCGTACAGACATAAATCGCACCGCCGGAGACGACTTGCAGCATGATCGTCAGCACGCGCTGCAGGCTGAGCGATCCCGCGAAATAGCCCAGCCCATAAACCGCCGCTGCCATCAGCGCGACCGCGATCGCGACATAGCCGCTCTTGCGAAGGACGCGCCCCCAGCGAAGCGCACCGTAGCGTTCTTGCAGATGCATCGACGTTACGAAGGAAACCATGGCGGCCAGACACTGTCCCCAGGCCGCAGCCACGACGCCGAACGGCGCAAGAAGCAGGATGAGCGAGACGGACACCACCGCATTGAGAAAGAGCGTGGGAGGCATGCGTTTGATGTTGCCCGACAGGGACAGCAGCGCCTCGGTCACGTAACCGGGCATCAGGAGGACCTGTTTCATGGACAGGATCACCACGAGCACCGCGGCGGGTGCCCATTTGTCGCCGAGGACGATATCAATCAGGTTCGACGATATCAGCGAGAGACCGAGATAAATGGGCGTGGAAATGGTCATGAGAACCATCATGAACACGGTGGCGGAGGGGCCAGCATCCCGAACGGCTCGGCCGTCCGGTCCCGCCACGATCGCCGATCGACGAAATAGCGTCCAGGCGAGCATCCGTGCCGGCTCGCCGATAAGTTCGGAAAATGCAGCGACAATACGCTCCGCGACGCGATAGTACCCCGCCTCGGCAAGACCAAGGAAACTGCCGATGGCGAGCGTTCCGGAGTAGGAGCGAAGAAAAAGAATAAGCCGATTAGACAGGATATGGCTTGAAAACTCGAGAATCTCGCGCGCGAAAGGCCAAGTTAGATATGGTTTCGGATACCAGGACAGTACGATGACCGAGCCGCCGAGGCAGACAAGTTGCGAAACAAGGCGCCCCGCCACGAGTGAAAATACGTTCCATCCGAGCCATAGACCCAACATCGTGACGCATAGACCTGCGATTTCACTGGCAATTCGGATCGCGGCTTGTTTCCGCAGCAGGCCGCGGGCAACGAGCAGCCCATCATAAACGGCATAGAGCGATGAGGGTAAGAACCAGCAGCTGAACAGAGCCAGAAGCAGAGCTTCGTGCGGCCGGTTGAAAAAGACCCACGCCGTCATGGCGCAAAGGGATCCGATCAAAGTCACCGTCATGCCGGCAATGAATGAGATCGTACCGACCTGATCGAGCTCCCGTTCGGTGCATTCGGCCTTCATGACGAACTCGCCCCATCCGCCCTCGGCAATCACGACAAGCATGACGACGATGGCGGAACTGAATGCGTAGAGGCCAAATTCGGCGGATTCCAACATACGCGCGGCGACAAGAAAAATCAGAAGCTGCACGATTTGGGAGACGATCTTCGAAACAAGAGTCGACGCCCCGTCGCCGATGATCGCCGGCATACGGGCAAGAAGCCAATTTCGCAGACCAGCTAGACCAGCATTCTTGGGAGAAAACGATAGGTTGCTCATCGACGGATCATCACCGGATGCGGTTGCGCGTAAAATCCAGACAACACCTCCATTGGTTGAAGTAATTCTCGCGCTGTTGATATGTAACAGACTAGTTGATTCCAGCCTTGCGCCAGATAAAATGTATATTGTTCCCATTCAGGACACGATTGCGTGCAATGAAATGCTGCCCAAAGGTGACGGAAACCGGAATTAAACAAATTTTTATCAGAGTAATTGTTGTCCAGGCTGCCAAGACGAGATTGAATTTCTGGATAATAGCACAAGGGCTTGCCGGCAATTATCATGAAAGACCACGCAGAGCCGCTTATGAAAGAAGACGACGATGATCGCATCCGCTCGGGATTGCCAGGCAAATCGAACCGGAAATATCTGCTGCGCTGGATTCTGGTGATCTTCTGTCTTGCTGTGTGGTTTGCCATGGCCGCGCTTCTCATTTGGTAAGGCGCTCTTTTTCGTTGCGCGCAAACAGCACGACGCCGATGGTCCTGGTGAGAATGGCAAAGTCGGTGCGCAACGAACGGCTATGGAAGTAGTCCAGATCGAACTGAACGCGCTCTTCATAGGTCGTATCGGCACAACGACTGACTTGCCAGAGACCGGTAATGCCCGGCCGCAGCCCGAGATAGCAGTAAAGGTTGGGGCCATAGCGGTCGAGTTCCGACAGCACGACCGGCCGCGGTCCCACCAGACTCATCTCGCCGCGCTGAACGTTCAATAGCTGCGGCAGCTCGTCGGCGCTGCTCATGCGCAGATATTTTCCGAGCCAATGGACGCGGGGATCGTGGGCCAATTTTTGCGTTGATAGCCATTCCAGCCTTCGCGTGTCGTCGCCCGCAAGCAGCTCCGCCAGTTGACGATCGGCATCCTTGCGCATCGTTCGGAACTTCAGGCATTCGAAAAGGCGGCCGTCGCGACCCACGCGTGTATGGCGATAGATGATGGGACGACCGTCGACCAGAAGCAATGCGATGGCGATGACGAGTAATGCGGGTGCCAGAAACAGCAACCCCGCGCCGGACAGAAGAAGGTCGACAACACGTTTGGAACGGCCCAATCGTTCGGCCTGCTTGAGGTCGAGGCGCGGTCGCTCGCGATGGGCAACGCCGTCAACAGTCGATAACATATCTTGGTTCCCTCAACGCTTCCATGCTCTGTTCAAAGGCTGCCAGCTGCCCTCTTTCTTGACAATTGACCCTGCGGGCATCGACCTAGTCCCAATGGCGTAGGCAGCCGGACACAGGGCTGACCACAAGCCTCATCCGGTCTCATCGATCAGCCGAGGAGAGGATGAAAAGTCGCCGGTTGTGGGCAATTTCGGGCTCGCATCGACGGCATTTGCGCGCTCGAGAACCCGGCCATACAGCGCCAGCAATGCTCCAAGCCATGATGCCGGTGTATGCGCCATCTCGCCTGACCGCCGGAGGCAATTCACACTCATCAAACGGAGTAGCATGTCATCCGACGCAAGCCGGCGAATTCCGCTTGCAAGCGTCTCCACCTTGCCGCTTTGGAAGGTCAACCCGCAGCCCAATACTGCCAGCTCCTCACCGAGAAGCGCCGCATCCGGCAAGATCACCGGTATGCCGCTTGTCACCGCCTCAAGCGCGGCCAGACCGAACGGCTCCGGCACTCGCGACGAAACGATAAGCGCGCGTGCGTCACACAGAATGTCCCGCATCTCGTCCTTGGATTTCCATCCATGAATGACAACCTCCGGGAAATCGCGCTCCAGGCGTATGCGCCCAGCACCATCACCGATGACATGCAGCTTCGCACCGGCAAGCCGTGCTGCAATCGCTGCGTCTTCAAAGCCCTTCTCCGGCTCCAGTCGTCCGACAAAGAAGAAATTGCGCTTCTTCCAGGGGTCCGTCGCTCGATCGAGGAAAGGCTCGACCGGATTGCGGATCGTCTCGACATTGGCGACTTGCACCTGCCCGCGCAGGAAGTAGTCGCGCATGCGCTGATGCACGACGACGATATTGGCGGAGACCTCCTTGATGGGATAGTAATGCTCGCGCATCGCGTGCCGCACCGATCGCCAGAGCTTTTCATGATAGCCGCGCTTGTCGCAATTGGTCGTCAGGCAGCTCATCGACATGGGTGTCAAAGGACACACCTGATTTCTGCGGTAGTTGGCAAACCCGCCGTTCGGACAGGACAAAAAATAGTCATGCGCATGCAAGACGACACGCGAGCGAACCGGCCACAAGGCGCGAAAAATCGACGGGGACAGGATCTTCGACCAACCATGGAGATGGTAAATCGTGCCCGGCGTGTCGACACGCGAAATGACGGCACTCAGGCCGTCATGGGCTTTGCGGTTGTAGAGGCCGCTCGCCAATGCATTGAGGCGGCCCTGCTGCATCAACGGTTGCCCAGCCAGATTGATCGTATCCGGCACCGGCTGATCGGCGTCGGCGACATCGCCGGCGAAGAAGGTGACGGCAACACCTGCGTCCTGGAGCAGCTTGGCTGACAGGATCGCCAGATTGGACGCGCCGCCCACCCGGACAGAACGATCGTTGATGACGACGACGCGATCGAGGCCGTGCGGGTCCGTCACCGAACTATTCCAGCGCTTCGATGTTCTGGGGTGCCAATCGGCCTTTGAGAAGATCGCGCATTGCCGTGACATTGCCTTTGAGGCGGCCTTTGCGATCGATCCAGGGCTCTGGCCGCCAGACTCTGACGAGATTGGCCGTCAGGTTACGGCCAATCTGCACAGCTGCCTGCCGAGCGCTCATCGTGCCCTTGCGCATGAGGTAGAGCGGGTTTGCAACTTGCGAGTAGCCGAGGCGGATGCCGCTCGACCGTCCGCCCTTCGTGCCAAGATGAACGCCTTCAAGCTGCCTGGCGCTGACGACCTGGCCATAGTGGGAAACGAGCCTGCTGAAATCCACATCCTCGAGCCAACCGTAGAACGGCAGGTTTTCGTCGAAGCGCAGGCTGGCGGCTTTGACGATGGCCATTCTGATCGCCATGTTGCAGCCATAGGCATTATAGACCTGGCGGACCTGCAAGGCCGGCTCGGATCGACGCCTGCGCTTGCTCTCCACCAAACGCAGCCCATCACGCACGGAAATGCCCGGCCCGGTCACACCGTCGGCCAGAACCGTGCCGGTGCATATCGCCACATCGGGCTGAAGCTGAAACAGCCGCTCCGCCTCTTCGATGTAGGTTGGTGTCATCAGGAAGTCGTCGTCGAGAAAAAGGACGACGTCTGCATCCTGGATACCGTCGAGAATGCGATTGCGCTGCCGGCACAACCCGCGTTCGCAAATGAGCACGCGCACCGGAAAGTCGAGATTTCGCAGGCAGCTCGGGTCGATATCCTCCGGCGAGGAAAGGCAGACCACGATCTCGTCGGGCTTGCGGGTTTGATTGGCGATGTTCGGGAGAATGGAAGACAGGATATCGCGACGTCCCGCGCTCGCAATACCAACGGTAATCTTTAAGGGACGCCCCAGGACCTGGCCTGTCAGCCGCCTTGCCGAAGCGCGCTGCTGACGCTCCTGCGGCTTGCGACGCCAGGGCCGCGAGTGGCGGTTCTGTCGTCTTTCGTAGCTGCGATTGGCGATAATGCCGAGAATATTGATCGTTGTCGTGCCGAAGCTTGCCAATGCGTCGGACAGTCTTTCCACGGTCATCTTGTTCGTCTGCCCGACGACGACGACAATGCCTTCGAGATAGGTGCAGATCACGCGCGTATCCGCAGAATCCTCGAACGCGGACATGTCGACGATCACGACTTTATATTGCCGCCGCAGCAAATCGATCTCCGCCTTGAGCGCCGGAAGATGTCCGTAGCGTTGCGATGCGGCAACCGATTTTTCGGTCTCGTCGACTGTCACCACCGGAACGCTTCCATGCGCATGCACGAACTCCGCATCCGGCTGATGATCGGTCTTTGCAACCAGAAAACCGTTTTCGTGGGCGACGGCATACCGCCGCGGCACCTCGTTGATATTTAGGGCCTCCATGCCGAATTCCGTCCCGGATTCGGTAACGACACAACTCAATCTTGCGTTAAGGAAGTCAGCATCGACCAGGACCACTGAGGCGCCCTCGTGTTGATATAGCTGCGCAAGATTGGTGGCGATCGTGGTCTTGCCCTCGCCTGTGCCGACGGATGTGATGCCGATCACCATGGGCGCACTCGGCGGAAAGGCGGAATCGATGGAGTGCTTGACGCCGCGCAATGCTTCGGAAAATTGCGAATATGGCGTATCGATCACAGACCTGAGCGGCAACATCGTTCGTCGCCAACTGGGGCTGGCCACAGCCATGCCTCCGGGCAGGAATGAGGGGCTTGCGTAAACGGGCACGTGGCCCAGGGAGCTGATCCCCAATTCCCGCCGCAGCTTTTCACTGGAGCTGACACGCCGATCCAGGCCATCCCGCAGCAAGGCCGCCATGACGCCGGCAGCAAGGCCGAGCATCGCCGTGAACGGCATGACGAAAGACGACTTCGGCCATGTCTTTGCCAATGGTACGGCTGCCGCCGTCACCACGCGGATGCTGCCAAGTGGAAACGATTCCTTTTGCAAAGCGCCGATCAGCTGCTGCAGAATGCTTTCATACATGCGGCGATAGGTGGTTGCCCTGCTTTCCATTTCCGACAACTCGACTTTCGCCAGGTTCTTGTCGGTTCCGGCGTCTTTCAACGAGGCAACTTCGTCGCTGAGAAGCTTTTCTCGGGTTTGTGCCACGTCCAGGTTTGTCTTGTAGACTGCCTGAATACGCTCGAACTCCTTGCGCATGTCCCCTTTTACCCGGTCGATTTCCTGTCGCGCAGCAACGATGGCAGGATTATCGGCATCGTATCTGCTTGTGAGGCTATTCAGCTTGGCCGTCGCAACACCCAGATCTTCTTGGAGTTTTTGTATGCGCGGGTTGTTCATCGTTTCGTCGACATCGCCCTCGACCTTGCCCCCTGCCATCAGTTCGTTGAGTGTCGCAAGCTTGGCTGATTCAGCTGCCGTTTGCGCCTTGGCCGCGACGGCTTGGCTGCTGATCTCGGACAATTGTTGCTGGTCGAGAGAGGACGATGTGCTGATTTCCATGATCCCGTTCTTGGCGCGGAATTCCTCGACGTTCATGGCTGCTTCGCGCGCCTGTCGTCCGACCTCGATCAGCCGCGTCTCCAGCCATTTCGCACCGCTTTGCGCTGCTGAAGCGCGGTCCGCCAGACCAGTGCTGATATAGGCTTCGGCAACGGCGTTCGCCACGGCGGCCGCCTTTTGCGGATCGACCGAACTATAGCCGATTTCGAGGATGTAGGACTGGCCCACGCGGGTTACCTCGACGCGCGACAGGAAAGAGGCCATGGTGCGGCGCATGACGTCGTCCTCGGTGGCCTCCGTTTTTGCGCTCCCGTCATCGCCATGCCTGAAAAAACTGAACAGGCCACGCAACTTGTCATGCAGGGCAGCTTGCCATGACATGCCCCCTATGATTTCCGGGTCTTCCGTCAGGTTCAGTTTCTGGACGACGGCGCGTGCGATTGCTTCGGATTTGACGATCTCGACCTGGCTTGCAATTTCAGCGGCTTCGATGATGACAGTCCCGGTGAATGCATCCTGGGAAACGATGCGCCCCTGATCCGGATCCATGACGAGACGGGTGGTTGCCAGATAGACCGGTTGGGTCGTCGCCATGTAGATGCTGCCGATACCGAGCCCCGCTCCCGTAAATAGCGCAAAGAGCATCCAATGCCGTTGCAGGAAGCGCCAAACGTCGCGAAACGAAATATACTCGCTGCTCCCCGTGCCCTTGGCCTCCGATGGAGTGCCGGAGAAACCCTTGCCGATCTCGTGAACTGCCATGACTATCGCCCCATCTTCGCTTGCTTGGCACTATTGGGATTGACCGGTGTCGACAGATGAGACCGTCGTGCCGTCCAGACTTCCGGAAATGTTGTAGCGTACATCCAGCACGTCTCCTGGCTGCAACTCGGTCGCCTCGGTTACCTGGACAGCATTGGCCTCATCGCCCTTTCGCGTGATCCAATATTCCAAGGGCTGAAGATCGAGCGCCTTCATGCTCTGGCTTCTTGACAGTGAAGCGCCGGAAATCTGCAGCAGCTGCAGGGTCGTGTTGCGCTTGAGCTTGGTATCTTCGATTTCGGTCTCGGTGGCCTGCAGCTGCTGGCCGGCGTCGGTTTTCCGCTGGCCCTTGAGATTGAGGGCATCGCGTTCGGTCTCGCTGAGCTTCTGCTTGGCCTGCATCGACGCGACGACAAGATCCAGCTTGCCTGCCTGCATCTCGGCGACCGTCCGCTCCAGAGAGGTTTTACGCGATGTCGTCAGGATCTTCGTGTCGACCAGCTTGGAGATGTCGCTCAATTCGTCCTGGGCGATCTTCACCTGCTCGTCCTGAGAGGACATCTTCTCATCGAGGATATTGATTTCATTGTGCAATAGAGCTTCCAGATCTGCGGCTGAAGCCAGTTGCTGGCGCAAGGCATCTACCCTGGCATTGAACAAATCCACTTCGCTTGTCATGATCTGCCGGACAGCCGAGCCCTCGGGAGCGGCTTTGATCTCCGGTGGAAAGGTGATTGCGGGTTGATCGTCGAGTTCCGCCAAAAGGCGAGCCCGCCGGGCACCCAGCTGTTTCAGCTGCAACTCCATCCGGCTGATCTCACCCGCATAGCTGATCTGCTGGGCTTCGGTATAATCGCCGGTCTGGCTGGAGCGGCGCTCGCGGCCGCCGGCCATTGCCATTGCTTGCTTGACGGTCAGGCCGGGTCTGAACTCCAGCTCGCTCGGCTTTTCAACCGCACCAGACACATAGATCATCGGATATTTGATCACTTCGACCGAGGCAGTTGGCGCGACCACCAAACCGGTGATCTGCTTCAACTTCACGCCGATCTCGTCACTGATGTCCTCGACCGTTTTGTCGCCGACCTGCATTTGACCGATCATCGGAATGGAGATCGAGCCCGACTGCGAGACGACATATTCGCCGTTCAGCGCCGTCCATTCCTTGTATTCGCCGGTGCCGCTGATCCATTCGACAATGGCAATCTTCAGCCTGGCCTGTGGTCCGACATGGTAGATGTCACCGGCTGTCGCGTTTGCGGCTCCATAGGGGCCCGCGCCAGAAAGGATCATTGCAAACAGCCAGGGCGTCAGGACCTTATGCGATCGGGACGCCGAACGGCAAATCGAAGCGGAAACTCTCGACATCAGCTGAACTCTCGCTTGCGTAACGCACGTGCCATCGGTCAGTCGAAGGCACAGGCGACGAGATCAACAGGAGGACACGCAGAGGTAAATCCCCTGCTGCAGCAACAAGGCTTATCACTTGTGACAGGGAGCTGGGCGATCCTGCCCCCTCTTGGTCAGGAAGCCATATCCTTGTGTAGAGGCTGCAAATGCCGGCTAAATCTTTTGGCTACCACCTTCGCCCATTTGGATGCCTCGCTGAACCAATGTAGGCCCTGTCGCAAAAGTTGCCGCCTGCTCAATGTGGTCTCTGCCGACGGAGGGACAGACATGCGGGTGGCGATCGTACATTATTGGCTGGTGGCGATGCGAGGCGGGGAAAAAGTCGTCGAGGCGCTCTGCGACATGTATCCGGATGCCGACATATTCACCCTCGTCTGCGATGAAAGCAGGCTCTCGGACAAGATACGAAAGCACAAGATCGTCACGTCGTTCCTGCAGCGAATTCCCGGCGCAGTGAGGGCCTATCAGTCCCTTCTTCCGCTCATGCCGTTCGCGCTGGAAAGCTTCGATCTCACCGACTACGATCTCATCATCTCAAGTGAATCAGGCCCGGCCAAGGGTATCATTCCGCCGCCTCAGGCGACGCACGTCTGCTACTGCCATTCACCCATGCGATATCTTTGGGATCACTATCATTTCTATCGATCCCATGCCGGTCTCGGCTCGCGGCTCATGATGCCGATGCTCGCGCCACTCCTGCGCTCCTGGGACGTCAGCACCAGCCTGCGCGTCGATCGCTTCGTCGCCAATTCGCATCACGTTTGCGATCGCATCGGCAAATACTATCGACGCCCGGCAACCGTCGTCTATCCGCCAGTCAATGTCGACGATTTCGCGCCAGCCTCATCGACGGAGGACTTCTATCTGTGTGCCGGCCAGCTGGTTCCCTACAAGCGGGTCGACCTGGCGATAGAGGCCTTTACCCGGATGAACCGCAATCTCTTGGTCATCGGCGAAGGCCGGCAACTGGAGGAGCTGAAACGCAGCGCCGGTCCCTCTATCACCTTTCTCGGCCATACCCCCTTCGCGGTCCTGAAAGAAAAACTTGCCCGCTGTCGCGCCTTGATTTTTCCGGGGGAAGAAGATTTCGGCATCGTTCCCGTCGAGGCTATGGCAAGTGGCAGGCCTGTTATCGCCTATGGCAGCGGCGGTGCGTTGGAAACGGTCATACCGGGAGTAAGCGGAGTTCTGTTCGACGAGCAGTCCGCCGATGCCCTTATCGACGCGGTGCATCAATTCGAGGCCACGGAGCATCACTTTCATTCCGAAATACTATTGGCCCATGCGGAGCAATTCAGTCGGCACCGATTCATCGCCGGCATGGGGGCCATTATCAACGAGGAGCTGCTGACCCGCAGGGCCAATAAGCTGCGCGGCCATCGCCCCGTCGCGGCCATGCAGCTTGGCCTTGAAGCGCAATTGCCGATCCTTGCTACAAAGCCGCAAGAGACCACGTTGCAGTAGGTCGCGTTGGCATCGTCTCCGAAACGAACCGCCAATCCTGAGTGAAGGATTGCATGCCTTCGGTTCGTTGCTCCGCTTTTGCTTCCTATGGCTTAAGCTTGTCCGCCACTTTGAATAGCGCGGACGCAGCCACATCGGCATGATGCATTGACTTTTGTCAGTGATGATGAATTATGTCAGTACTTCTGATTTCTAAGAGAGCAGCATGCCGATCCGCTCCAATGACCAAATTATTCACAAGGCCGCCTGGCTGTACTATACTCACGGTATGCGCCAGGATGAAGTTGCCCAGCGCCTGGAGATCTCGCGTGCCTCGATTGCCATGTATCTGCGCCGCGCTCGCGAAATGGGCATCGTCACGATCACGACGTCTTCCGAACTGTTCTCCGACGATGTCCTAGCGCGGGAACTGGAAGACGCAACGGGCCTCACGGCCGTCTGGATTGTTCCCGAAGACCGCCAAGCGATGGATCCGACGGCAGAAATGCCTGTCGTTGCTGCGTCCGTGTTCCTTGAGCTCATCAACAAGGGCGATCGGATCGGCGTGGCCTGGGGGCGAACCGTTTATCACATCGCCGACGTCATGCCCTTTGCTGATCTGCGCGGTGTCACCGTGGTTCAGCTATGCGGCAATCTGGGCGCACCCTACTCCTATCGCCCCGACCAGTGCACGACCGAAATCGCGCGGCGGCTTAATGCCGAGGGCATCAACCTCTATGCGCCGCTTGTGCTTTCCTCGGAGCGGCTCGCCGAAGAATTGCGCTCCGAGCCGGTCATCCGCGAACAGCTCGCGACAATCGCCGACTGCCAGCTCGCGCTCTACTCGGTCGGCGGCATCGAAGACGATAGTCATCTCGTCAAATGCGGCGCCCTTTCGGCGGAAGAAATGCAGGCGATGGGTCACCGTGGAGCTGCAGGCGTCATTGCCGGACAACTCATCGATCACGACGGCCAATGGATGGATTGCGCGCACAATCGGCGCTGCATGTCCGCGGACCTCGACTCTATCCGCGCGATCAAGAAGCGCATGCTCGTCGTGCAGGAAGACAGCAAATTCGAACCCCTGGTCGCCGCGCTGAAAGGCGGCTTTGCATCGCACCTCGTCGTCACCACATCGATGGCGCGACGGATCCTGGATCGTTGGAGGGCTGAGGGGCTCGACAGGAACAGCTCGGGCAAGACCTGAGCCTGTCACATGGCCCGCCGATCAGGATCGGGCCGTTTCATTGGGAGGCAGACAGAAATGGAAAATCTTTGGCGCGACGATGTCGCGGAAAAAGTCGTGGCCGATTATCAGGCCAGGGGCGTCAGTCGCGATCTTGCATTGCGTACCTATACGACGCGGCTCCTGGGAGGCGAACCGCGGCTTGTGCTGCACGGGGGCGGCAATACATCCGTGAAGACGCAGATGACGGATCTCGTCGGCGATACCCACGCCGTCCTCTGCGTCAAGGGCAGCGGCTGGGACATGGGCACAATTGAGCCGCCTGGTCTGCCGGCGGTCCGGATTGAGCCGCTCCTGAAAAGCCGCAAGCTTACAAAGCTGTCCGACGAAGACATGGTGACCTTGCTGCGCGCCAATCTCATTGATCCTCTGGCACCCAATCCTTCGGTCGAAGCGCTGCTGCACGCCTTCCTTCCGCATAAATTCGTCGATCACACCCATTCGACCGCCATCCTTGCTATCGCCGATCAGGCAACGAGCAGAGAGATGAGCACGCAGCTGTTCGGCAAGAAGATGGGCTTCGTGCCCTATATCATGCCGGGATTTGCACTCGCCAAGGCGGCGGCCGAAGTCTTTGAACAGGACCCGACAGTCGAGGGATTGATCCTCGACAAGCACGGCATTTTTACATTCGGCGCGACGGCAAAGGAAGCCTACGACCGGATGATACATTACGTGTCCCTGGCAGAAGACCACGTGAAGCAAAATGGCCGTCATCCGTTCACAAAAGCCGCTCTGCCCGGGGATCTCGCAAATCCCGGCGATATCGCATCGATGTTGCGCGGCGCCGTTGCCGTCGACAGGGGCGAAGGCCGCTTCGACCGCATGGTGAGCGTGTTCCGCACATCACCCGATATCCTCGACTTCGTGAATTCAGCCGAGGTCGCCGAGATGGCGGCGCGCGGCGTTTCCACACCGGATCTTTCCATCCGCATCAAGACCGGGCCGATGGTGCTGCCGGCGCCGACCAAGGAAAATCTCGGCAGCTATCGTGCCGTGATCGACGAAAGCGTCGCCGCTTTTGCTGCCGACTACACCGAGTATTTCCGCAGCAACGATGCTCGTGACGACGTGAAACGTATCATGCTCGATCCGATGCCGCGTCTCACCCTGGTGCCGGGCCTTGGCATGTACGGCCATGGTCGGACCTACAAGGATGCAACAATCGCCGTTGATGTCGGGGAGATGTGGATCGAGGCCGCGCGCGATGCGGAAGCGATCGGCCGGTTCGAGCCGGTGAGCCGGCCAGACCTCTTCGACCTTGAATATTGGTCGCTGGAACAGGCAAAGCTGGCCGGTGCCAAGCCCAAGCCCTTTACGGGTCAGGTCGTGCTGGTGACGGGCGGAGCCGGCGCCATTGGCGCCGCCATCGTCAAGGCGTTCGTCGCTGAAGGCGCCCATGCCATCGTGGTTGACCTCGATGATGAGAAAGCCAAGGCCGTCGCCAAATCCGCTGGTAATGGCTCGATCGGTGTTGCTTGTGACATAACCGACCCGGCCTCGGTGCGCGCTGCCTTCGACGCTGCCGTTGCCGCTTTCGGCGGCGTCGACATTGTCGTCTCCAATGCCGGAGCCGCCTGGGAAAGCCCGATCGCCACCATGGACGACGCGCTGCTGCGTAAAAGCTTCGAGCTGAACTTCTTCGCCCATCAGAGCGTCGCGCAAAACGCCGTACGTATCATGAAGGCCCAGAAGACCGGCGGCGCCCTGCTCTTCAATGCTTCCAAACAGGCGGTTAATCCCGGAGCCAAATTCGGTGCCTATGGGCTTCCGAAAGCAGCAACGCTTTTCCTGTCCCGCCAATATGCACTGGAACACGGCACCGACCGGATCAGGGTCAATGCCGTCAATGCCGACCGCATTCGATCGGGCCTGCTCAATGAGGAGATGATCGCCAACCGGGCGGCTGCGCGTGGCCTGTCGGTGTCCGAATATATGGGTGGGAACCTGCTTGGCCTCGAAGTGACAGCCGACGACGTCGCCCGGGCCTTCGTTCACCATGCCCTGGCGGAGCGAACGACCGCCGATGTCACCACCGTCGATGGTGGCAACATCGCTGCCGCGCTCCGTTAAATCAATCCCGACCTCGAAAACGCAAATGCCCCCCATTCGGGGGCATTTTTTATTACCACGCGCCGGGACGTGGCGCCCTGCAGACAATAAAAAAGGCGGCCTTACGGCCGCCAGTCGTTGGGAAAGGTTTGATTACTTGGCTGCCGCCTTGGGCATCCAGGCCGGCATCGCGACATCCGCATGGGCGAACTGCGGCAGTTTGGTTCCGAGTTCCTCCATATTTTTGATGTCCTGCGCATTCAGGTCCTTCTGGGTGATGAGCGTCGGCGGAACGACAACCTGATGCCCAGGATCCTGACCTGCCAGCAGCATGGCGAGGGCACGGACGGAGACCTGGCCAACCACGGCCGGATTTGTCGCCGCCGTAGCTGCCCATGCCGAACCGGATTCACGCATCGCAGCGATGTCGGGCGTCGAAATGTCGGCCGAATAGATCTTGACGCTCGAGGACATTCCGGCTTCATCCACGGCGATCTTCACACCCTTGGCAAATTCGTCATAGGGGGCGAACATAACGGTGATATCGGGATTGGCCGAAACCACCGACCGAGCCTGGTTGGCGACGGAGTTGGCGATCGGGTTGTCCATCGTGCCGAACTGGGCAGCTTCCTTGATGCCCGCATATTTCTTCTTGAATTCTTTCCATGTCTCGTCGCGTCGGTCGAGCGGCGCGATACCGGCGACATAGACGTAGCCGGCCTTGAAGCTTTCGCCATTGTCCTTGATGGCCTGCTCGAGTGCGAGGCGAGCGAGGTCGCGGTCAGATTGCTCGATCTGCGGAATCTTCGGATTTTCGACGTTGACGTCAAAGGCGACGACCTTGATGCCGGCATCGACGGCGCGTTGGGCCGCGTCCTTCATGGATTCCGTCAGGCCATGCTGGATGATGATACCCTGCACGCCGAGCGCGATGGCCTGGTCGACCATGTCGGCCTGGACGGCGGCGTCCTGGCGGCTGTCGAACACCTGCAACTGCACGCCCAGTGCCTTGGCCTGTGCCTCAACACCACCCAGATAAGACTGGAAGAAATCGCCGGTCGAAAGATATCGTACCAGCGCGATCTTAACCTTGCCGGGATTGTCGAACGGCTTTGGCATGTCGGCGGCAAAGGATGGTGTTCCCAACGCCACGGCTCCCATCAAACCAAGCGTCAATGCGCCCAGCGTTCTGCGTGTCATCTTCATGTCAGTCTCCTCCTCCAGTAAAATTATGATTATCCGCCAGGGACATGCGCCCCTAGCGTTTGCTCCTCTTTGAGAATGCAAAGGTGAAGATCAGGGCAACGACGAGAACCGCGCCCTTGACGAAATCCTGTGTGTAGTAGGGCACATTCATCATCGTCAGGCCCTGCAGCAGGATGCCGACGAAAAGGGCGCCGATCGCCGTCCCCAGGGCATTGGGCTTTGCCGCGCCAAGGACTGCAAAGCCGATCAGCGCAGCGGCAACCGCATCGAGCAGCAGGTTGTTGCCCGACGCAATGTCACCACGGCCAAGACGCGCTGCGAGCAGAATGCCGCCGATCGATGCAAAGATGCCCGAGATGATGTAGGCGGAAATCTTGTAGGCATTGACGGGCGCTCCGGCGAGACCGGCTGCGCGCTCGTTGGAGCCGACGGCATACATCATGCGTCCGAAGCGAGTGTATTCAAGAAAGAACCAGATCAGGATCGCCAGCACGATCAGCACGACGACCGAAACCGGCACGAGATTGGGCAGGATGAAATCGAAGCGATGGCGGCCAAGGGCGAGAAAGCCCGGGCTGAACGAACCGCTTGCGACGGAGCCATCCGGCAGCGTCATGCCGGTGGCAACGGAGCGGCCCTCGGTTGGAATTCGCTGGAGCCCCAGCAAGAGAAACATCATGCCGAGCGTCGCCAGCAGATCCGGCACGCGCATATAGACGATGATAATGCCATTGATGAGCCCGACCAGCACCCCAACGGCAAGGCAGACAAGCGTTGCCGTGACCGCATCGCCACCCATGACCACCATCACGTAGGATGAAGCCATCATCGCGCTCGTGGCAACCGAACCGATGGATAGGTCGAAGCCGCCGACCACCAGTGTCGCGGTGACGCCGAGGGCAAGGATCCCGGTGATCGACACCGATTGCAGGATGAAGACCGCGCTCTGCGGCGAAGCAAAGCCGCCGGTAACGAGCGAGAAATAGATGATCATGCCGAAAAGCAGCACGAGGAATCCATATTTTATCGCCAGATCCCTGACGCTCACGCTCGGTTGGGACAAGGGAACCGCGCCTGCGGATTTGCTCTGTTCACTGCTCATATTGCGTTGACCTGTTGAGAGGATTGACCTGCGATCTCAGACAGCAGGCGCTCGACATCAATGCCGGAATTGCGATGCTCGCCGACGATCGTCTGCTCCGACATCACAAGAATGCGGTCGGCCACTTCGAAGGCCTCGTCGAGTTCGGTGAGAAATAGAATGGTGGCCCGCCCATTGGCCGAGGAACGAAGCTTGTTGCCGATGTCACGCCTGGCAACGATGTCGACGCCCTGAAACGGCTCATCGAGAACAAGCAGCCGCGACGGCTCCGAAAGCCAGCGACCAACCATGACCTTCTGCTGATTTCCGCCCGACAGCGTATGCATCTCGTCACGCTCGCTGCGGCAGACGACACCGAGCGCGGCGATCTGCTGACGCGCCCTCGCCCTTTCGCTTGTGCGGTTCGAAACGCCAAAACGGGATAGGCGGCGCAGAAACGGAAGGCTGATATTCTCGTAAATATTGAAATCCGGCACGATGCCGCTGATCCCGCGATCCTTGGCGACAAGGAAAACGCCGCTTGCGATTGCCTGTCCCGTCGTCTTGGGTGTGTAGCGTGCGCCATCGAGCGTCATCTGGCCTGATGCGGGCATGCGGGCTCCGGCCAACACTTCGGCAAGCGCCGATTTCCCGACCCCGACGAGGCCGGTGACGGCGACGATCTCGCCATCACCGAGTTCAAAATCGAACGGTCGGGAATGGTCGGAGAGCTTCAGGCCCTGTGCCCGAAAAACAGGAATGCTCGCCTCGCGTACCGAGATTGCACCGGCCGAGACCTTTCGGCCCAGCATTGCGTTGACGGCGCCTTCGTAATCGAGATCCGGCCCTTCGAAATGGCCGGTGATGCGGCCATCACGCAACGACACGATACTGTCCGCAAGCCGGCGGATATCCGACATGCGGTGCGAAATATAAAGAATGGCGACGCCTCGCGCCTTCAGCCGGTCAACAAGATCGAACAGGCGATCGGCCTCCGCACTCGACAGCGACGAGGTCGGTTCGTCGAGGATCAGCACCTTTGGCTCATGCGCCATTGCACGCGCAATCGCCACCATCTGGCGATCGGCAAGGCTCAGATCATTGATACTGGATTTAAGATCGATCGTCAGACCCATGCGCGAAGCAACAAGCGCCGCCTCGCGCCGAACCCGGCGTGGATTGAAGAACAGCCGAGCGCCGCGGCCGTTCAGCCGGTCGAGCGTCAGATTGGTCGCCACATCGAGATCGGCGACAACACCGTCGTTGATGTTTTGATGCACCGTCACAACGCCAGCGCGGATCGCCTCCGCCGGCGTCGATGGGTCGAAGGGCGCATCGGAAAGAGTGATCGTTCCGGCATCCCGCGGATAGACACCGCTCAAGATGCGCACGAGCGTGGATTTTCCGGCGCCATTGGCACCCATCAAGGCTGTAACGGCGCCGCCCTTGAGGTCGAGATGCACCCCTTGGAGCACCGCCACCGCACCAAAGGATTTACGGACACCTTCGATGCGAAACACTGCATGTTCGCTCATTCTCTCCTCCCAATAAGAGCAGGTTAGGATAGCTCTTAATCAAATGTCAAGGCCATTGACATTTGACAGAATGCTGACTTAGTTGTGCCCATGACGGCATGTCGAAACACGGTGGAGGCCGCGACATGCGCAGGAGGAGAGCATTATGGACACCCAAGTCTTTGCGGCGCTCAGCGTCGAGACATTGCCGGGCCGGCTTGGCGGCAACACCATTCTCAAAGAGAAAATCGGCGAGGATTTCACGCAGTGGACCGTCAAGGAAGTCGGCGACGGCAACCTTAATCTCGTTTTCATCGTCACGGGCGAACAGGGAGCCGCCATCGTCAAGCAGGCGCTGCCTTATGTGCGTCTTGTCGGCGAAAGCTGGCCGCTTCCCCTTAAGCGCTCGTATTTCGAATATCATGCCCTGATACGCCAGTCCGCCCGCGATCCCGGCATGGTGCCGGAAATCTATTTCTTCGACGTGGCCCAGGCCATTATCGCCATGGAGTTTCTGACCCCGCATGTCATCTTGCGGCGGGCGTTGATCGATGGCCGCATCCTTCCGAAGATCGGTCGCGATCTCGGGCTCTTCTGCGCGCGCACGCTGTTCCGCGGTTCAGATTTCTCGATGGTGACGCGCGACAAGAAGACGGACATGGCTCTCTTCGCCGACAATGTCGAACTCTGCGACATCACCGAGAACCTCGTCTTCTCCGATCCTTATTTCGAAGCCACGCTTAACCGGCACACATCGCCGCAACTTGATCCGATCGTTGCGGAATTGCGTAGCGATCGCGACCTCAAGGTCGAGGCACAACGGCTGAAACATCTCTTCTCCGCCAAGGCCGAGACGCTCTGCCACGGCGACCTGCATACCGGTTCGGTGATGGTCACCGATGATGAAACGCGTGTTATCGATCCGGAGTTTGCCTTCTACGGTCCGATCAGTTTCGACGTCGGCATGCTTCTTGCCAATTTTTGGATGAGCTATTTCGCGCAAAGCGGTCATGAAAGCGACGATGCCGCGCGCGATGAGATGCGCGCCTATTTGCTCGATACCGTCGAAACCATCTGGGAAACATTCCGCGCCGAGTTTGCCCATCTCTGGCGCAACGAGCGCAACGGCATCCTTTACCAGGCAAGCCTCTTTGAAGATCAAGCTGACATGCTGGGGGCGGAACAGGCTCTCAACATCGTCCTCGACGAGATCTATCGCGAAATGCTCGGCTTTGCCGGCATCGAGATGCATCGCCGTATTCTCGGCCTTGCACATAATGCCGATTTCGAAACCATCGCCGATCCCAATCATCGGGCCGCCTGCGAAAAGAAGGCACTGAAACTTGGGCGTCATCTCGCCGTCAACCGGCATCGCATCCACAGCCTCAAAGATGTCCGTGCGACAGCGGAACGGCTTCAGAAGGAGACACTCGCTTGAAAGTCGGAGAACGCCACTACCACACCATCTGGCTCAACGAGGACGGTCGCTCGGTCGACATTATCGATCAACGCTGGCTGCCGCACGAATTCAGAGTGGTTACGCTAAAGACGGTCAATGACGTCGCTGTTGCGATCCGCGACATGTGGGTACGCGGCGCGCCGTTGATCGGCGTCACCGCCGCCTATGGCGTTGCGATTGCCATGGCAAAAGATCCGTCCAGCGCACATCTCGATGCCGTCTGGGAGGAACTCAATGAAACGCGCCCGACCGCCATCAATCTTCGCTGGGCGCTGAACGCCATGCGTGACCACCTGCGGCCGCTGCCCGAAAACCTGCGCGCCGAGGCCGCTTATAAGCGTGCCGCCGAAATCGCCGAGGAGGACGTTCAGCTGAACCGCGCAATCGGCGCGAATGGCCTGAAGGTGATCCGCGAGATCGCCGCGAGGAAGAAGCCTGGCGAGCCTGTCCGCATCCTGACCCATTGCAACGCCGGCTGGCTGGCGACCGTCGACTATGGAACTGCGACCGCACCGATCTATATGGCGACGGAAGAAGGCATTCCGGTTCACGTCTATGTCGACGAAACCCGTCCGCGCAACCAGGGCGCCTATCTTACGGCTTGGGAGATGGATGGCCATGGCGTGCCGCACACGCTGATCGTCGATAATGCCGGCGGCCACCTGATGCAGCATGGCGATATCGACATGGTAATCGTGGGAACCGACCGAACGACAGCAAACGGCGACGTCTGCAACAAGATCGGAACCTACCTCAAGGCGCTTGCAGCGCGCGACAACAACGTCCCCTTCTATGTCGCCTTGCCATCCCCGACCATCGACTGGACGGTGCACGACGGCATCAAGGAAATCCCGATCGAAGAACGCTCTGCCGACGAGGTTAGCTTCGTCCAGGGCAAGGCACGCGACGGCTCGATTGCGAGCGTTCGCATCTCGCCCGAGGGAAGCCCTGCGGCAAACCCCGCCTTCGACGTTACCCCTGCCCGCCTGATCACCGGCCTGATAACGGAGCGCGGCATCGCGACACCGTCGCCGGAAGGCTTGAAGGCACTTTTCCCGGAACGGAGCTGAGACGATGACCCTCTCCAATCAGAAATCCACGGAAGATATCGCGCTTGGTATTCGCCGGCGCGTCTTCTTTCACACCATGAAGAACAATGGCGGTTATCTGAGCCAAGCCTGCTCAGCCGCCGAAAGTCTTGCGCTGCTCTACAATGAATTCCTGAAGCTCGGTGAACCGACGCTGCCGAAAGTACCGCTTCCCTTCCGTGGCGTGCCATCGGCGCACAATCCCGACGCCTTCACGGGTGCTGGCTATCATGGTCCATTTGCACCGGAATTCGATCGCTTCTTTATCTCACCCGCACATTACGCCTTGGTCATCTATTCCGCGCTGATCGAAATGGGGCGCATGGACGAAGATGCGCTCGACCACTTCAACAAGGACGGCGGCTCGGTCGAGATGATCGGCGCCGAACATAGCCCCGGCATGGAAGTAACGACCGGGTCGCTCGCCCAGGGACTTTCGATGGCCTCGGGCGTCGCCTGGGCCCGGCAGAAGAAAAGCGAGCCGGGCAAGGTCTGGGTCTATATGTCGGACGGAGAGTTCCAGGAGGGCCAGACCTGGGAATGCCTTGCGGCCATGGCCTATCACCGCATCGACAACATCCGTGTCATCGTCGACGTGAACCGCCAGCAATGCGACGGCGCCATGTCCTCCGTCCTCGATCTTGGCGATCTTGCCGCGCGTGTCGGCGCCTTCGGCGTGACATGCCGCTCGGTCGACGGACACGACCTCGACGCCATGCGGCAGGCCGCCGCAAGCGCCGAGGCTGGCAAGCCGCTGGTGATCCTCGCCAATACGTCTCCCTATCAGGGCATGAACTTCCTCAAGAAGCGCTTCCCGCGGCTGCATTATGTTCGCTTCAAGAGCGCGGACGAGCGGCTGGAAATGCAGGCAGCATTGGCTGCCGAGCTTGGCATCGACATGAACGCAGTGGAAAGGGCCTGAATATGGTCGAGATCGTCAACCGTCCCTATGCCAAGGCGTTCGAAACCTTTGCGGTCGCGCGGCCCGAAGTTCTCTGCCTTTCAGCAGATCTTACCTCCTCCTGCGAGGTCGACGGCTTCCGCGACAGGCATCCGGAACAATTCCTTTCGCTTGGCATGGCCGAGCAGAACATGCTGTCCTTTGCCGGCGGCCTTGCCATGCAGGGCTATCGCCCATTCCTGCACACGTTTTCGGTATTTCTTTATCGCAGACCGTACGATCAGCTGATCAATTCGATCGCTTACTCCAATCGTAAAGTCCGGCTCATGGGCTTCTTGCCTGGCATCACGACACCGGGCGGCATCACCCATCAGGCGATCGAAGATATCGCCGTCATGCGCGCAGTGCCGAACATGACCGTGTTCGAGACCGGCGATGCGACGGAAGTCGAAACCGTGCTGGAGGTCGCTGACGCCATTGACGGTCCCGTCTATGTCCGCGTCCTGCGCGGTGAGGTGCCGCGCCTCTTCTCGACACCCTTTGAATTCAACAGGCTGCGGACGCTCTCCGAAGGCGATGACATTCTTGTCGTCAGTTCTGGAGTTTGCACGGAGGAAGCGCTGCGCGCAAGCGGACCGCTCAAGGCGCGCGGGATCGGTGTCCATCACCTGCACGCCTCGACGTTGAAGCCGTTCGACCGTGATGGCCTGCTGAAAGCCGCCCGCGGCAAGAAGGGTGTCGTCACGCTCGAGAACCACACCGTCGTCGGCGGCCTCGGCTCGCTGGTGGCGGAGATCCTGGCCGAGGAAGGTATCGGCATCAAGCTGAAGCGGCTTGGCCTCAACGACACCTTCGCGCACGGCGCCTCCAAACCCTATCTGATGAAAAAATACGGGCTCGATGCCAGCGCGCTTGTCGGCGCCATTGAACAACTCCTCGGCAAGCCACTATCCATCGGCGAGGATGAACTGGCGGAAGTCCGGCTCGATCACGTTCATTCCGCGCAGAAGGCCGAGGCGCTCTGATGGCCCCGCGCTTTACCGTTACCTATTTCATCCGGACGGGCGATGCCGAGGTGGCGCGGAAACGCGCCCTCGACATCGCGCTCGAACAGACCGTTGAAATTCCGCGCCACGTCGTGCCGAAGGGCTATGTCGAAGATGAAATTCTCGGCCGGTTGGAAGCGCTGGATAGAAATAAGGATGGGCGAGAGGGCTTCCTCGCCACCATCTCCTACTCGGAAGACGATATTGGCGGCGACTTCCTGCAATTTCTCAATATCGTCTTCGGCAACAGCTCCATCAAACCGGGTTTGAAGGTGGAGGATATCGGCCTTTCCTCCGGTATACGCGATCTGTGCAAGGGCCCCCGGCACGGCATCGCCGGCTTGCGCGCCCGTGCCGGTGTTGGCGAGACGCCATTGCTCATGTCGGCGATCAAGCCGGTCGGCCTCTCGACGAAGGAACTTGCCCGCCTTGCCCATGACTTCGCGCTCGGTGGCATGCATTACGTCAAGGACGATCACGGTCTGGTCGATCAGAAGACGTCGCCGTTCAGCACGCGACTTAAGGCTTGCGTCGATGCTGTCGGCGAAGCCAACGCCAAGAGCGGCGGAAAAACAAGCTTCGTCCCGAACGTGACCGGCCCCGCCAGTGCGATCATCGAGCGAGCAAAAGAGGCTCAGGAAGCAGGCGCCGGGGGCGTCATGATTGCTCCAGCACTTGCCGGCTACGATGTCATTCGCACCCTTGCGGCCGACCCGGATTTCACCCTGCCCCTGATCTCGCATCCCGCCTTTGCAGGCGCCAACGTCGTTTCGCCGGACTGTGGATTTACCCACCGCGCCTTTTTTGGCACGCTTCACAGGCTGATGGGCGCGGACGCCGTCATCTATCCGAATTTCGGTGGCCGCTTCGGCTTCACCCGCGAGGAATGCCTATCGATCGCCAATGCCTGCTCAGTTGAACTGGGCGGACCGAAGGCAATCGTCCCTGCACCCGGTGGCGGTATGACATTGAATAGAGTGGCCGAAATGCGAGCCGCCTATGGCAATGACATCATGTATCTCGTCGGCGGCGCCTTGCTGGAAGAAGGTAATCTCGTCGAGGCATGCCAACGCCTGTTCGATGCTGTCTATACCTGATCGACGGTGAGCGACCGAATTTGCCTGACACGAGCCTTGACGCTGCGGATGATGGACATTCGCGGCCGCGAATGACTTAAAGCCATCCCCTGCGGTTCCAACGCGGCAACGAGCGATCACGCTTTCGCCATGCGCCGCAAAAAAGGTTGGCTTTGTCACAGTAGCGCTATAGATATGGCTGATAACACTATGGCCTGACCGCCATACTCGGCGGTGGTGTCTGCATGGATGACGGCATTGCAGCGATCGATCGCCCCGAGATCGAAGCCAACACCCGCGGAAATAGTTCGAAAAATTAGAATGTCTTTCGCGAATTGCAGGGAAATCCGGCTCTAGCATCCCGACCCATTAACAGCGCACAATCCACCTTCGCTACGAAGCGTTTATGACCGCTTCTCGCGGCCGGCATCGGAGGAGATGCAGGCGAGCCCCTTGATTTCAAGAGCGTCGGGAACGCTTTGGGAGGAACAATGCTTGAACGGCTTTTCAAACTAAGTGAGCACGGCACGTCCGTCCGCACGGAACTCATCGCAGGCGTGACGACGTTCCTGACGATGTCCTACATCATCTTCGTCAATCCAGACATTCTATCGACCACCGGCATGGATCGGAATGCCATCTTCGTTGCGACCTGTCTTGCCGCAGCCCTGGGTTCGATCATCATGGGCGTTGTCGCCAATTGGCCGATCGGCATGGCGCCGGGCATGGGGCTCAACGCGTTCTTCGCCTTCACCGTCGTCGCAGCGCTGGGCTTTACCTGGCAGCAGGCGCTCGGTGCCGTCTTCATCTCCGGCTCCATCTTCGTCCTTCTGACGGTGACTGGCGTGCGCAGCTGGCTGATTGCCGGTATACCGCGCTCGCTTAGAAGCGCGATCGCCGCCGGTATCGGTCTTTTCTTGGCGATCATCGCGCTGAAAAGCGCCGGTATCGTCGTTGCAAACAAGGCGACGCTCATCGGTCTTGGTGATCTGAAGCAGACCGGCCCGCTCCTCGCGATCTTCGGCTTCTTCGTCATCGCCGTCCTCGATGCGATGAAGGTGAAGGGCTCGATCCTGATCGGCATTCTCGCCGTCACCGTCCTCTCCTGGATCTTCGGCGTCAGCCAGTTCCACGGTATCGTTTCGGCACCACCCTCGATGCTGCCGACCTTCCTGCAGCTCGACATCGTCGGTGCGCTGCATGGTGGCCTCGTCCATATCATTCTCGTCTTCGTCCTGGTCGAAGTCTTCGACGCCACGGGCACGCTGATCGGCGTCGCCAAGCGCGCCAAACTGCTCGAAGAAGGCAAGCCGAGCCGCCTGAGCCGAGCCCTTCTCGCCGATAGCGCCGCCATCGTCGCCGGCTCTCTGATGGGCACCAGCAGCACGACCGCCTATGTCGAGAGTGCTTCGGGCGTTCAGGCTGGCGGCCGCACAGGCCTGACGGCGCTGACGATTGCAGTGCTCTTCATCGCGGCCCTGTTCTTTTCGCCGCTCGCTGCTTCGGTTCCGGCGTATGCGACCGCACCGGCGCTCCTCTACGTCGCCGGCCTGATGATGCGCGAATTGACCGAGATCGAATGGGATGATCTGACGGAAGCCGCACCGGCAGCCCTGACGGCGCTCGCCATGCCCTTCACCTATTCGATCGCCAACGGTCTTGCCTTCGGCTTCATCAGCTATGTGGTGCTGAAGGTCTGCACCGGCCGCTGGTCGACGCTGCATCTGGCAACGCAGATCGTCGCGGCCCTGTTCATCGTCCGCTTCGCCTTCTTCGCAGACTAAAGGCATCGAGCTGAAAAGGGGCCGGAACGTCCAATGGTGTTCCGGCTCTTTGTGTACCCCATGACCGGGCTAGCAACCGTCACCGGCAGCGAAAGCCGGCTTGATGGAAGCTGCTTCACATTGCGCTTGTGTGTGACGCATCCGATATCTCGTCTAAAAATTCAGTCGTCACAACCTCCTCAGGAAGTGGGGTCATGCCGGTCCTGATACCCTCCGTATGCCACCACATTGCGTCACGAGGCATTCGCGCCCGACGAAGAGGCTCCATTTCCGTGAAAATGAACCGGCGCCTGTAAGCGCTGGGGCTCTCCACGAGAAAGAAGGGCTTCATACGTTCTGGACCAAGGAACCAAGGCCTTTTCAGGAAGCGTTCAGGCTCCTCTGTCCAGAGCGGAGGTGGACCTATCCTCCATCGGCGGCAGAGATGCTCGCCAATCGCGCCTACAAGTGCATCAAAACGCTCGTCTCCCGTCAAACCGGGTGGATCAACAAGCCTATCTCGTCTTCGTCGACTGGAGGGGTCCAGATAGAAACCGTCAAGAAAGCTGGCAAGGTGGTAGCGAAACTCGCTACCCGCTTCAAGGTGCGAGTGGACGGCCGCGGCCAGCGATCCAGGTCGGATTTGCTGCATTGGCGCCATTGTATTCATCGACCAGACCCTTGATCTTCGCGCTCATTCGTGTGGAGACGGTTGGAGCTACGACTCCCGGGATGTTAGGATAACATTGCTCCATAAGTTCAACAATCTTCTCAAAAGTATTGATCCCGGTCAGCTTCATGAGCGCAACAGCGTCCGTCACATCCGTAAGGTTCTTATCATCATCGGGTGCTCGATTGGCCAGCACCTTCATCGCAAGCAAATATTCTGGCGTGGGTGTGAAGATCCGAAGCCCCAGCGCCGATCCATCTCTCGGATAGTCTCTGAATTCGAGAAGATGAGGGGCGGGGTTTCCTCGTGGAGGAGCGAATTGCTTTGCCGCCTGGTTCATCCACCCTTCAGGGAGACGGTTTGCCCGAGTAATGGTGTCTACGATCTTTCTCGCCTGTTCCTCATGATTAAGATAGACGGCATCAACGTCTTCCGACGCCATGCGAATATCGGAGGCCAGAACTAGGCATGATCCGCCATAAACCGCCATGTCCAACACGATGCCGCGTTGTGAAGCCAGTTTCGCGATCGCGTCGAAGGCATCCTCAATCGTCGGCTTATCAAGTTTTCTGTCGGCAACCATGCTTGATCTCCGAATACGTGCAGTTTGAATTCACCTATTCTTGGCGGTGAACTATCTGATTTTCCCTAATATTATCCTTGAGTCAGCTATGATCTAAGATCCCGCTTTGGGGGCTCAGATCACCGCTTGTTCACATTTTACATACAATGGAGGCTACAGCTACCACCAGCAAACTCTTTGGAGAGACGGGAGGCGCACCTTCGCGGCTGAAACTGAGCTTCCCGCTGGATCCAATTTCAGATTTGGCCGCTGCCCAGGATGGGCGTAAGGCCGTCATTTTTGAAATGCCTAACTATTCGGAGAGGGGCGCCGCTGCCGCGACGCCCCCTTTCATCCCTCGAATTCTCCCTAGTTTCGCTTAGCGGATCAGGAACGGCTCCTCGAAAAAATGCTCTTCAAGGTTTACGCCTTCGCCGCCGCGATCCACCACGGCGAAATCAGAGGGGCCGTCGAGCGGCGTCAGGATACCGTGCCAGACATTGCGACCGATGTTAACGCCCTGCCCCGGCTTCGTCCGGAAGGCCAATGGTTCAGCCGGTCCGTTCGCCGTCTCTTTGGCGACGACTACCAGGAACGGATAGTCCGTCAGCGGTATGAAGGCCTGGCTGCCGAGGGGGTGCCGCTCGACCATTTTTAGCTCCAGCGGCAGCTCATACGGTTCGCCACGCAAGAGGCTGATCATCGCCCGAGCCTTTTCGCCCGTTGTCTCGATCTTCGCCAGATCATGGTAGCGCACACATTTGCCGGCATTGATGGGGTAATTATATGCCCCTTCCATCTCTATCACGTCGCCGAACGGAAAGAAGGCGGCATTCGTCAACGGCTGAATTTCGATCACTTTCATTCACGCTCTCCTCGTCACTGTTGCTCCCATGCATGCATTGGTCGTTCATGCCGCGGTCAGTTGATCGCGCGGACGCTCGCCCCCTTCGTCGGGAAGTAACGCGGCAAGCCGCAGGCGTGCGATCCGCTCCACCTGGCCGCAGGCAGTGGCGAATTCACCGGCTCGGTCATTCTCTATCCTGGTCTCGAACGCGGCGAGGATCCCGGCTTTCGTATGGTCGCGAACGGCAATGATGAAGGGGAAACCGAATTTTGCGACATAGCGGTCGTTAAGCTCTGTGAAACGCGCACGCTCCCCATCCGTCAGGGCATCGAGGCCAGCGGATGCCTGCTCTTCGGTCGAACTTGCCGTCAGCCGCTTGGCCTGCGCCAGCTTCCCGGCAAGGTCCGGGTGAGCAACGAGTACACCGAGCCGCTCGTCTTCGCTCGCGGCACGAAACTGGAAGGTGAGCGCGGCATGGAGGCCGATGGCGGTGTCGTTTGCCGGCGAAAGTTCGCCGGCAAAGGCGCGCTTTGCGATCCAGGGCGAATGTTCGAAAACGCCGCCGAAGCGCTCGACGAACGCGACCTCCGGCATCTGCGAGGGCCGCTCGGCAACCGGCTTCGGCGGGTGGATCCTGGCCCAATGTTCGGCGATGTCGACGCGGCGCGTGATCCAGACCTTGTCGTGGCTTTGGATGTAGTCGATGAAGCGGGCGAGCGCCATGACGCGCCCCGGCCGCCCGATCAGCCGGCAGTGCAGGCCGATGCTCATCATCTTCGGGCTGCCTGCGGCACCCTCTGCATAGAGAGCGTCGAAAGAATCCTTCAGATAGCTGAAAAACTGGTCACCACTGTTGAAGCCCTGCGGTGTTGCAAAACGCATGTCGTTGGCATCGAGCGTATAGGGAATGATGAGCTGGTGACGACCACCATGCTCGTACCAATAGGGAAGATCGTCGGCATAGGTGTCGGAGATATAGTCGAAGCCGCCCGTTTCCGTCACCAGATCGACGGTGTTGACGGAACAGCGCCCCGTGTACCAGCCGCGCGGCCGTGCGCCGGTGACCAACGTATGGAGGCGAACAGCTTCCGCGATCGCCGTCCGCTCCTCTTCCGGTCCCATGTCCTTGTGCTCGACCCATTTGAGGCCGTGCGAAGCAATCTCCCAACCCGCTTCCAGCATGGCGGCAACCTGTGCCGGTGATCGTTGCAGAGCCGTCGCGACGCCATACACGGTGACGGGGACCTGCTTTTCGGTAAACAGCCTGTGGAGGCGCCAGAAACCGGCACGAGCGCCGTATTCATAGATCGATTCCATGTTCCAGTGGCGCTGGCCGGGCCATTGGGCGGCACCGACGATTTCCGACAGAAAGGCTTCCGATGCCGCATCGCCATGCAGCACGCAATTCTCGCCACCCTCTTCGTAGTTCAGCACGAATTGCACGGCGACGCGCGCATCTCCCGGCCATTGAGCGGCCGGTGGCATCTGGCCATAACCGTGCATGTCACGGCAATATCGCATGAAACACTCCTCCAAATGTATTCGATGGCAAATTTCTAACCGCAAATCGCGCGCGCTATTCCCCTTGGAAATTTTGAAAGTCTCGAACGATCCCGCTGCTTTTCAGGGGGATGGGCCTGGCGGATAGTGGAGGCAGGAGCGCTACGTTCGGGAGAAGAAAATGCAGTCTCATTCGCAAGGAGCCGGCCGGCTCACCACCCACGTTCTGGACACGGCGCTCGGCAAGCCGGCCGAGGATCTGCGCATCGACCTCCACCGGGTGGATGGAGAGACGTTGCATCTCCTGAAGTCCGTGCGGACGAATGACGATGGCCGCTGCGACGCGCCGCTGCTGGCGGGTGATGACATGAAGTCGGGCATCTATGAGCTGCGCTTCCACGCTGGCGACTATCTTGGCCGTTCGGGCGAAGGCCCGATGTTCCTTGATATCATTCCGATCCGCTTCGGCCTTGACGATCAGGGCGCGCATTACCATGTGCCGTTGCTTCTCTCCCCCTACAGCTACTCCACCTATCGCGGGAGCTAGACGATCATGCCGATGACAATTCGCTCGGAACTGCGCTTTATCCTCAACGGCCAGGATGTTGCACTTGGCGATGTCGCGCCGGACCAGACGCTGCTCGACTGGTTGCGGCTCTCGCGGTCGCTAAAAGGCACGAAGGAAGGCTGTGCCGAGGGCGATTGCGGCGCATGTACCGTACTTGTCGGGCGGCTGACATCGTCGGGCGGACTCGTCTATGAAGGGGTCAATGCCTGTATTCGCTTCCTTGGCTCGCTTGACGGCTGTCACGTCGTCACCGTCGAACACCTGGCCCCCAGCGATGGCCAGCTGCATCCCGTGCAGCAGGCCATGGTTGACTTTCACGGGTCGCAATGCGGCTTTTGCACGCCGGGCTTCGTCATGTCGCTCTACGGGCTCTGGATGCAAACCCCAAACCCGACGGATCCGCAGATCGAAACCGCGCTGCAGGGCAATCTCTGTCGCTGCACCGGCTATGAGCCGATCCTGCGCGCCGCACGCGCCATTTCCAGCTATGGCGGGACGCAAAACGATCCGCTGCTTGTCGAGCGCGAAACCATGATTGCGCGGCTCAAGGCCCTTCACGATGGCGCGCGGGTGGAAATCGGCGAAGGCCGCCATCAGCTTGTCGTCCCGGCAAACCTCGATGATTTCGCAGCTTTTCTTGAGGCCACTCCGGCCGCGACCGTGGTGGCCGGATCCACCGATGTCGGCCTGTGGGTCACCAAGCATATGCGTGACATCACGCCGGTCGTTTTCATCGCCGGACTGCAGGAGTTGAAGTCGCTCATCGTAAGAGACGGCACAATCTCGATCGGAGCCGGCGTCACCTATTCGGAGGCGATTGAAACCGTCTCGCAGCACATTCCGGAGCTCGGTCCGCTCATTGCCCGCATTGGTGGCCAGCAGGTCCGCAACATGGGCACGATCGGCGGCAATATCGCCAACGGCTCGCCGATCGGCGATACGCCACCGGCGCTTATTGCACTCGGCGCATCGCTGACCTTGCGTAAAGGTGCCATCCGGCGCACCATCGCGCTTGAAGATTTCTTCATCGCTTACGGCAAGCAGGATCGCCAAGCCGGTGAATTTGTTGAAACCGTGCATATTCCAATTCCGGCATCAGGCGAGAACTTCGCCGTCTACAAGGTGACGAAGCGCCGGGACGAAGACATCACGGCTACACTGGGCGCCTTTCGCCTGACCCTTGCCGAAGATGGCACGGTGACCGAGATCCACATCGCCTATGGCGGCATGGCCGCAACGCCGAAACGGGCCTTCGCCGTCGAACAGGCGCTGCTTGGCCAGATCTGGAGCGAGCAGACCGTGGAGGCCGCGATGGAGAAATATGCCGAGGACTATTCGCCGCTGACCGATATGCGCGCTACTGCGGAATATCGTGCGCTCGCCGCGAAGAATCTTCTGCTACGTTTCTACCTGGAAACCACGTCCCATGCGACACCGGCACAGGTGTCCAGATACGAGGCCGCGTGACCCCATGAACAAGCACACTCCGGATCTCAAACCCGAAGCCATTGTCGGCGGCGTCCATTCGAGCCCGAGACATGACTCGGCGCATAAGCATGTCTGCGGCGCCGCAGTCTATATCGACGACATCGCAGAGCCTGCCGGCACGCTGCATGCCGGCCTTGGTCTGTCGACCGTCGCGCACGGTAATCTAAAATCGGTCGATCTTTCGGCGGTGCGGGCAGCGCCGGGCGTTGTCACCGTCCTCACCCATGAAGACGTACCCGGCGTCAACGATATCTCGCCTTCCTACATGCACGATGATCCCGTGCTTGCTGCCGGCAAGGTCGAGTTTCATGGCCAGCCGATCTTCTGCGTGATTGCCGAAACACGCGAGCAGGCCCGGCGGGCCGCGCGGCTTGCCAAGATCGAATATGAGGAACTGCCCGCGGATATCGATATCTGGGACCTCGACGTCTCGACCCACCGTCAGGTCGTGACCCCGCTCACTCTGAAGCGTGGCGATGCAGCCGAAAACCTTGAGAAGGCGCCGCGTCGGGTGAAGGGCCGAATGCGGCTCGGCGGACAGGACCATTTCTATCTCGAAGGTCAGATATCGCTCGCCGTTCCCGGCGAGGATGATGACGTTGCCGTGTACTGCTCCACCCAGGGCCCAAGCGAGACGCAGCACATGGTCGCCCACGCGCTCGGCGTGCCGAGCAATGCCGTGACGATCGAAGTGCGCCGCATGGGTGGCGGCTTCGGCGGCAAGGAAACCCAGGCAAACCAGTGCGCCGCGATCGCTGCGATCGCCGCCAAGAAATTGAACCGCGCCGTCAAAATCCGCCTCGATCGCGATGAGGACATGGTCGCCACCGGCAAGCGGCATGATTTCGCAATCGACTACGATGTCGGCTTCGACGACGAGGGCCGCATCCTTGCCGTCGACTATACATTCGCGCTTCGGGCCGGATTTTCCGCCGACCTTTCCGGCCCGGTCGGCGACCGCGCGCTGTTTCACTGCGACAATGCCTATTTCTTCCCGCATGTTCATGCCAAATCGGCGCCGCTCTACACCAACACGGTCTCCAACACCGCCTTTCGCGGTTTTGGCGGACCTCAGGGCATGGTCGGCGCCGAGCGCGTTATTGACGAAGTGGCCTTTGCCGTCGGCAAGGACCCGCTCGATATTCGCAAACTGAATTTCTATGATGCGATGGGCGCAAGCGGCGAGCGCAATCTCACCCCCTATCACCAGAGGGTCGAGGATTGCATCATCCAGCGTATCGTGGCGGAACTGGAGGAAAGCGCAGATTATGCCGGACGCCGCAAGGCCATTGCCGAATTCAACGCAAAGAGCCGCATCGTCAAGCGTGGCATCGCGCTTACTCCGGTGAAGTTCG